>JADDOQ010000027.1 GCA_016782315.1 Nitrososphaeraceae archaeon | reverse complement strand
ATTTTATTCATTTTTCGGATTTGTGATAATTCATTCGATAGAATTTTAGCATATTGGCTATCATGACTCTGCATTGCACTTATTACTCTTTTAAAAATAACCTGATCTTTTTCTTCCATTTTCATGGACATATTTTCTAATTTTGCAATTTGTGAGTGTAGTCTTTTTTGAGCTTCTTCTATCCTAGGTTTAAGTGGAGATGGCGGTTTAATATTTTCTAATAGTTTCATACCTACATTGTTGATTTCGTTTTGTGGCTTAATCCATTTATTACTAAAAGACATATTTTTGTATACCCTTATTTACATAACAGATTTCATTTATAAAATTCCATTTTTTTTTACCAATGTTACCGTGGTTAACAGGAGAATGGTGACAGAGTTTTTTAATTATTATTTTTCTCTTTCAATAAAATTAACAGGGTATCCTCCGCAAACCTTACAAAAACTGCCACTCCATGAAAATATCGATTTACAAAAAGGGCATTTTTTTATTGTATTTGATTCGTAAGGTGTATCTTCTCTAGGTGGTCTAAAAAATTTCCTATAAATTTTATAGAAATGGAGATGTTCTTTGTTTCGTATCTCTACGCCTTCCGATTTTGATTTTTCTTCTTCAACAATATATTCAGAATCCTTTATCATATTGTTTTCAATATAATATTTTAAATTAGTAAACCCTGATCCCTTTTCTAATGCGTTTTTCTCTCTCCAGACTATTTCCTTTCCTAGTATATCTTCATAGCATTTTCTTAGAAAAAATTTCCCATAAAAGGTTCCATCTTTTTTAGATATTTTTTCTTTTAATGTGATTTTATGTGAAAATTCGGTAATTTCTTTTTGCAAAAAGGGAAGAAATATTTTTAATCCTAATTTATTTGAAAATTTTATAGAAAAAAAGTCCATATTCTGAATTAATGAATTGATTTTTTTATCAAGTCTTTCCGGCTCTTCAGTATATTTGTGTAAAAAATTATAGCCTGCAAAAAGTTCGTCTGCTCCATCGCCAATGACCAAAGAATTTATATTCATTTCTTTTGCAATTTTAAATCCTATTAATTGGACAACAGAATTTTTTAAGAAAATGGGATCGAATGTTTTAAATTCTTCTATTAATTCTTCTATATTTGTTAAAACGTCGTCATATGATATATTAATCATGTGATGGTTTATAGAGTACTTTTTTTTTGCAATAAGGGATGAATAAAAATAATCTGGAGATTCTTTGTCAATCGATATTGTAATTGAATATTTGGGTTTAATGTGATATGCGAGTATACTGCTATCCAATCCTCCGGAAAGTAATATGCCGTCATGATCTTCTTTGGCGCAAATATTAGTTAATATGTTTTTAAATTCACAACAAGTGCTTTCCAAATACCTATAATTTTTATTTTTAAGTTTATAAATCTAATCAGAGAAACTTTATTAGAATAATGTTTTGAAAGTAGAAAAGAAATGTATCAATCCATCTTGTGGACTTACTTATTCAATTAACAATGATATTTATAGGTGCTCATGCGGTTTTTTGCTTGATATAGAATATTCTAAAATCCCTAATAAATCTTTAATTGATACTTTTTTCCAAAGACTTAATCATGGCGGAAATATATTTAATGAAAGTG
This sequence comes from Nitrososphaeraceae archaeon, assembly GCA_016782315.1. GTDB lineage: Archaea > Thermoproteota > Nitrososphaeria > Nitrososphaerales > Nitrososphaeraceae > Nitrosocosmicus. The sequence continues at coordinate 19,215 of JADDOQ010000027.1, read as the reverse complement.
GAGTTTGGAGATTCAGAGAACTGATAAATTTCATTGACATAGATACAGATGACATCAATGAATGTTCTAAATATTTTGTGTCTTTGGATGGATCTGAAGGCAGATTATCTCATCCTTATAAAATGAGCAAAGTAGCTAAATATGTTGATATGCCTGTTGACAATCTTTTACTTCAACCAGAAGGATACAATCCTAGTGGATCTTTTAAAGACAATGGTATGGCTGCCGCAGTAACACATGCAAAGTTGTTGTCCGTTAAAAAATTAATTTGCGCTTCTACTGGTAATACATCTGCATCTGCTGCCATGTATGCTTCTAATGAAGGCTTGGATTGTGAAGTTTATATACCTAAAGGTGAAATTGCGCCTGGAAAACTAGGGCAAGCCTTTCAATTTGGTGCCCAAGTTATCCAAGTTGAAGGGAATTTTGACGATGCACTTTTAAAATCCCTTGAGATAGCTAAGCGAGATGGAGGATATACGGTAAATTCCTTAAACCCTTTTAGACTCGAAGGCCAAAAGACTATTGTTTTCAGAATACTTGAACATTTGAATTGGAATCCGCCAGATTGGATAGTGTATCCTGGTGGTGCCCTTGGAAATATTTCTAGTTGTGGAAAGGCATTGATGGATCTTTTCGCATGGGGTTGGATAAAAAAAATCCCACGCGTTTTAGTAGTTAATGCAACTGGCGCCAATACTTTTTATGAATTGGTAAATGGTTTCTTTGAGTCTACAAAACTACAATGGAATAACGGATTGCCCGATACTCTTTTAATTGAAAGATATTATGAAAAACAAATAAAAGATAAACATGTTCCTAAAACATCAGCTACTGCTATACAAATTGGGAAACCTGCAAATATAATAAAGGCATTGAGAACCATCGACTTTACAAATGGTATAGTTGAACAAGTAGCAGATGAAGACATGATGGATGGTATGTCTTCAGTTGGATTAAACGGATTTGATTGCGAGATGGCATCTGGAGCTGTACCTGCTGGAATTATGAAATTAAGAAAAAAAGATATTATACATAAAGATGATATTGTTGTTGGGGTATTAACCGGAAGACAGAAAGATCCATCTATGATAATAAAATATCACTCTGAAAAATCAAATAAATTTGCGGTACCGCCAATCGATTTATAATGATTTCTAGTTGTATCTTTAATAAGTTTCAATATCAATTTCTTTAGATTCTTATTTTATTTGATTTTCAAAAATATTAAGAGACAATAATATTGCATTTGATTTGTCTTCTGTTTCTTTATATTCATTTTCAGGAATCGAATCTATTACTATTCCTGCCCCAGATTGATTGTATCCTTTATTCCTGTTGATGAAAATTGATCTTATAGTGATGGCAAAATCACATGATTTATTAAAAGAAAAATACCCAATTGCACCTGCATATGGTCCTCTGCTTTCTTTTTCCAATTCGTTGATTATTTCCATGGATCTCACTTTTGGTGCTCCTGAAACAGTTCCTGCAGGAAACACTGCTTTAAATGCATCAAATACGCTGTATTTGCTGTCTAGCTCACCTATAATATGTGAAACTATGTGCTGAATATGACTAAATTGTTTTACATTCATGAGTTCGTCTGTTTTTACTGTTCCAAATTTGCAAACTTTTCCTAAATCATTTCTTGCCAAATCTACCAACATTGTGTGTTCTGCTATTTCTTTTTCATCATTCAGCATTTCATCTTTATATTTTTCAGTTAAATGTTTTTCTTTAGAAACAGGCCGTGAACCTGCAATTGGATATGTTTCTACTTTTTTGTTTGTTATTCGAAGTAACATCTCCGGGCTTGAGCCAATAAGAATTCGCTTATTTAACTTGAAATAGAACATGTATGGTGAAGGGTTAATTTTCCGAAGAGTTTGATATAGAAATAGTGGATTACCACTACAACTAAACTCTATTTTTTTTGATAAAACTGTTTGGAAAACATCTCCGTTGTTTAGATACTTTTTAACTTTTTTTACCATTTTTTCAAAGTCTTTTTTCTCAACATTTCTACTTAAATTGCGAATTTTAAAATCCTGAATTTTGCTATCTGTATTTTGGGTTTTATTTATAATATTCTCAATGTGTCGTAATCTTGATTTTTCATAATAAAAGTATTCTAGTTTTCGTTTATCATGATCAAATATTATTCCGTCAGTAAATAATCCAAATTCCATGAGGGGAAAGTATTTGTTATATTTAACCTTGATTTTTTCCCAGTATTTAATTGACTCGTAATTTGTATATCCTACCAATCCACCAACATACCTGTAATCCTGATTCTTAACCGATGTAAAGAAATCATTAATTTTATTCAGGGGATCAATAGTCGATATTTCCTCAATTTTTTTTCCTTTATCGAATATCAATAATTTTTTATTGAGACATTTTATCTTGTATTTTGGTCCAAAACCAATGATTGATGACTTGATTAATTCTTTAGGTCCTTCCAATGATTCAAAAATAAATAAATCATCATAATAATTGGAAATTTTTTGAAAAATCTCAAATGGGTTTAATTTCGTATTTATGGTTATGAAAGTTGTTTCGTTTTCCATATTCAAAATTTTTTTTAATTTATTACTCAATAAAAGATCCCTTTTCTATCTTAAATCCTCTAAATTATCTTCATTATAATTACCTTTTATGGATAATGGTTTTCTTCCAATAAATCCTTCATTTTTACCGTGCCAGACTTTAATTTTTTCTTCTTCTATGTTCCAACACAGCCATACTTCCTCGTTAAACCTTATAGAAGGAAAATCTATCAATCCTTCGTCTAAACTTTTAATTAAAATACCTAATTCTTCTATTTCTTCTATTTGTTTGTATAATAAAGTTATTGTTTTATTGAGCTGTATTTTTTTTTCAAAAAATAATTTAAATGAATAATCTTTGCTTGAAATATTATTTAATTCATTTTGGATTATTACAATTTGACTTCTATGGCCTATAATTAAATTAAATCTTCTTTTAATCTCTGGCAAAAATTCATTTGCTTTGTCTGGAGTATAGAAATTAAACATCCTAGTATATGGGCAAAAATAATATTTATTTATTTAATTCATTTGTGTGTTATAGATGATTTTTAATACGAATAATTTTCATAATTTTATATGCAGATTAATTTTATTATAGCGAATGCATCTCATTAAAATTAAATGAAAAGATCCCTCTTAAAAATTATTAGAATATGTTGATATTTAATTTAAATAATATGTTAGAATTCGATTTTTATAAAATATAAAAATAATAAAATTGTAAAAGGTATCATTTGCTTTAATTATCAATAAAATATAGGTTTATGGTGGATGCAGAAAAGCATCCCTAACTATTTAATTTTTTATATGAATAACTATAATTAATATTCAAAATATTAAAAGAAAATGTTTTTATGATGAGAAAATATCGATTATCTAAAAGACCTTCTTAATATTTTTGATTCAATTTATTGTTATTACTATAGTGTACATACTTAAAGTTATAATAAATACTATTTGTAAGAAAACAATAAGAGGTTATCTTGATCTTTATTTTATAGTCCAATCTATAGGGATATCTTGAAACAAGCCATTTGGTAGTATTCTTCTAATCGATATAGGTAGCGTTTTTTTATCAAGTTCATATTTAGCTATCATAATGGTATCTGTTAAATCGGCTGGTATTTTGATTAAAGTGGGCGCTCCTAAAGAAAGTTGCAATGACCTTGCTCCTGTTATTCTGGCCTTTTCAAATCTTGTTAATCTAGGCGGACCAATGATTATCTTGTTATCTTTCGAAAAAATCTCTTTAAGCTTAAATTCGGTTTCAACCTCGTATATTTGATATTCTCTTTTTTCTTTTGTAGTATTGTTTTTGGCTTCGATTGTATCATTCTCACTGATAATATTGTCAGAAATTTGCTTTTCTTCTAGTTCATCTTCATTAATTTTAACCGTTGTTTTCTTTCTTGTCCTTTTAACAGCCACTGTTATCAAAATTCATTAATTTATATAATTAAATGTTGCTGAAAGTTCATATTTATAAACTTTTATACTCACTTTATGTCCGATCGAATAACTAGTGTATCAAGAATACCCATAGCAATAATCTTAAATAGCGATATAGAGATAGAGGGGGAATTAATCCGATACCTATCTCCTCTAACTGTGAAAAAGATAGTTAATAACTTACCAATTAGCCGACTGATAAACAATTTCCAAAATAAATTTCTTTATGTTAAATTAGATTTAGGTGTCGGCGTGGAAAAACCTCTCAATAAGTTTAAAAAAGGTGATATAGCTTTTTCACCAATATCCAATAGCATTTGTATTTTTATAGAAGACTATAACCATAATCAGCAGTTTAGTCATATTGGATACATAAAGAATGAAAGTTTACATGAACTTTTAAAAACTAAAACTGGCGATATACTTACTATAAAAAAAGCTAATTAGTATTATTTTTTTATTTTATTTTCTGATATATTTTATGACCACTGAAACCTCCGACATTTCTAATAATGTTTTTATTTTCGAGATTTTTGATAAAATTATTTGCTACAGATATCTTTACCCCTAAAGTTCTTGCTACTCCTTGAACTGTAATAGCTTTCATTGAACTTATTGTTTTCATTCCTTGGTTTTCTTCTATTAAAACTGATAGCTTTTGTTTTTGTTGTGGTTTTGATGTGGATGATTTTTTTGTATCCTCTTTATTTGTATTTTTGTTTTCTTGAGATTTGGATGCATTAGATTGAGTAGGTTTCTTTTTATTCCCGCCCATTAAGATAAGATGGGTATTTCATAATTTATATCTTTAAAAATAATGAAACTTTAAGTAAAATTGTTGGTATTGGGTTTAACCTTCAAAGTAATTCTATAACCAGTTAAAATGTCTTTACACCGGTTTCTAATTGTTACTTCTGTTACTCCTGCAAGTTTTGATATGTCTATTTGTAAAATATTTACTCCAAGTAATATTGATGCTATATATAGATAGGCTGCTGCAATTCCATTAGGTGATTTTCCATCAGATAATAGATGATTTTGGGTTTTTTGTGCTATATTAAGAGCGAGTCTTTCAATTTTAGTATCGAAATTTGATAAATTTGCTAATTTTGAAATATATTGGTTTATGTTTATTGTGTGAGTATTGGATATTCCGTAATTGTATTTTTGTTTACTGTTGTGAGTAAATGTAGTTTTATCTTTGATATTGATTTCATTTGACTTGATAATGTTGTTTTGTGAAAGGTTAACATATTCATCATCTTCACAAACTATTACCATCGATCTATAGTATTTTGAAGAGAGTTTCAAATTCTCATTATAGTCTTCATTTGCACTACACAATTTTATAATTTCATTTAAAGATCTTAATATGCCACATGTTTTACAGGCATAATATAATGCAGCTGCAGCCATGCATATTGATGATTTTCCTTTTGTATCATATTTATTTTCATAAATCCTATACATCAAAGCTGCAGTTTCACAAACTACTTTTGGAAATGATGCAATAGAACTAATTTCGTTTATCTTTGTTAAAACATTCGATAATCTCCTTTCTTTTGAGTTCGAAATCCGTATTATGGTGTTCCATTTCCTTAGATTTATTACTGTTTTTTTTGCCTGATCATTGAATCCTTTCCCTGTATAGTCTTTACCTTGATGATCTATTTCTGTGTGAAGTCCAAAATCGTGATATGAAATACTATTGTAACCACTTGCTCTTGAGTTACTAAGTTTATTGTAGACGTTGTTATTATATACGTCATTTCCGTAATCTTCCATTTGTTCTTCCATCACATATCCACATACACTACAAATGAATTCACCTTTTACATTGTCATGTATGATGCTAGAATTGCACTCTGGACAGATGTTATTTATATTTAATTTATTGTGCATAAATTTTACCTGCTATTTTTTGTTTCTTTTTATTCTTGACTTTGAGTTATATGCCTTTGAACTGTAATTTTTCTTTAAAGTTTCGTGAATGTACACTTTTGTTCCTGTTAATTTATTTCTTTTTTGAATGAATGGTATTATCGAAGCATATGGAGATTTAATCGGCCCTAGAATCTCTGATATCTTGCCTATTTTTTTTTCTTGGTTATCAGATACGTTTAATCCTGGTTTAATAGATGGCTTATACTTGTCCATTTTAACAATAATCCTTCCACTCTTTGAAAAATGTAAAATCTCACCTAACAGTTCCATGACAGTTGTTTATACCTAATGATTTACATCTTCTTCTGTCAAATAAAGCTATCAAAATTATCAAGAAGTATTATGTAATTCTTATAAATTAAGGTCATGACGGGATTTGAACCCGCGGCCTAAGGTTTACAAAACCTTCGCTCTGCCAGGCTGAGCTACATGACCATAAATTTATAATCAATTAGATTCTGTAATTAAAAGCTTTTGTATTTATAATGTTTAAATTATTCAACCGTATTATGACTGATTTAAACAACACTGAAAATAGGATATTTTTAGCTAATGTTAGTATAGAAAATAAAAGTTTTTTGAATGATCCTGAAGGCGAGACTATACTAAATGATCTTATTTTGAAGGAAGGTTATCATGATATTATATCTGTTAGAACAGCAAAAACTTTAATAATTGAAATATTGGCAAAAGACAGTGATGAAGCAGAAATCAAAATTAAAGAAATGTGTAATAATTTAAGGATTTACAATCCGATTGTAAGTGAATGTAAAATTGTTATACAAAAAAAATTTAAAAGATTAAAAACATCATAAATTTTAAAATACTAATATAATGACATATCAGTTATTATGAAGGATTATGATAGCATTATCTTATGGTTAGATTATTATAATAAGGGTCTATCTAGAAACAAAGGGAGGAAAATCCCAAAATCGTTAGCAGTGTATGATCCTTTGCTTTCTGAATTGATTGAAGCAGTAGCTTCGCTTGGGTATGATATACCAAAAGATCAAGTTAATAGTAGCGCTAGATATCCAAGAAGGCCTCATATCAAATCTGGGTATGTTATGATAGCTAAAAATAACGTTTTTAAAAATAAGATTGTGAAGAATATTGCTGAAAAAATGATTCAAAATAGATCAAAGCAAAAAAATAAATGATAATCTACCATTATCATTACTTTAAAAATATAAATATTCAGGTTATGCAATATAAGTATAATTATGTATTTTTTTTATAATGTGCTAATTAAATTAAGGAATCAATAATAAATTGACAACAGAAAATATAGAAAAAAGTATTAATCCGGTTGAAAATATTTCTAACGTTAGTTTTGGCAAAAAAGAATATAACGGTTCTTCCAAGATTACCATTGATTTTGAAGTACAGCTCGAAAAAGAAATAATGAAATCATTACCTACAGAAGCCATGATAACCTCTGCGAAATTTGAAGGAACTAATATTGCACTTTATACAAGAAATCCCGAATTCTCATTAACTGAATTAACACTTCACTTATCCGCATTATCAAAATCGTTAAAAAAGAGATTTATAATAAGAACTGACCCATCTATCCGTCTCTCTGAAGATGATACTAGGGCTGAAATAACAAAAATATTGCCCAAAGAAATATCTGTATCGGTGATTTTTTGTGATTAGGCAACCGGTGAAGTGGTATTGGAAGTTAATAAACCAGAGGGAATAACTTCTGATATATTTTTAAAAATAGCTAAGAATACCGGCTGGATAACGCATACTAGAAGATCTCCCCATATTCCATCTAATAGTATCAAAAATATTCATTCTACCTTGAAATCATCTTCAAAAGAAAGACAGATTTTTTATCAAAGGCTTGGGAAAAGAATATTTCGCCCTATCTTACTTCCAAGTAACCTACTCCAACATGATGATAATCAAAATACCGAAAACAATCCTCAACATAATTTGGTAATGTCCAATACTGTAGAAAATGTTCATAGTTATAATAATAGTGGTCCATTTAATTATCGATATAATAACCTCCGGGAAGTTATATTGTATTGTTTGGGTGGGGTTAAGCAAGTCGGAAGATCATGTTTTGTCGTGGTCACACCCGAAAGTAAAATTATGTTAGATTGTGGAATAAATCCAGGAGAAAACCAAAGTTATAATGCATATCCTCGAATTGATTGGTTCAATTTTAATTTAGAAGAACTAGATGCGGTAGTTATTAGTCATGCTCATATAGATCATCAAGGCTTTTTGCCCACTCTTTACAAATTTGGTTATAAAGGGCCGGTATATTGTACTGAACCTACATTACCTTTAATGGCTCTTTTACAGATGGACTCTATAAAACTTAGTAAAAGCAATGGTGCCTATTTGCCATATGAAATTAGGGATGTGAATGAATCGATAAAGCATTGTATACCAATCCCTTATGGCAAACCCACTGATATATCACCTGATATCACGATAACCCTTAACAATGCAGGTCATATTATGGGAAGTGCAACAGTTCACATTAATATAGCAGGTACTCATAATATTTTATATACTGGTGATTATAAATATGCAAAAACACAGCTATTAGATAGTGCTATATCAAATTATCCACGCGTTGAAACTGTTATTACAGAGAGTACATATGGCTCTAGTGGCGATGTCATGCCAGATCAATATTCTGTTTATAGCACATTTACCGAAAGTATTAATCAAACACTTAAACAAGGTGGTAAAGTATTAATTCCGGTGCCGGCTGTGGGCAGGGCCCAAGAAATAATGCTCGTTTTAGACAAAGAAATGCGTGAGGGTAGGTTAATCGAATCACCTATTTTTATAGAGGGTATGATCTCTGAGGCAAGTGCTATTCACATGTCCTATGCTCATTATTTAGGATATGATGTAAGAAAATCCGTATTTCAAGGAATAAATCCATTTCAATCATCCTATTTTACTGTTATTAATGGTCTTAGTAAACGGGATGAAGTTTTTAATGATGATTCTCCTTCGATCATTATGGCTACATCAGGAATGTTAGAAGGCGGCCCTTCCGTGGAATATTTCAAAGAGATCTCTCCAAAACCACAAAACAAAATAATTTTTGTATCTTATCAAATTAATGGCACATTGGGAAGAAGAGTTCTTGATGGAACTATATCCGAAGCTAGTATGGTCGATAAAAATGGAAAAATGAAAGTTGTTCCAGTTAGATGCTCAAAACAAAAAATCGATGGATTTAGTGGCCATAGTGACTTTAACCAAATATTGTCGTTTATTTCCAGGGTTAAACCAAAAAGAGTTTTAGTGAATCATGGGGAAAGATCGAAATCAGAAAATATTGCTAGTTCAATATATTCTAAATTAAAAATAAGATCTAGTGTACCTGATAATAGAGATATAATAAAATTGAGATAATTTCGATAGGTTTTTTCATATGTTCGATGATTTAATAATGATCTGATTTGGCAATAAGATATAGATGTATTAATTGTAATATTATACTAAGTGGGGAGGGTGCATCGAGGCACTATTTGGCTAATCCCGAACATAAATTGGAAAAACTTCCACCCCCTCCAAAACCAACTAAATCTACCCCCTCCTAGCAATTCCTTTTTAAATTGTAGTTGTTGTTATTCTCTAATGCTTTCTAAAGCTGAAACTACCTGCCAAAGAGAAGTTCTAATATGTGATTGCATTTGGGGATTTTGAGTTACTCCATCTAACATACTAATTGCATTTGCAGCCCGAACTGAAATACTGCCTCCTTTTTCATCCTTTAAGATCATCAAAACCTCTCTAATCATATTCCTAATGTTTCTTTGTATATTGCTATTTTTGGTTAATGCCTCAAGAGTTGTTGTTGCATTATTCAATCTTTCTAAATTTTCCTTTTGTTTTAATTCTTTCTTTGTTGCTGTCAATACGCATCACACATACTAAGGACGACATAAATCATATTAATATCTTTATTTATGGAACTTTAATATTATCATTATTCTGAAAAAATTTAATTATTCAAAGTCTTTGATAGATTTTATACTTGAAAAAACGGGATTTATACAATGAATAGATATCTAATAGTTCTTATATTTTGGATTATAGGCTTTCTAGGTGGAATAACAGGATATATTATATTACCTTCTATTATCGATTTTTTTAACTCTTTAGTTCCTAATCTGTTTTCTAAATTTCTTTTAGAATCTCTGATTGCTGGAATAATTGGTTCGGGAATAAGTACAATTGCAATTCTTTTTTGGGCAAAAAAATCATCCAAAGAGTTTTAATCTTTGAGACTTATTTCAAATAGATTTTAAATATATATTATAGTATAAGAAAAACCTGTTGTTTATCTATGCTCTTAGAAGTCCTAATGAGTTTTCTTATCTCTATAGTTGCTGGGATAGTTGGTTCTTTAGTGGGTATAGGTGGTGGTGTAATTATTTCGCCATTTTTAAGCCACTTAAATTATTCTCCTTCCCAAATATCATCTACTAGCCTTATTTCAGTTTTTTCTACAAGTTTGTCTTCGTCTTTTTTTTATTATCGTAATAAATTGATCTCTAGCAAAATAGGACTAATTCTTTCAATTTCTTCAATCCCAGGAACTTTTTTTGGTGTTGTACTTTCAAATCTTTTTTCGTTATCGGAATTTAAATTTTATTTCGCTTTTATTTTAATATTCACTTCATTATATCTAATAATAAAATCGAAAATAAAAAAAAATGATGTCCTACAGTCAACAACATATAATATTTCTGACAATAAAAACAGAATATGTTATGGTAAATTATTTTTGCTAGTTTTTTTTTCATTTTTGGCAGGAATGATATCTAGTTGTTTTGGAATCGGAGGTGGAATTATTTTTGTTCCATCTTTAATAATCTTGTATAAATTCAACATGAATAATGCTGCTGCAACTTCTCAATTTGCTTTGTTATTTACGTCTCTGTCTGGTTTAAGTATTTATATGTATTACGGAAATCCAAATTATTTTATTGGTTTTATTCTCGCAATTGGTTCATTGTTAGGTGGTTCAATTGGGTCCAAAATATCTTCAAAAACCAACTCAAATACCTTACAAAAAATTTTTTCAATAGTTTTGGTTATTGTATCGATTAAGTTATTATTTGATGTTTTTTATATAAATTGATTTTGATATATTTTATTGATAGTTAAAATACGATAAACTATTAATTTTAAATGGTCCATTTCTTTTTATTGGTAAATTTAGCAATTTTAATTTCAGGTAGAGGTAGCAATATGATCGCTATTTTAGACGCTATTAAAAATAAATATATCTTAAATGTGAATAAGGTTTTAGTAATATCTAATAAAAGAGAATCGATTGGATTACACCTTGCAGAAGATCGTTATGGAATTAACACCGAATTAATTATGAATGATAACCTATCAAATAATGAGTTTGATGAAAAGATCGTCCATGTTCTAAAATCTTATGATATTCAACCAAGCAATGGATTAGTGTGCCTGGCTGGTTTCATGAAAATACTCAGCCCGTATATAGTTGATATGTATAAACTTAGAATAATAAACATACATCCATCTTTGCTTCCATCATTCAAAGGCTTGCATGCACAAAAACAAGCTTTGGATGCAGGTGTAAAAATTTCAGGATGCACTGTGCATTTTGTAGATAATGCTGTTGATACAGGGCCAATAATACTTCAAGAATGTGTTCCTGTTTTTGACACTGATACGGAATTAGTTTTATCCAAGCGTATTTTAATTGAGGAACATAAGATATACAAAAAGGCTATTAATCTCTTTACTACTGATAAGTTAAAAATTGAAAATAACAAAGTGAGTTTAAAATAAATAGATTAATATGTTTTGTTATTGTCCCTTTATCTTTTTATCAAATTCAAACATAAATTTCGATATTTCTTCTCTGTGTAAATTGAGATATTCTTGACCTTTTTCTTTTAGTCTACTGCTGAATAATCTTAGTTCTCTATGTTCCTCAAAGAAATTATCTAAAATAACTGTTCCGTGTAGTACAGGATTTAGTAGTTTATCTATACTGTTTAATAACGAATTTAATTCATTTCTTTCGGAATGCTCTGAAGCATCATTTAGGATTTTGCTTATATCTTTTATCTGTTGAGTGGAGAAAAATATTTCCTTTTTTCCTTCAAATGACTTTGATGATCTTTTTTCTATTCCGACTTTAGCAACGAGAGCTTGCGTTAGCTCATATTGTTCATCTGTTCCAGTAAATGTTTTTTTTATATTTTTAAACAATAAACCCTTGTTTACTAACCTTGTTGTAGCATCCTGTATCTCTTCCCTACTCAAACCTGTAACCCATAATATCTTTCCAAGATGATCATTTCCTTGTCTTATGGATTCTAATATAACCACCTCAATAATTCTTTTATAATCATCTTCCATGTGAGCATTGATAAAGTCTTTATCTCTCACAGCTTTTTTTGCATTAGATATGTCTAATTCTATAGATTTTTTTAAGGCTTCCATACCTTCTGCTATTTTTCCGCTCAAAGTTAAATAACAAGCATAATTATACCATACCATAGCTACATTTGGATTTAAGTCTATAGCCTTTTCACAACAATCTATAGCCTTTTCATAGTTTTTTGATTTATAGTATACCAATCCTTTTAAATTCCAAACTTCAGGATCGTTAATGTTAATTTCCAGAGCCTGATCAAAAAATGTTACTGCAAGATTATAGTGATTTAAATGGAAATGTGAATACCCTTTTTTAATTATTGCATCTACAAAATGAGGGTCTATTCTTAATGCTAGATCAAAAATCTTAATAGCCTCTTCAAACTTTTCTTCAGACATTTTATTGACTCCTTTATTAAATAGATTAACTTTCTTTATGTCATCTTCAGTTATTCTATGTCCTTTTGATTGGGAAGAGTCTATAGGTTTCTCCGAAAACAATTTCCTCCCAAGAATCTTTTCCATTTAAATAATTTAACTCCTATCGAAGATAAATAGATTTATTTTTTGACTTATGGGCCTATTCCTTTACATTGTCATTTTTTTATTGAGTATAGCTGTCAGAATGTGGGTATGTTTGTGTTTGTAACCTTTGCAATGATGCCGCTGAAGGCAAAACTTACTAGTAAAAACCATCCCCATAGAAACATTTGACCAGGGATCTTACAGGGACCTGTTTTGATTTCAGATGATTTGGGATTATCTTTAATCTGTGTGGGATTATCCAATTTTACATTTTCTTCAGAACAGGTAAGATAAGGAAAGGTGATTGGAGATAAAGCAACAACCTGTCCAAAAATGGATGGAAAAACAAAAATCCATAGCATAAAAGATGGTATCATGTATAACATCATGGGTTTCATTTGTTGCTGCTGAAGTTCTAAACTCATTTTATTCATTTGAGATTGTTTTTTCTTTAATTCTTCTATAAGTTCCTTATCTCTTTTTTTTATAGCTTCTGTATACTTCTTTCTCCATTCGCCTGTCTCTTTCATAACTGTTTTCATTTTTTCTATGTTTGTAGTTTTTCTTCTTAACATTGCCATGCCGTAATTTAGCCCAATAGCTATCATTGCAGCTACAATTGCAGAAGTAACCATATCGGGAAAAAGAGGATGGGTCGTATATTGAGGTGTCAAACCTGGTAATTGTAATATCACTCTTTCAAAAATGTTAGAAATATCTATCAAACAAAGTTGAATGATTTTTTTAGGTTTATTAATCTTTTTACTTTACTATGTCGGTAATATCACATTTTTTCTAATGGCGTTATACCAATTATTTTCATACAATTCTCCATGATTAGAAGAGTTGAATATAATATTTTAATTCTTATACTTTTTTTATTTTCTACTTCTTTTAAAATAGGAGACTCTTCATAAAAATTATTAAATAAAGTTGATAATTTGAAAAGAAATCTTGCAACAAGTTTAGGGTCTGTATTGTTGACTGATTCCTTTATTGTTGTTGAGAATTTACATAACTGTTTAACCAATTCGATCTCAGTTGAAGTTAAATCTAAATCTAAATCTGTTAATTTAATATCATCTAAATAATAATTTTTATTTTCTATTTTATTAAATATCCTTTTACCTCTAGCATATGAATATTGGATGTAGGGTCCAGTATCGCCTTCCAAACTCAAAGAGTCATTTATATCAAATGTAATCATTTTTCCAATGTCATGCTTTACAAAATAATATCTAATTGCTGAGATTGCAATTTCTTTGGCAATTTGTGATACTTCTCTTCCAGAGATATGTTCATTTCTTTTACTTATTTCCTCGCAAGATTTAATCATCAATAAGTTTAGTGCATCATCTGCCTCAATAAAAATCCCTTTTCTCCCAGACATTTGAGTGGATTTTTTGTTTTTTAGGTCAAAACCAAGTAGTTCTGCCGTTTTATTACTCAATGTGACGGGTTCGTAACCAAGATAGTTGTATTTCGTTTTTTCTATACCTAATTTAATTAGGATTTCAACCAATAATGATTGTAATCTTTCTTGCCTGTAATCAATTATTGTAATAACTTTTTTTATATCAAAATTTACCAATTGATGTTCATTAGAAATTTCTTTTCTTTTTCTGTTTTTTATAGTAGTATGATACAGATTAGTATCATCCCATTGTTGAGAAAAAAATTCAAGTTCAAAAGGGTTTTCAATGTAGCCTAATTTCCATATTGCATACGGAATATCTTTTGCAAAATAGGTGATTGTTGAATCACTACGTACTAAAACTTTGTCTCCTTCTGTTTTTGATTTAAAAACCCAACATCCAATATTTTTACCGCTAGTTTCAAACTGAATAATTTGCTTTTCCTTTAATATTCTAAAAATTTTATTCCATAAATCAGATTGAATTATTTGAGATTCAAAATTTACTATATCATAATGACATTTCAAATCCCAACAAGTTTGAAGCTGATCTCTTAGTACTCTTTTCACAATTTGTTGGGTGAAATTTGATACTTCAGTATTGGGATTTTCCAATTCCTTTAAAATAATCTTTCTTTTTATCTCTAAATCTGGTCGGGTGGAATACATCTCATTGATTTTAACATAAACATAATTTCCACAGTAATGATCAAATTTTTTTGTAGTTCCGCCAATGTTCTCTTCTCCAAATGGAATTTCTGTGTATTTGAATGCAACTATAATATCTGCAACTTGAAGACCTGAATCGTCAACATAGTTCAGAACCTTTACATTATGACCAGTTGATAAAAGCAGTCTATACAAACAATCTCCTATTACTGCGTTTCTTATGTGACCCACATGTAAAGCTTTATTTGGATTTACACTTGTATGTTCAATCAGTATTAATTCTTGAATATTGCCATATTTTGGCATCTGTATTATTGATGGCATGTTTGTAAAGAAAATCCTTAAAAATTTTTTTATGTCTAGGGCAAAATTGATAAAACCTGGTTTTTCGACGGATACAGTTTCAATTAGTGATTTTTCGTTATCTTTGTCTTTGAAATTGGGTAGGATATTATTTACTATATCTTTTGCTATTTCAAAAGGATTTTTTTTAAGAATTTTAGATAAAATGAACGCTAAGTTGCATGAAAAATCGCCATACTCTTTCAGAGGTGGTTCAGTAATTTCAATATTAATGTCCTTTTCATTAATGTTGTAATGCAATAATACTTTTTTCATCTGATTTTCAATTTCACTTTTAATGTTTTCAAATACCATTTTCAATCAAATGTTTTTTTTCTGATGGTTAAATCCAATGCATTTATTAGACCTTCTCCATTTTTTCCATCTACAATATATCTTGCCATTTTTTTTACTTTATATTTAGAACTTTCAAATGAAACGCTATTTTCACATAATTCAAACATGGGTATATCTGTTTCACTATCTCCTATGGCAACAACCTCAGACGGGTTTATTTTTAGCATGTTTAATACATATCCAAGCCCATAAGCTTTGTTTATTTTTTTTTCATTAATATGGTATGCATAATTGCTGTCAACTAATACTAGATCCATGTTATTGTCTTTTAATATCCTATTGCCTTTATCAATATCAAATGTCCTTGTTAAGACAACTTCAGTCATTCGGGGAAATACTTGTTTGATTTCAATATCGTCAAACTCTTTTGCAAGGAGATGATATCCTTTCATACACTTTTCTTTGTCTGCTAAAAGTATATGATTTGTGGGTGATTTGGTAATTACTCCTCCATTTTCACCAACTGATACTTTAGTTGTACCGCCAAATACTGACAAAATAAAAGCCTCTACAGATGACCTTCCTGTAACATACACAATTTTATAGCCTAGTTTTATTAGATATCTTAATTTAGATAATATCTCTAAATTAACCATTCCCTCTCCATTAATAGTTATAGTGCCATCAATGTCTATTGCAAACAATTTAATAGATTTCAAACAATTTCAAATAATACTTATCATTACATAAAAATCAATTTTAGAAATCTATATATTGTTTGTTTTACGAATACACATAGTTTGAGTTTAGAAGTTGTATTGTTGGAAGATAATAATAACGTGCTTTTAAAAAGACGTGAGATTAAATCTGTAATTAAAAATGCATTTGGGTCAATCAAAAGACAAGATGCAACCGAATTGATTGCAAATAAATTAAAAATAGACAAAAATAATTTATTACCCGTGTCTATCAAAAGCGAATTTGGTAATCCTGATATTTTAACATTAATATATTATTATGATGATATTAAGGAGGCAAAAAAACAAATTCCCCGTTATCTTTTCCTTAGGTCCATGTCTAAAGACGAACGTAAAAGAATAATTGATGAGGAGAAATCTATAAAATTAAAAGCTAAACAGGCTGCAGCTGCAGAAGCAAAATCTAGAAAGAGATAAATCAAAAAACATAGGAATAATCAAAGGTTGAGATAATAAAAATGGCAAAAGATTCTAAAGGGCAAGTAAGTGTATACAAATTCTATAAGGTAAATGAAAATTCAGTAAACAGGGCAAAAAGAGAATGTCCAAGGTGTGGAAAGGGAATTTTTATGGCGGACCATAAAGACAGATATACTTGTGGAAGATGTGGATACACAGAATTCAAAAAAGAACATAATAAAAAATCAAAATAATATATATATCCATATATTAAACGATATTTTCACAAAAGCTTTGCAATCTTTTTTTTAATTCCTTCTTCTATTTCTGTATTTACCAAAGAAGAAAATGATATCTTGGTATAATTATCCTCGATTGGCAATTTCTCGATTGGCAGTTTTTTTTGAATCCATAATTTTATAGATTTGTTGTTTAATCTTTCATCATTAAACCCATATTCAAATTTATTAGTAATAATTTTCGTTAAATATTTATCCTTTTTGAAAACTCTGTTATAATT
The DNA here is from genome assembly GCA_016782315.1 of Nitrososphaeraceae archaeon. Classification (GTDB taxonomy): domain Archaea; phylum Thermoproteota; class Nitrososphaeria; order Nitrososphaerales; family Nitrososphaeraceae; genus Nitrosocosmicus. The sequence goes on along the minus strand of JADDOQ010000027.1, from coordinate 1,929 downwards.
AAAAAGTTTTTCATTGTCTGAGAAAATATTTTCAAACAGCGTATTATTTTGAGTATCAGAAGTGATATCCACATTTATTATTTTATTTAATAGATCAAGGTAATGTAAGAATTCATGCGCTATTACGGAGTGTATTGTGCCTCTTAGTCCGTAGATAATTAAAGGCGCAAACAATTGGATAAATATTTCTATCCTATTTTCTTTATTACAAATTGGTATAGTTCTTGCATATATTATTGAAAATTGTTCAAATTCTAACGGTGAAGTTGCTATGAGTAAACTAGGTTCAATAAAATACTGAGGGAATTCTATTTCAGTTAACTTTTTTATTCTGTTAATTCCATCCTCAACTATTGTTTTTTTTTTTGATATCAAATTGAATATATGGTCATCAATTAATTTGCCCTCTAGAGCTAGTTTTACTTTGAATAAGGGATCAATTTTTTTCATAGGTGATTGCCATTTTTAAAATTGAGTATAACTTCGTCTATATCAAAAAATAAGCATTCACATTTTTTATTAATTAAATTGGATAAACATGGTTCAATGAATTCTTTACCTCCTATTAGCTGTTTTATTGGGATGCCATTATCTAAGAGCAATTTCATTTCAAAATTTTTATCGTCTATTATTTTATAACTTGATGAATATATTTTTTTTTTTATGGTTTTTTTATTGATTTGAAATCTTATATCCCCTATTAATTTTGATACGTTTTCTTCCAAATCAGCCTTATTAAGGTTGTCTTCAATGATATTTATTAAAGTATTGATTTGAATTTTATATTGATAATACTTATTTATATCCTCCATTTTTATTTCTTTAAAAATTAACCTTAATTTGTCCTTTATATCCAATATTTTTTTTATATTTCTAAACTGGGGGCTATCTATTTTTACGATAAAAGGTCTCCCATTTCCTAAAACAAGACTATTTTTGTCTTCACTCCCAGACCATGCAATTTTTATATTCTTAGAACCTGACTGAACATGTAGATATTCTAATATTATATCTTCAATTGTAAAATGTGAATGTGATCCTTCTTCATGAATTTTTTTCTTATCGTTATTGAGGCTATTAAAATTAATTCTTTGACTTAGTCCTCTTTGATATTTGTTATATTTTCCTAAAAGCAATAGCGATCTAGTTTTATATTTTATATCGTAATTAAATTGGCTGTCTATAAACACTTGTATTCTAATATTTGGATTTAAGTGATCAATTGAACATCCAGTTTCTTTCATAATTTCTGATCTAAGTATGTTATTATACTGATTCTTAATATTGGGTAGACCCTTAATTTTGAACAAAGATCTCAAGTTGTCTTCTTTTTCGAATACGAATAATGGCAAACTAGTGCCTATATCTATTTTTTTTTCTTGATTGTCTTTGATAAAATATTGTGAATTTGTTATATCGTTTTGAATAGCATAAATTGTTTTTTGGAAAAGGTTATTGCAAATATGGCATTCGTTTTTTCCGGATTCGATTATGTTAACAGAGATCCCAAATCTAGTTACAGTTTTTTTTTCAAACCTGAAATTTCTTTCATTACAATACTTGCAAATGAGTATATTGTGTTTAATAAAGTTGCAATCATTATCTATTTTGTTTTGAATGATGCTTTTTCCATAGTTTTTAACCAAGACCAAATCTCCTTAATAATCCTTGCATTTGTCTACCCTTAGCTTGTTTCATCATAGTTTTATAATTATTGTATTGTTTGATAAGATCTTTAACATCGTGTTCCATTACTCCAGAACCCCTTGCTATTCTCTTTCTTCGTGACTCATTTATTGTATCTGGACTCTTCTTTTCTTCTTTGGTAAAAGACTGTATTATGAATCTCCATTTTTCCATTTTTCCTTGAAGTACATCTAAATGATCGTCTTTAACAAAATTGGAGAGACCTGGTAAATTTTCTATTAC
>JADDOQ010000026.1 GCA_016782315.1 Nitrososphaeraceae archaeon | reverse complement strand
CTGATAAAATACTCAATCCTACCACTGTGATGAGTATCTTTGATATTTCGGCCATATCAAATACGGGGGAGATTTTTATTGGCAAGCTTAAAAAAAACAAAAAAGAGCTTAAAAGAACATGTGAGCCCAAAAACCCAAAGAGGATTCCTATGCTTGCGCCAATTATGCCAAGTATGGCCGATTCTGTTAAAAACATGCTTAATATTGTTTTGTTTGTACCCCCAAGCGCCTTTATTATTCCGATTTCCCTCGTACGCTCAACTACCGATGTGTATATTGTGATGATGATTCCTATCGCCGCAACAATCAATGAGAATACCGCTATGCTTGAAATAAACGTAGAGACCCCGACAATAAATTTGGTCAGGGTTTTTATGATTTCAAGGGAGTTTAGAATTGTAACCTGATTGCTAAAATAATTTTGAATGCTTTTAACAATCCCATCCACCTTACCAATGTCGTTATAAGTCAAAAACACCAAATCATAGTCGCTAGATTTATCGAGGATTTCTCTACCCTTATTTGTTTCAATGAATACCGAATTGTCTATAATTGGATTTCCAGTTGAGTTGATGGTTGCTATCACATCAAAATTGTCCCCACCGTCATTGTTTGACTCCATTGGATGTGACAACATTATATTTTCCTGATTGATGCCTTGGATGGTTATGCTGCCGCTGCCGCTGCTTTTATCCTCGCTTGAGACAAAAAGAGTTTTGCTCAGTTTTTGGGGCATTACTATAAAGTTCTCTTTTTTTGAAGATTCCTGTAAAGCCTGATTGTTCTCAAGGTCAGGAATAATGTTTTTTAAGCTACTGATACTTGTCGCAATAACATTGGAAATCTCTGAGTTATTACCGCTTTTAAGCACTGTCATACCTTGGAATGCGGGATCGACTGACTCTACTCCACTTATATTCTCCAAGTATTTTATAGTGTTATTATCAAAAGGAATTCTTTTTTCTATCATGGTTAAATTCTGATCAAACAGAACCTGAAGCTTGTTTTGGATGTTTTCTAAATTGGACTGTTGTATTTTTTCCGAATTTGAAATTATCAGTTGGTTTGGCAGGATTTTCTTAAAATTTTGCTCTACAAAAGAAATGAGGCCCTGAGTCAAACTGCTAAGGGACACCAGTAGGCCACAACCCATGGTTATCATCAAAATTGTGAGTATGTTTCTAGTTCTCCGTTCTTTTAATGAACTTAATGTTAAAAGTGTAATCTCTTTAAAATCCATGTTTTGCTTGTTAGAGAAATTACTCTGGTTGCTATATAATGTTTTTAAACCGGATTTTGACTACAGTAATATTGGGAAATTCCAATGAGATTCTCTCTATAAAAAACATTTCTTGTGAAACTTTAGGTAGTTTTGAGAAACTCCTTTTATCTGATGGCTACAGAATCAAAGAAGTTCTTGCAACAAAACAAACCATACCAGAAAACATAGATAATTTTGATGCGATTTTCATATTGGGGGGACCTATGTCTGCGAATGACGGTTTTGAGTACCTTTTGAAAGAAAAACGGCTAATTGTTAATTCTCTTAGACTTGGGATTCCTGTTTTGGGTATTTGCCTGGGCTCTCAACTCATAGCTGAATCTTGTGGCGGAAAGGTGTATCCTGGAGCAAAAAAAGAAATAGGTTGGAATTTTGTCGATATAACGGAGGCGGGTAAAAACTCTTTGTTTAAAGACATTCCAGATAAAAAGATTCAGGTATTTCAGTGGCATGGCGATACGTTTGCTTTGCCTGGGAATTCAGATGTTTTGTCTTCCTCCAGTTTGTATCTGCAGGCATTCAAGCATAAGACTGCCTATGGAATTCAGTTTCACCTGGAAGTAACACCAGATATGATTTTTAGTTGGATAAGGGAATACCGTGAGGAGATTCTAAACGAAAATATTGACAAACAAGAATTGGTATTTGATATCGAAAAAAAAGCTACAGATTTACACAAACGCTCTAAAACAGTCTATAAAAATTTTATCTCTTTGATAAACTGAAGGTTTTTGAAAATGTCAACTTTTGCACATTATTCTAACCTAATACAGTTGCCATTACTGTTACCCACCAACGCAAAAAATGGGCTTTACCCATTACTGAATTGTGATGGGTTATTTGTAAAAACCAAATTTTTTCCAAATCGCAGTATATGGAATAAATCAAAAATCCCATTACGCCCATAAAACCTGGGGGCTTTTGGAATCCGGTGCCTCAGATTATGATCGAATATTGTTATTCAAAAACAATGGTAATTCATGATATATGGCACCCAATTAAGATGGTGAGGCTAATGTGCACCTAAAAGCGGTCGACAATTGCCTTATCTGTATATCAGTTTTCCGAATGACCTTTAATGTTTCCCCGATATTGGGGGAAATTAGATCAACTGATACGGCTGGTGCGGTGTGTGTGTTTTGTGGAAAAACCATAAAAATAAGGCAACGGGGAAAACATGTCATTTGAAAGCGACCATGATAGAGGTGACAAAATCCTTGACCAACTAATAAATAAGACCAAAATGTATTATTGTATTGAATTAAATTAAACAAAAGCCACAATACCTCAACAACAACATCATCATCATCGGTAACTTCGACATCAACATCTCAGATGCCATACTCGATGATGAAAACAAAAGACAAACTGAATGATTCTTTAGGCGCTATGAGATCTAATTTAATTGATTATTATACTAATATTTTAAAAACAATTGTTTATCTTAATTCCATTTCACAATCTAATGGTGCCATTGTAGAATCAATTTCCAATTTATATGAAAAGATAATCAAAGACTCTCAGGAAGTGACAGAAGAGGGGCCTATAGCCAGTACAACCAATGCCTCATCATCATCATCATCATCATCATGTAACCCCCAGAGCATACTGTCCATATTAAATTATCTCAAGTTTACCGGTTTCATTGACTATTATGTGGATAATATGAAAAAAGACAAAATCACAATAACTATATCCCCAGTCATATCGGCATTTTTACTTCAGTACTATTTTGAAATAACAAATATGCTGGACAATTCTAACCCCAGTCCTGCTCTCTTAAAAGATCCTAAGCACAAAGAAGACGAAAAAATTCTCTTGTTGCAAAAATTATTTGTAGCCTCATCACTGATAAATTCCTCTATTGCCCCGGGCGCATCCCAATCATCATCATCCGACTATTAATTTCAGCAAGATTACACACATAGCACATGGCCAAAGAAAACATGGTGGTATTCCCAAGATATGGTGCCATCAAAAGGAAATTAAGGTGCCTAAAGAGAAACTCAACTGTGTGCAAATATGCTTAAACATGCAACAGCATTATTGATGTCAAAAACACTTTTTTTACACCGGTTCGATAGGACTGGTTTTGCGTCCTTTGCTCTAATGTCCTAATAAATGAATCTGCAGTCAAGCAATTGTCAATTAAGTGAGATTTAATGACAACTGTTAGCGAACAAAACCTATTTATGCAGAATTTTTGTGATTTGCATGTTTGTAATTTTTTTATAGGTATGTTTCCCCCTTGATATGTTCTAACTAATACCTGCCTTACTTTTGCAAAGGAATGGTTTGGTTTTGTTTTTGTTTTGTCTTTGGGTTTTATTCTGTGTTTGGTCGAGTCTTTTATCGTATTCTTTGGTGTGGTGAATGTTAGCGGATGATTAAAGTAATTGGCAAGAATGGCCAAAAAACTTGTGGTTTTTCTAGGCTTGAAGTTGGTTGTCAATCAACATGTTGCCGGATGCTGGCCGGACACTGGTCGGATGCTGGCCGGACACTGGTCGGATGCTGGCCGCAAATAATTGTAGTGCCTATATGAAAACTGTGGAGCCCGCAAAAAAGCAGTAAATACATGAAATATTATATATCATAGGTGTAAAATACTTGTTGTCAAAGTATAACAATGGGAGCGCCTATTCCTCAATCGATAAAAATTGCGGTAATAGAAGGGTGGCTTCAGGGTCTTTCGCGTAAATCAATTGCAGAAAAGAACAAAATCGGTACTGGAACTGTTTCAGATATAATTCAAAAAGCTCGAATCAATATTCCGGATATTGATTTGATGAGGGGACTTGCTGTAACACTAAAAAAAAATAACATTGATGTGGATTGTTTTGTTTCGCTAGTTAGATTAAAAACAGTATTGGATAGGATAGGTTTACCTGAAGAGAAACTGGAGACATTGCTGGAGGAGATAAATGTTCACTGTTTTATAGATGGAACAAACGAAAAAGAGTTTGTATCCAAAGTGGATGAGGTGTTTGAATTGGCATCTGAACTCAACACTTCGATAGGGGGAATAGATTCACAAATTAACCAAAAGAAAATGGAACTAATAGAACTTGATAAAAAAATAGCAAAAAAACAAGAGGAACTAAAGAAGTTAATAGAAAGATATGGACTAACTGTTGATGAATTGGAAGACTATAGGCTAAGCAAATCCTCAAGAGGGAAATAATATAACAAAAAAAAACTGTATGATGATATTCAGTTTTTTATCCAATCCTATATGACTTTAGATTTTAGAAACGGCTAACTATTAAAGGTATTATGCCAAACATATGTTGTAAACAGTTCATGTCTAACTCTAATGATGTTGTTGATGATTCTAATGAAATTAATTGGTCCGAAGTAATAAAGAAAGAGGCAAGAGGACATGATGATGCAGATTTTGGGGAAGTACAAGAAATTGTTTTGCATTATGTACTGACTGAGAAAGGCATACTTAGCAAGGACAAATTTTATCTTCCAACGGCTTTGGCTGAAGAATTTGATGGAGATAAGTTGCGATTTAACGTCTCTGAGGCGGAGGCTAATGAAAAATTCAAAAGAGATGAGGCTCCTTCTGCTGAGGAATATGCTATATTTAACAGAAAAAAAACTTTGAAAAAGGAAAACCTTGAGCAAAAAGAAGTGGATGAACAGAATGGCGAAAAAACCATGGATAACGATTTAGAAGAAATGATCAGAATTCGGGCAGAAGAAAAAGCAAAGATGGAGGCCGAACGAAATGCCCAGTCCATTGCCCAGCAAATACAGGACAAGGCAAAGATGGAGGCCGAACGAAATGCCCAGTCCATTGCCCAGCAAATACAGGACAAGGCAAAGATGGAGGCCGAACGAAATGCCCAGTCAATAATTCAACAGGCAAAAGATAAAGCCAAAGTGGAGTTGGTAGAGGTTGTAAAGGTGGAGACTGAAGAAAAAGCAAATGAGATTAGAGACGAAGTGGAGGGAATAGCTAGAAAAGAAGCAGAAGAAAAGTCCCAAGCAATAATTCAGCAGGCGGAAGACAGGGCGCGCTCAGAAGCTGACAGGCGCTCCAGGGAGTTGATTCAGCAGGCGGAAGACAGGGCGCGCTCAGAAGCTGACAGGCGCTCCAGGGAGTTGATTCAGCAGGCGGAAGACAGGGCGCGCTCAGAAATTGAAGATAGGCGTATTGAAAACCAAGAAACTACGACAAATGTGACATTGCCATACCATCAAGCGAAAAACAGAAACCTAAATACAAACAGCTTTGACACAAACAACGAGTTTTTCAATCCATTTGCGACAAGCATTGCGTTATTGCAAAATTATACCGCAATATGGATGAATATAACAAAAGAACTCATAAATAATACCACAAGAATGGCTAGAGATTTTGAGGATACCGTTGAGGGGAATTGGAAAAAATCCCATGTATTAAAATTGGAATGATGAACCAGTTAAAGAATAATATGTCATTAACTTTTCAATAAAAAATGTCTGCATTTATAAAGTATGGACATGAATAATGCTTTGATGCACAATAATCCAAATACATTTGATTATTATCGCAAACTACAATAATGGTAAATTGGTTTAGAGGCAGAAACCCGAATACAGGAAACCATGGGATTCCTTTAAAATCTGGTTTTTTGAATAGATGGGCTAACAAACTAAAAAATATAAACAAAAACAAAAGAAAGAAACAACAACCTATAACCACAATTCCATACAACAGAACAACCACAACAACCACACCACCATCAATTGTATCCACTAGGGGTCACTTTAGCCTTTTAACCGGAAAACTGATCTTTTTACACAATGCAAGTGACTGTGACTATTATTGCATGTCAAAATCTAGCAGAAACTATTATTTGGATGGTGGTGAATTAGTGATGTACATTCATGGTGTTTGGGTAGACCAGTACTCTTCTAAAGAGCAAATAGATAGAATCAACCTGTCATTAATTGCAAATGGGATTCATAATCCAATAACTGGTTTTAGTTGGGATTCTAATACTTCATTTAATCCAATAGGCTGGGCTATTGCTAAATCTATAGCAAGCCAAAATGGGCTAAAGCTTGCAAAATTTATCTCTGATTTTAAAACTGTTTATCAGGATGTAAACATTAGAATAATTGCTCATTCTTTAGGGGCAAAAGTAGTTGAAAGTGCATTGATAGCGTTGGACAAGAATGATAATAAAAGAATACGAAATAGACACATGCCATACTGCATTGCCTCCATACATCTAATGGGGGCCGCCATCAATGATATATCAACATCAAAAAACACCGCCTTTGGAAACGCTATAGAAAACACTGTAAATAGATTTTATAACCTGTACAATCCAGAAGACAATGCTCTTAAACGCGCATATGTAAATACAGAGAACCAAAATCCATTGGGCTTGTATGGGATTAGAAAAGGTGAACCCTCTCCGGCCAATTATGCTGAACGTAATGTAAAGTTTGAAATACCTCCGCTAAAAAGGGCAAGTGGACTGTATCAGTCTTTTTGTGATAAGGCTGTATATGGATGGGGGGATAACCATTGTGGATACATTGGATTCAGGGAACCATACCCATTTAATCGATTTCTTAAAGACGATGGAGCAATTAACGTGATTGTAGATGATTGGAGAAGGGAATATGATATATAATGATGGTAATCCAAAATATCTTTTTAAGTGGTATTCTATAAAGCATGACCTTTAGGCTACCATACCAATAACCTGACCGCATATTCAGTAAATAATTGTAATGGGTGGGAATAAAAAGACCAATATTGGCATGGGTTCGGTTGGATTAGGTTCCCGTGAGGTATAGGGGTTCGATTGAAACCATTATAAATTGTAAAAATCTTAAAAAAGATTACCAAATAAGCTCTTCAGCAAATTGTCAATAGGCGAATTTGGTTGTTTTGGATGAGGTATTACAATATCAAAAGAGCTTATTGAAAAGGCTGATTCATTTTTGTATAATTGCAATATAACACGGTGTTCCCCATCATCAGGAAAAATGTATTCCACAGAAAGTTTGCCATCTGATATGGGAATGTTCTGGTTATTGAATTTAAATAATCTACCGTCATGGTCTGTTAGGGTAACTCTTGCACTTAGGTTTTCAAAGGGACTGGAATCATTTAGTTTTCTTATCTCAAATGAAATAGGGGTTTTTTCATCAATAACAGGAACTTTTGGTTCAAGGCTTATGGTGACGTTCAGGTTATTTTGCTTGCTTAACCAAGTATCGTTTTTAACAACGTCAATATTTTCGCTTTGTGGATAAATCAAAAGGTTGTGCTGAAAAAAAGAGTTAACGAAAATTATCAACAGGCTTATAGAAATCAATAACACCGCTTTTATCATTTTGCATTTGTATAGTTGATTTTGATGCGTTTAAAGTTAACATCTTGCCATCGTATTTCCTATGGGTCTTTGATATTTGTAAGGCCATGTAAACAAGTTATTACCCTTTTATGGTAATTGATTAAATGGTTATACTAAAGTTTTTAATCTTAATGCAGCATGATGCTGCTATCTATTGAAGGAGGTCGCTCATAAAAACAAAAAGGAAGTGGCCAATGCGTTTAAAGATTGGCTGGAGGAAAAAGGGTTAGCAATAGAGTATTTGGATGACGAAGACACAGGTGTTAACTGCATTGTTGTTAAGGACAGCATAATGTTAAATGTCAGTTTCCTCAAAGCTTCTAAGGATAGCCTCATAGTGAGTGGAAAGGTGGGAATTCAACCTTAACATGAAGATATGCAGGAATCAACAAAATTGGAAAGAGGCTCATTATATGACTTGGAAATCGTTTTTCTGCGAATTAATCTGGATTTTACTATTGATGATACTAATAGTGTAGAAGAGGAGTTCTCAATATCGGACATACAAATTCAAAAAACAGTATTTTTTGACTGTTTATCAAAGGATAGACTTTTCGACATAATGGTATCAATATTTAACTGCCTAAATGTTGTTAGGATGAAATTTATCTTATTGGGAAGGACAAAGCAGTTAGTTTTTTACTCCAAATCAGAACCTTTTGCTAATTGTTTTGTATTATTGGGGTAAATATACGCTGTTTAAACGCTTACTCATTTTCACCTCAATATTTTTCAATTTAAAAGAAAGAATCCCAGTGACTTATTTATTGACTCTTTTTTTTTTCAAGATTAATGGCCGCCACAAGATAAAGCGTTACAGGCTCTTCATATTCTTCTTTCATCCAAAGCAACTCAAAGCCCTCTTTGACAATCAATTCAAGTATTTCCTATTCTGAAAAGAATTGCACCCCAAAGCCTTTTACATCATTAATATCCTCTTCTACTTCAACCCCATCACCATAGAATTGGTCATTATGGTTTCTATATATGGTATGGGCCGAGTCGAATTTAGGCCATATGTGCCTGAAATCCACTGTTTAGATATTGAATATAATATTTCTCAAAAATATTGTCATGTGTACAGTTAAACCGACAATCAATCTTACTATTGTAAACTAAATTGCCAAAGTTACAAAATAGTTAAAAAGTTGCCTATTGTTTGGATTATAATTTCTAATACTAAGCATGATATTTATCCTATAAACTTTTTTACTGGAGGGAAGCAAAGACATACTTGGCAAATTAAACAAATTATACACAATTTCACTTAAAAATAAATTCCATGGCAGCAAGTACAGTTGCAAGACCGATAAGAATGGATATGTTGACTTTAACCACTTTTTCTGCCTTTTTCTTTTCCGGGTACATCCTAGGTGCAATACGCTTTACCAAAAAGATAATCATAAATCCGATAACAAGACCAATTATGTTTGATGTCAAAATTAAAAATGCGCTAAAGGCAACATCAAATGACCCTATTCCAATTCCTATCCCAGTGACAGCTGCCGGGGGAATCAATGCAGCAGCTATTGCTACCCCAACTATTATCTCCGGAATGGCTGTAATCATTGCCAATCCGCCTGCTATACCAAGTACGACTGCAACAACAATACCTACCGTATGTTCCTCTGTTCTTGACTGTATCTCCGGAGTAATTTCGATGGGTATGACCACATATAACGCCAATGTGATTGCAGCAGCCAACAATATTGATGATGAGACCAGCTTTGCAGAAAAAACTAGTGCTCCTTTAATCTCCTTCCTTCTCCCCAAGGCAGAATTTAATGCAATTGAGGAAAAAGGCCCCATAAGGGGTGATATCAGCATAGCCCCTATTATCACGGCCACACTGTTGGATATCAAACCAACAAGGGCAACAACAGTGGCAATCAGAACCATTATGTGGATGTCATTTCTCCTGGAAGCGTAGGTATCCGTCTTTGAGATTAATTCCTCAACAATAGGGCGGTTGGCCTTTACTTTGAATTTGCTTTTGATGGATTGCATGGCTATTGAATTTCTTAATTGCGAAAACAGGTAACCATCATGATCTCCAATGTCTTCACCACTATTGCTGATGCTACTGTTCTTTTCTTCACTTTTCTTGATGGCATCTTTGCTAATTTCTTGTTCTTCCGCAAGAAATTCCTCATATCTTCTCAAATAATCAGAGACAATGGATTCCGTCTTATAGTGAGCGATATTGTTGAGTTTATCCTTTGTGTTTAGCTTGGGTTCAAGCGCTTCTATGACAGAGCCGGAAAGACCATCTGGTAATGTGACGATGTAAAATATGGTTGAAGAGTTGGAGGAACGGGTGTTTGTCATAACATAAGGAACCTGAAATGCATCTAAAACTTCGTCAATTTCTTTTTGCTGGTAAGGATAGACGGTGAACTCTATTCGTTCTGCCACATTAGGTAATGCATAACATGTGTCTTAATACTATGCTACAAAGTTAACTACTAATTGCTTATGCAAGAAACATAAAACTAATAGAAAATCAAAAACAAGGTATTGGAAACCTATTAAAAAACATATGAACATATGCCCACAGCAAAGATAAATGAATCAGATTACGAGTCACCACAAAAGAGTTCCAAGCCATGTAAAAAAGAAATGCAAGTTGAAACATGTTTTAAATCTTACACTTTTTGTTGATTCTCACAACATTGAATGTATTTCTCAAGTGAACAGGGCAATCAAAACAAATTCAAGAAATAAATACAATATCATCTGTTCGCACCTATAGATTTAAAAAAAATTGTGATTGATGGATAATTTTTATGGATGTTATTTAATATTTACTTTTTAATCTAGTCGTTTTTGTGTGACGCCTTTCCGCCTTCACGAGCGACCCTTTCTCTTGTTTCCTCGTCAGCGGCTTGTAATCCCCTTTCTTCATGTGGGGCTTCTCCTCCTTTCTTTGCTACTCTTTTTCTTGTTTCCTCATCGGCTGATGCTAGCCCTCGATTATCGTCATTACTGTTGCTATCATTATTTTGAACCATTATTTTAGATGCTGTTAACATAGTATATAACATATTTGATAAGATTACACTAATTTTTTAGACATCTTATATAATTTATATAATAAAAATGAATTCCCGCTATTAATAAAGCATTATCTCCAGAAACAAATTAATTATTTTTATGCTCTTGGAATAATTGCTGCTATAAATCCTTTGACCTTTGGAGCAAATTTTGCATTAAATTTCGTTTTATTGTCTTTTTAATTCCAATCCAATTTGCATATCCCTAAATTACGATTATCGACAGTAGGAATTAAAATAACAAAAGCAAAGACATCCCAAACACTTACTATTCCAAATATGAATATCTGTAATGGTAAACAGAAAAGCTGCAAAAGGCGTAACAAATTCAAGTATAGATGACGACCAACCAGATCAATATCGCCCTCCACAAATATTCTACTTATTATCGGTACGGCGGCTGCACCACCTTTACCGCCCATTTCCCTCATGCCCCAAACAGAAAGTATATTCTATGCTTAACAAAGGCTTTTGAGAAAGATATCGGCGATAAAGTTGACACAAAAAATTGGTAAAAAATTGCAACATATTTGATGCATAGGCATATGAACAGGGCAAAAGATTGAAACAATCTAATAGATATCAAAAAAACAACAAAACAGCATGATACAAAGAGAGTTTATTATGATGATTAAAAAATTAAAGATGTACAAAGGACTGGATTAGTGTAAAGTGTAAAGAAATTGTAAAAGAAGATAAAATCAAATTGTAAAATAAATCTTTTTAATTAAAAAACACGATATTGTTGTTGGAATTTCAGTTAAATTGTTCTTTTATGGATACATTGTTTTTGATATTTCAACAATAGGCTAATTACTCTGAAGAAATAAGGTATGATGTCTCTATATGTCCATTGTTCTTACAGTATGTGCTATTGGCTTATCTTTTTTTCTTGTGCTTCTTTTTCCAAAGCCTGCCTTAGCATACTCAGGTGTTTTTGCTTATCTTTTTTCATCTCATTCCAAAGCTCTACCAAATATCCTCTTCCGTCTTTTTCGGCGTCCTGTATGTATGTGTCAATGGTGGAATACAAAAAGTCAGCCTCCTTACCCAATGCCATAAGAATGTTGTAGGTTGAATTCTCCAATCTGGTGTTTTCATTTTTGTTTGTATGATTTGTTTCTGGGGTAGACATCAATATTCACTGTTTAGAACATTATTTAACTGCTTTGCTATCTCAATTTAATAAATCCGATTCCTATTGAATATATTTCAGTAATGTCTCTTTAGCGCCTATGCTCTCATGAATTTTGCGAACTAGATAGATAGATGGTGTAAATATGTTCATGGATAATCGGATATGATAATTCATTGTATTTGTTCATCAATTTCCATTAAACAGAAAGTTTTGAACTATCCACTGCAAATTAATTCACTGACAATTATTAGGGACTATTCAAAGTTATTAATTATGGTTATAATATCCACCATTTATATTAATTGTTATCAGTATGGCAGGCCTGTGTAATGTGCAGTAACAAACTTTTTTAAAATTATTTCCCAAAACAGATTTAACCATTTTTAAATAACATATACCAACATTATCTCATTACCGTGACATTATTTTTATTGATGATTGCTAGAATGGTATATGCTCAAGAGGAAATTACAGGCATTGATGTTGATATAGGTGAAAGCGGTGATGTCAATGAGGGAATAGAATCAGAATCGCTAACATCATCTCCAAAACCACTAACAACTATTGCATCCGAATTGGGCATGTATTGGGATAGCATCATTTTTTCTATTATAGCAATAGCTGCTTCAATTTCCATTTATTTTATTATACGATATGCACTCCTAAAATCAGCAGATTCGTTAAATATAGACAGAAGACAGCTAAAAGGCATAAATTCTATATTGAAGCTAATCATAATTATAATTACAACAATAATTGTCATATTTCATTTTTCATCAGTGAGTGGGGTTGCTGCTGGAGCAGTCAGTATTTCTGCAGGCACCATTATTGGATTTTCTTCAAGAAACACAATTAGTAACGCCATTGCAGGCATATTGCTATTGGCTGCTCGTCCATTCAAGCTTGGTGATAAGATCAGAATCACTGAGGATGAAAGCTTGATTGGCGATGTAATTGAAATTAGCTTGATATACACAAAAATCAGGACAATACGAAACGAACTTGTGGCAATTCCAAATCAAACACTATTGCTAAGACAAATAGTCAATTACAGTGGATTGGGCATTCTTAAATTATCTGTAAATGTTTCTATGACATATAATAGCAATAGGAGGCTAATAGAGACGTTACTTTTAGAATCGACAAAAGACATCGAAGGAATATTATCTTCTTCCTTTCCTGACATGGATGTCTTCCAAAGTACGGGTCGAAATAAGATTGAAGATCCCCATGTGCTTCTTACACAATTTAACGAATATAGCGCACTTTATGAGTTGAGAGCATACACCAATAAACCAAATGAGTTTTTAAAAATGGAATCCGAAATAAGAAAAAGAATCTACGATTCATTCCAAAAACATGGCTTAGACCTGACAGTCCCTCAGGCACAGGTGGATGTAGACGGCAACAATAAACCGAAAAAAGGGCATGGTGATAATTCATCAAGCAATCTGGAAGATCTCCGATAATACGGATAAACGGTTTGAGACATCTTGGGAAATGAAACTTTGACGGCTTTAAATTTCTATTTTGCAATTTTATATAAATGCGCGGATTACTACAGAGATAGAGATCGATACTAATTCAGACAGAATGTGATTTGAGCAGATCGCATTAGAAAATTAGTATTACTGTTATTATATTAGACAGCGTTTTTATGAATATATTTAATTTCAATAGATAATCTTCAATAATATTGGTAACATTGAATTCGGACAAAGGTAGAATGCAACAATAAAAATAAAGATTAGGTCTAATCCTCACCAATCTTTTTTCTGAAAGGGAAAACTATAATAGAAGACATTGGAGACAGAAATACAGCAATATTGATTAATATACTTGATTTCTTTTCTTTATCTTTTTCCAACATAATTCCAAAACTTATAACGTTTAAACGCTCGCTTCTCTTTTACCCTGTGATTTTTACCCTAATGGCAGTATTGCTTTTTATTTTTACTTCTGCATTCGATCACATAAAATTTACAAATGATTTATCCTTTGACGCTATCTATTTAGACCCATTAATCTTTACCGGAAGTTCAAATGCTGCACAAAGCATACTTTCAACTATTGCCTCGGGTGGGCAACAATTTTAGGTGTCGCATATTCTGTCACATTGATAACCCTCCAGCTTTCAACATCCAAGTACACATCCCATATTATAGATCGTTTTGAGCAAGACAAGATAAACCAAATTACATTAGGGTGGTTTATTTTTGCAGTGTCATACTCACTGCTCGTGCTCAAGACAGTAAGAACATCCGATTTAGATTTCACCCCAATACTCGGTGTAAATGTAGCAGTGATTATTGCCATTATGGGATTATTCATCTTTGTAATTTTTTTAAAAAATATTAGCTCTTATCTGAGGCCAAACATTCTTTCAACAAATATAACAGAGCAAATCATCCACGCATTAAAACCATATGAAAAGAGAATCCCCGAGGCTGAATCTTTTGATGAATTATACGCCACTAAAATTTTAGAAATTCGCTCAAAAAAACAAGGGATAATTACTCATATAAATTGGGAAAAAATAATACCATTCCCATAACAACATACAAAACATTTTTTTTATTAGATAATTTGAATGAATTATAACATAGATATTGTTGAACTATATGCTTCTCTGTATGCTATTATACTGCTATTTGGTATTTGATTTATTGTGCACAGATAAGATTAAACAATAAACTAATGATTTGAATTGTTTTAGTTTTATATACAATGATATATTTTATCAAAAGCAATTTTTTATAAGGTTTGTTTAGCGTATACATTATTTAGTATCTGTTTTACTATTGAAAATAATTTTTATTAATTCTGAGTTTGTTCTAACAATCTTTCGGTACCGAAATATTTTCCATTCATGATTCTATTGATTCAAACTAATTAGGTGTTATTACTGAAGGGATATATTTTATTTTTCCCACTTTTTATTAAAACAAACTTTCTCTATAAGGAATTTTTTTTTGATTCTTAATATAATAGCAAATTAAATTGTTTCTCTTGAAATTATATTAATGCATATATCTTTAAAAATAACGAAGCACATGATATTGTCAAATACTGTTGAATTAAAAAAATTTCAGCATGTATCTTAACCCTTATTATCAAGGATGAGACTATGTAGGCATGCCAATAGATCCAGAGTTTCCTAAAAACCACAAAGTAGTTGGAAAACACAAAACATCCGATGGTTCATATGTTCATTTTGTCTGGGGTCCGGGAAGGACTGACGCAGAGTCCTCTACAAACACACAAGTCCAGCAGGATTACAAAGCAAGAGGCGAAGAATACGCTCCATTAGGTGTGCATGGAACCTTTGTTGGTGTAGATTGGGATGCCTGCATTGCAGATGGTGGGTGTATTGAGGCATGTCCTGTTCAGGTATTTCAATGGTATAGGTCAGAGCAAGATGTTAAGGCGACAGAAATGGTGAACGCCACAAGCGAGGGTACAGGTGAAGACCACAATAGAGACGGAAGGAGAGATTTCACAGACAAATCCGACCCTATCAGGGAGCAATCCTGCATATGGTGTATGGCCTGTGTTACGGTTTGTCCCACGCAATCGATAAAGGTTGATGAGGCAAACCTACAAGCACATGAGGAGGCATTAAAAACATTTGGTTGAGTCTTTTACAAATATGGTAAATCCGCAAATTAGGTGTAAATATCCATTTAAGTATCTTATGTGATTTAGGAAAATTTTATACTTGCCTAATTACATGCGAGATCTATATTTTCTCACTTTTTATTAAAGCAAACTTTTTCTCGATTTCTTTTGTTTTTTCATAATAAACAAATTAAGTCATTTTATTGAAATTTATTAATAAATATATTTTTCACATCTAAGGTATTTACATTTTCTTGTCGTCTTGTTAAGACCAAAATAACAACAATTGGATTGTTGCATTTCTAATGTGTAAATACATAAAAAAGAACATTATTTATTTACAATGGATGCAACAAGCAATTTCAAAAAATCCAATAAATCCAATTTCCTTGCATTTGAGCATATATATGGTAATCTGAATAATTGAATCTAATGAATTCGGTATTAATTATTGCGATTGCCGCTTCGGTTTGGTGCACGCTTATCGCAGGGGTTATCCATCTAACAATGGTCCCTACATCTAACATTAATTCTACAATATTTTTCTTGACCGGTGATTGGCACACATATTCTAGGTAGTGCCCACCATTAGAAATTTGTTCAGAAGATAAGTCAAATTAGTAAATTAATATCGTCAAATATGAAAGGAATTGATAACAGACAAAGAGATGATGGATATTGTGGATTTGCGCAAAAACATTATTCATATTGGCAAGAGCCAGACCACCCTTTATGCGATTATTATCATTTTGCAGAGGAGAAAAAAGATGGTTATCAAATACTATAAACATCAATTCAGATATCCCTTCGTTATTATTGGGTTCAATAATGCATAATAGTAATAATAACAAAGTATTTCTTTATGAATACTGATGATTTAGATACTAATTTATACCAACGTCAAACTATCATTAACCTGTATGAATGCGGCATTTCACCTGAGGTTATCGCTTATCAGTTAGATGCTGACCAAACCGACGTTATCGATACACTAAAAAGAATACATGCGGATAATAAAAGAAAAGAGAAATCAATAAGTGATGCATCTTTGCTCCCAAAAATGGGTATGGTTTATTTAGATTCTGTTTTTGATATGGAGTCTGCAATAATGGATACCCAAAAGAGAACCTGGAGTGAGTTAAAAGTCGGACCAAAATTCTATATACCACTAGACAGTACCCAAACGCTGCTAGAAAAATTCATTAATACTCACATTGATCTTGTAATTTTGCATGTCGACTTGGTTAGTTCAACTAGGCTTTCAATGAATTTACCATTGCGTAGATTAGTGCCAATAGTGCAGGCATTCACCCAAGAGATGTCCCTTATTGTACAGGCATATGGAGGATACGTCTTTAAGTATGTGGGAGACGCGGTCTTGGCCTTTTTTTTACAGAAAAGGATAATTTGTATTTACCTTGTAGCAATGCAGTTGGTTGCGGTCTGTCTATGGTAAGAATCATAGAAGAAGGCATGAATGCCATTTTAAATGAAAATTGATATCCCGAATTAGAGATAAGAGTGGGTATTGATGTTGGCGAAAGCGCCGTCATTCAGTATGGGATGGGAACAAATTACTATACCAAAACTGAAAAAAAGAATGCAAAAGAAAAATACCTTGATCAGGATGCCAATAAACATGACAATATAATAGTAAAAAGAGAGTCATATCTGGATATAATGGGATATACAATCAATACAGCATCAAAGATGACCGGGTTTGCACGGCCAAACCAAATTGTTATTGGGGAGGCCGTATACAAAAGATTAGACAACAACACTAAACGGAGTTTTGAAAAGATTAATATAGATAGTGAATCGAGTTTCATTGATAATTCAACTGGAAACGTCTATAGAGTATATGGTAATTAATTAAAAATTCACATATGCAATATATTATTATGTCAGATTTTTCAGCATTTGATCAAATGTTATTATATTAACACAAACATGATTTTTTATTCTTATTAATATTGCTACCTAAAATGTTATGCCTTTGCCTTTTTGATTTCGTTTTAAATAAGATGAGGTTAATCATACCTGTAATGGGCCTCATTTATCATAGAAAGAGAGAAAATAGTTATCAATATTAATAGGAATGTGTTTGATAACGAATTCAGTTACAAAAAACAAAATAATATTGCTGGCCATGTTTGTAACAAAAACATTTGAAAATATGTGTAATTTTATTATAACAGTCTTTCCTGAATGCAATCAAAGGATACTGTTAGAATTAAAACTGAAGACCAAAAATATTGAAGAAACCGTATATAAAGAATTGGAGGATAGTTTTAAAAGATATTTAATTAGGAATTACGATAAAAAAATTAAAGAATATATTCAAAAGGAGACAGAGCATGTTGATGCATATAAGATGTATCAATTAATACTTTCCCAGATAACTATTACATTTAGTATTATAGATGAGAACAATGATCGTATAAGTAAGGAAAGGTACTTGCAAGCGATTCATCATATGATAGATGAGGTTAAAGAAAAACAGCATAAGACCATTTAGGAAAATAGCTAAATTTAGTATTTTTCATAATATCATTATTCTTATAATTCATAAATCACTAAACTTATAGAAATATCTATAAAACAAAATCCTGAATAATTGTTGATTTTTATTGCAGATTAGGTGTCTATACTTATTGTTACAACTAAATATAGGAAAGAACCGCATTAATTTTGGTCTTATCGTAGTTGATATGCAAAATGGATTTGTTAGTAAAGGCGGCTCATATGATAACTTAGATATGGATGTGCATAATTACCAAAAAATAATTCCAGGAATTAAAGAATTAATTGGTTTTTGCAGGAGGGAAGATATTCCAATTTTTTATACAGAAGCGATACGTGAGTCCAGTGGGATTGATTTACTACTCAATATACATAATATACTTCCTAAATCAAGAGAAGAAAGATTGCGAAACAAAAAGGTGCCTATTTGTGTAAGGGGAACATGGGATGCACAGACAATTGATCAAATAAAACCAAGAGAAGAAGATCACATTATCTTAAAAAGACGAGATTCTGCATTCCAAGACACCGAGCTACGGGTGTGGCTTCAAAGCATAAGGGTTAATACACTAATTTTTTGTGGCATAGATACATCAATATGTGTCGAGTCCTCTCTTAGAGATGCATTCAACCTAGGATATGACGTGATAGTGGTTTCTGATGCTACTGCTTCTGGAATAAGGAAACATTATGAAACGACAATAGAAAGAATCAGGGACTATTATGGAATAGTAGTGGATTTCAGCAACTTACAAAAAATAATAAAGATATTAGAACAAATTAATGATGGGGAAACAGAATACGGTAATGAAACCAATGAGCGAATCATAGAATTTCTTGAGAGACACAATTTAATTGATATTAGAAAAGAAAGAAGAATGACACAAAATTAGGACATCCGGAACATACACAGCCTGGTGATATGGATTTAACCTATAACCAACACTATTGATTTTTGTATGGGCATGAACGGTTTATTCAATGATTTTAATGTATGACTTAAAGTAATCAGTCTCAAATTAATATTTTTAATTTATCATATGATTTCTCCATAAAATTTCGATATTTACAAGTATCCATCATCATTATTGTTCCCCAATGAGGATTTTATAGTTTTTGGATTCAAGTTCACCTTATCAGCATTATTTTTAAATAAATAATGGATATGGTATTGGATATATCATATAACGCTTTTTGCCATCCATTAAATGCCACCGCACCTATATCACTATTACCACTAAAGTAAACATGTCTTTCTATTTCTATCCTTCAAAACAAAGATAATAACAAGGGAATAAACACAGAGGATCAACTCATGCCAAGTTCCATCAGAATAACCACCAGATGTTTTTCAATATCAAAGACAGAAGACCTTTCTATCTTTTATTGTTTTCTTCTTTTGCGGTTGTTTTAAGAGTCTTGTCTTTTTATTTTTTAGGTAAATATGGGGAATAATCCAATAGAACTAAATGATAAATACTCATCTTAACCTATCCATTTCAGTAGCGATTACTTGATATGAATGATGAAAAAACATTCTTTAAAATATTGATAGCGATTGATGGTTCACAATATTCAAAGAAAGTAGCAGATTTGGCATTAGATATTGTAAAAGGAACTAAAGATAAGAAGATTATTGTGATAGGGCTAACCGTATTGGACCTGACAAAACTGGGTGGGACTTCTTTTGTTTCAGCAGGTGGTAATTCAGTATCAAAAGGATAAACGAGAAAAGAAAGGAATCTGAACAATGGTGATAAAGATGCCGAAATAATGTTTAATTTAAATAACCTCTATTAAAAATATATTTAAAGAATATATTTAGTATGTAAAATAAGAATAAGGCAAATTACTATTTTCTTCAAGTTTATCTACTATAATAAAACAATCACAGATTATGGATAGATACGGAAATTAAAAGGTATATTTACTTTCATAATTTGTATGTTTCAATTTAATTGAATTTTTTTTAAAATTATTTTGTGGGACGGATATCAAATACGTTCCTTCTAAATTAGCTATTCTATACACATAAGCATTATCAACATTGGAGTCGTTATATAGCGTTTCTGTTTTTACGTTAAGATTAGTTAATAAAGTCAAATAGATCATTACAAAGTTTTAGGTCATTCTTAATTATGAGAAATTTTATAATAATATATTATATTAAAAATAATCTTTAATTCTAAAAATAGTAATAATAGAGGTCACATTCTTTTTTATTGGCCATATTTTTTTATAGTATATTGTTGTAACTGTAACTGCATATCTAAAATGAGTGAAATTATTGACAAAGTTGTGGATAAAGCAAAGGATGCTAAAGATAAAGTTGTAGATACAACAAAAGACATCATAGACGCAACAAAAGATTCAATGAGTTCATCTCCATCATCGTCACAATCATCTTTTTCCCAGAGCCAAGAAAAAAACAATAAAGAAAGTGATCAAGGTACAGAAACTGAAAGAATTCAGGTACCATTAAATGCGCATATAAAAGAGGAATCCTTGGCTCATGAAGATGTAAAAATAGATGC
>JADDOQ010000268.1 GCA_016782315.1 Nitrososphaeraceae archaeon | reverse complement strand
ATATGGCGAACCTTGTCCAATCAGTTTTGATGATGATAATTGACTATTTGTAGGAGAATTATTGGCGTCTTCTTTTTGTTGCGCAAATGCGACAAGAATTGTATCTTGATCATATTCCATAAACACAAACATAAAGGTTAGTGACATCGCTATTGCTAAAGAAAATGATGATATTAATGCCATATGTGATGAATATAAAAAGTGATAATGATGGCTATTTGTAATTACATTTATAGCTTTTTGTAAGAATTCATTACCATATTGTTTACAATTCATATTTATAAAATATTTTAATAACTATAAATTAATTCTCTTTAAACGTTAAGGATTATCTTTAACCATTGTATGTTGTTGCCTATATGCTTCTTTACAATTCACAAAGAAATTCTATCTTTTACAATTGCCTTTTCCGGTATTCTCTTTACCTGTTTCTGTTGGTTGTAAGATGGAATTAGAGATTGATAATCGATAGTCCTTCTTCATTTGATAGCACTGGCGTCTATATTGGTGTTTGATGGTTTTACAGGGTTATGGTTATTGACTAATAGTTTTCCCAAAGATGTAATACTTACAGAGATCTTGCCTCTTTCCTTTCTCTCTACATCCAACAAACCAAGTGACGCCAACCCTTTAGAGTCTTTTGCCCCTTGCACGTGATAGCTCAACAATGGTTTACCTAAACCAGATACCTGTTCTAGTTGTTCCAAGCTGTCTAGTGAGCCCCCTGCCTCTTCAATTGCTTTTAGTATCTTTATCTTTGCGTCAGATACTATCTCATTATAGCTTAACTTAAGAACAGGCATTAAAATGGGGTATGTTTTAGTGTGATCCATTCCAAAGGCTTTGACCCCATTAACAAATGAAGATGACAAAGCTGCACACCCCAAAAGTTTCTCCCCCGAACTGACATTTACAAGCACTTGGTGAAATTCTTTAGAATGCATAAGGATTTCGTTTACTCGTTCTAGTGTGTCCCGTACAACATTCTCTTCATTGACAAGGTAAAGATTGATGGGCAATCCTAAGACTGACTTAATTTTTTTTGCAAAGTCTTCTGCTTTTGATTTATCATAGTCATAACAGATTATTGCCAATTTGTGTATCGGGAAGCTCTTTATTCCGCTAACAATTGCCTCATAATCGTCAGGTCCAAAAGTCGCAATTTGCAATGTTAAAAATCTTTGCATATTCAATTTGACTACCTAATGCTAACAACTGCTGCTTCTTTTACGACAATTTTTCTATTGCAAACAAAAAAGTTAAGAGGATGATACATTTCCTTTATGCTGGTGTTTGAAAACAGTGTCTGCATCAAAGAATGGGCAATTCACAACATGTTTTCCATCCATCGCGGGCGTAACAGTTATCAATCCGGCCTTTTTCATTGACTGAATATCATTTACGTTTTCCAATACTTTTGCCTGAGATGGATCCTTCCATTCTATAAACTGTATGAGCCACATTGGGCTATAGTTTGGATCATCTGGATTAGCCGCTCCAATTCCTGACTGGAATCCCATAGGGCCTGTTCCATTAATGCCATTTGTAAATTGGAATAAGTCTACCGCAGCATTTCCTACTAGCCGTTCATCTGCGGGAACATTGGGAACACCCATCATTTTGGCAGGCATCTGCGGTGTTGCATCAGTGACGATATAGTAAATAGATTTACCGTCAGGCCCCCATCCGCGATGA
>JADDOQ010000136.1 GCA_016782315.1 Nitrososphaeraceae archaeon | reverse complement strand
AAGTTAAACACGTGCATAGCCGATGATGGAACTGCCGCCAATGTCGCAACCATGAACACAGTCTTTTCGGTAAAGCTCATACCCGTTGCGAACATATGGTGGGCCCAAGATCCAAACCCTATAACCGCTATCAGCACCAGTGCTATTACACCCGAATAATAGCTAAACAAAGGCTTCCTGGAGAATGTTGGGATTATCTCATACAGCATCCCTATTGCAGGCAGAATGAATATGTAAACCTCTGGATGGAATGTAAACCAAAACAGATGCTGATAAGCGATAGGATCACCACCCATCTCAGCGTTGAAGAACCCGGTCACACCCAACCTATCGGTTGTTAGCATTACGAGTGCAGAAGCAAAGGTAGGTATAGCCACAATAATCATAAGCGAAGTACTCAATGTTGCCCATGAGAAGAGAGACATTTTCATCAAGGGCAAATCTGGATGCTTCATCTTCAATATAGTCACCACAAAGTTTACCGCACCAAGTAGGGAGGACAAGCCAAGAAACGTAAGTGCAAATATCCACATATCGGCAGCTGGCGCAGGTGCCTTTAATATCGAATATGGCGGATAGGCAGTCCAACCGGTATCTGAGAAGCCTCCCCATAGCAGAAAAATGCTTGGTGGAATCATCCAAAATGCAACAGCATTAAGCTTTGGCCATGCCATGTCTTTGTATCTGACCATGATTGGAATTAAATAATTACCAACACCTGCCGCAAATGGTATTGCCCACAAAAACAACATTGTGGTACCATGCATAGTAAAGAATCTAGAGAAATCCTCCTGCCCAGTAAATATCTGAATGCCCGGGAAAAACAACTCGGCTCTTATTTCCATAGCCAATCCACCACCTGCAAACAGGGCTACAATTGATGTGATAATGTACAATAACCCTATGTCAGTGTGGTGGGTTGAAAATATTATTTCCCAAAGCGGCCTAGGCTTTTTTAATTCTAGTACCAATTTTTTAGTATAACACCCTTACACCTCAATTAATTAAATAAAGTCTATAAAAGCATTTGGATTAAACAAAATAATCCAAGTCACCACTTTTCCAAATTGCTCAAGACATCAATTCTACAGAATTTTACAAAAAATAAAGTAACAAGTATCTGATCTGACTATCAAGATTAATTTAGATTTTAAGATACAATAAAAAAAGGCAATATAAAAAAGAAAAAGAAAGAAAAACTACTAGGTCAGCTTTTACGCCGTAACGGTGAGCGTACCCTTCATAAACGGATGAACCGTGCAGAAATAGGGATACTCACCTGCTTCCAGAGTTGATGTGTCTATTGTACCAGAGTCCCCCGCCATTATGAGGCTTGTGTCAAACGCCTGGCCAGCATCCTCAGGGCCATTACCGCTGGTTGCGGTGTGCGGAGCATTGTCATTGTTTACCACATTGACTACATCACCTTTCTTAACTGACAACTCCGCTGGGTCATATGGAGGATTGCCAGGGGTTGCAGCTCCTGCGGGAACGGATAGTGTTGCACCTGCTGCAGCAGCGGGGTTAGTTGCATTGGCAGTGCCTGTTGCATTGGTTGCATTGTCAGCTGGTGCGGTGGTGGTAGTGTTTTGTGCTAGTGGACTTGGTGCAACCAACCTTGTTGTACCGGTGCCTTGTGTGACTTCACCTGTTCCACCTGGTGCTATAACCCCAGCAGTTCCCGTACCACTGGATATGGTTGGTTCCTCGTTTTGTTGCTGCACCGTGCCATTCACAGGTACTGGCGCTGCACCATCGTTTGGTTCAACAAACAGTCTTGCCCTCATGTCCTGATGCAATTGGCCGCAATATTCTCTGCAGTGTATAAGATATTCTCCAGGCACATCAAACACGTTCCATAACGTGTTTACCCTTCCCGGAACTACATCCATAAGAACCGCAAAATCCGGAATTGCGAAATCATGAATAACATCATTAGAAACCATTTCAAACCTATATGGTATGTCCGTCTTTAGGTGAAGCTCATTTACCTCTTGGGTTCCATCAGCATGCTCAAAGGACCAAAACCATTGCTGGCCTATGACTCTGACCGTTTCAGAGTTTGGGGGTGCAAACTCTAGTGTGTGCTCCACCCTCCATGATTCCGCACCCACATAAATCAACAAAGCAATTACTACTACAATATATGCCCATTCAGGGGTACTGTGACCCATTACTTGGTGCCTCCCAAATTGCCAGCATCCTTAAACCTTGGGTGAGATTCCCTGAATCTCCAAGTCGCATAAATTTGCACACCCTGAACCACAGCACCTACCGCAAAGGCAACAACCATCATTCTATAAAATAAATCCCAAATTGCTACTCGCCTTATGACAACTTCGCCACCCTCTTCCACAGCCTGCGCGATTTGAATGACACTTTGCATACCGAGGATTGTCAATGAAGCCAAAATAAAAAAAATCAAGATTTTATTATAGGAATAAGCCAATCTCCTTTATTTCACTCTCTGCGGTTTGGTTAACCTACATCTAATTTAAGGTTTTTGCTACCAAACAGTAAAATTATTACTATCTGTTAGCAAAATTTGGCACAACCAGAAAAAAATTTCAATATTCCAGCAGGAACCTACGTATATCCATTATGTTTATTCCACATAGTGAAACAATGTTATTCACATTCTTAAATATATTCAGCGAGGCATTTGGCACTTGAATGCTATACACTGAAGAGGGTTTTAGATTCATTATAAGTGAAATGGCAGCCTTGATTGGGTCCAAATGGGATACAAGAAGAACATTTTCGTTTTTGTGTTTTATTGTTATTTCCTTTAATATCTCGGATACCCTTTTTTTTACTGCGCCAAACGATTCAACTTCAAATTCCAAAAGGGAATTGTCATCATCATTGTCACTGTAAAACTTTACAAAAAGATCGCCATGGGTATTTAGCAAATCATCATAATACATACCCACAAGTTTGCCTAACTCTATCTCAAACAGTCGCTCATCCGTATCAAAAGGCACATTAACAATATTTGAAACAATTTCGGCAGTCTCCACCGTTCTTATGACTGGGCTTGAATAAATTTTATGGATATCAATGGTTGACAGAATCCCAGCGGCATGCTTGACCTGTTCCCGCCCCAAATCAGTCAAATGGGATTCAAGATTTCTGCCAACTAAAAGTTTCTTTACGTTGTTATTAGCTTGACCATGCCTCATAAATATTATAAGTGACATAACTTAACAAGAAATTAAATTAAAATTATATTAATATTAAACGATTGGATTGACTGCAAAACACCCTCCTCTGTTTGGAGCATAAATATATTTAAAACCTAACAAGTTAATTGACACAATCAGTATGAAAATTGGAATTATTGGTGGAACTGGCGGTATGGGGGAAGGTTTTGCCCAAAGGTGGTGTCTCAACCACGATGTTTTGATAGGATCAAGGGACAAACAAAAGGCAGAAAAAGCTGCTGAAGACAACCTAAACAACATTAAAGGCATGTTCGCAGACAAACTAAAGGGTACTATATCAGGTAATGATAACATATCCATATCGAAAGAAAGTGACGTTTTGATTCTTTCCATTCCGTACGACAACATAATTGGAACGTGCAAAGACATTTCAAACACCATTAATGACAATTGCGTAATAGTCTCACCCATAGTTCCCATGGGAAGAAATGAGAAGGGTTTCTATTACATACCGATTGAAGAAGGAAAAAAATCTGCCGCGGTGTTGGTTGCGGAAAACCTTCCAAACTGTAACAAAATTGTATCTGCCTTCCACACCATTTCAGAGATAAAACTAAAGAATCCAAAGATGCCCCTAAATGCAGACACCTTTGTGTGTACCGACAATAAGGAATCCCTTTCTGTCGTTAACAGTCTCATAAACGAAATTGAGGGACTCAGGTCCATTTTTCTTGGCCCCCTATCCCTGTCATATCAGGCAGAAGTGATTACTCCAATGATACTCAACGCGTCAAAACAAAACAAGATCAAGCATCCGGGCATAAAACTGGTATAAGACAACCCTTTAATACAAAAAAACAACAACTAGTTTTAAAATGGATTTTGACAGAATAGACAAGAAAATAAGGAATAGCCGAAAGGAGTGGATGTTCCCATTAGGGGTTTTATTCATTGTGATGGCATCTATTATTTTTTTGAGAAACCTTATTCTAATAACCACAGAATTGGGAATAGAGTTTTTTATTGATAATTTTACTAACTCCGAAATCACTAATGAGAAATTCGTGATAGTAATGATAATTATAGGTATTGTTCTCATCTATTTTGGAAAAATCAAAAGAAAAAGATATCAAAACGAGATACAATAAAATCAGTCTACAGAGCCCTCTTTAGGAAAAGATCGATTTTATCCATAGCCTCTTCCAACATGTTTTCCTCAGGAAGGTATACAATCCTAAAATGCTTTGATCCATCATTTCCAAACCCGGACCCATGGACAGTCAAAACACCGGTAGAGTTTAGCATGTCAATTACAAACTCTAAATCGGTTTTCCATTTACTTGAAAGATCGATTTCAGGAAACACGTAAAAGGCCCCTTTAGGTTTCTTGCAATGCACTCCATTGAACTCATTGAGTCTTTTGGACACCAAATCCCGTCTTTTCCGTAGCTTTTGCACCATTTCATTAATATGATCTTGAGGGCCATTTAACGCTGCATTTGCGGCTATCTGAACCGGAAAGTTTGAGGCAATTCTAACTCTTGCTAGTTTAAAGATATTGCGCCTTAGGGAATCAAGTTGACGCGAATCGTTATTTATGCAGATATAGCCACACCGCAAGCCGGTCATCGAATAAGTTTTAGAAAAACCGTTAAGGAGAACCACAGGAGCATCCTTAGCGACTTTTCCGATTCCATAAAAGCCACTATCAAAAACTATTCCATCGTATATCTCATCACAAATAATGTAAAGATTATTCTCCGAAGCAATGTCAATAACAGATTTCAAGCTTTTCAGATCAAAAACCTCTCCAGTTGGATTGTTAGGGTTTATCAAGCAAATTGCTTTTGATTTGCGATTTATTTTGCTCCTCAAGTCATCCAAGTCAGGTGTGCCATCATCTAGGATCTTAAACTCATTGATGTTACCCCCATAAAACTTGGCATAAGAAGCATAGGGAGGGTAATAAGGCCCAGGAAGCAGTATTTCATCATTGTCTTCAATTATAGAACCCATTACCATATCCAATCCTTCGGAAACACCATTTGTAACCAAAACATCTTCAGGGGTAAGGGCCAGTCCCTTTTTTTTGCTTTCTTTTTCAACTATAGACTGCCGCAATTCAGGCCATCCCTCAGAATCTGTATAATAATCATTATCATGAGTTAATGCATCGATTAAAGCGTTTTTGATATGCGTTGGGGTCTTGAAATCAAAAGCTACGGGATCGCCGATATTTAGATATATAATTTTTTTGCCGGTTTTCTGATACTCTCTAGCATGCAATATTATATCCCGTATCGCATATTCCACTCTGCCAAGTCGCTCAGATATTTTCATCGGTATTTAGTTCCTATTACACATATAGCAGACAGTTAATATTTGTATTTTATCAAACAACTTAAAATCAAACTGGGCTGTATGGGTTACATAGCCAGACCGACCTGCAGCAAATCACACCCATGTTGCAACAACAAAAAAAGTAAAAAAATTGGCATACCTGTGAAAAAAGGCAATGCGTTAGGTTTGCCGTTGTAAAATCCAAGGTCAAACAAAAAAAACTGGAAAATTAAAAATGAGAAACAAATAATTTTATTTGTACTTTCAAAAGATATCCACAGTTTTAGATTATTTATTTGGATTGGACCTTAAATCAGAGTAGGTTTTCATCTCTAATTGTATAAACTGCTCAATCATATTGCGGTATATGTTTTCTATGGTAAACGAATCGAAATTCATCTCTTTGGCATACGAGGTTACTTTTTCAATAATTTGCTCCAACCTCTTTAAATCTTTGACATTTG
>JADDOQ010000267.1 GCA_016782315.1 Nitrososphaeraceae archaeon | reverse complement strand
AAAAATTGGGGAAAATATAGTAACAATTAACAAATGCATAAAATTGTCATATGGCATACTTGATTTTATCAGATATCTTTTTAAAAGTATTTGCATTGAATTTTAAGTATTTATAATGTGGTATGGTTCCCAAAACCGGTATTTTTGTCAATCGTTCTATAAATGATGGAGTTGACTCCATGACAATGTCGGGTTTTTCTGGCATTTTATTGAATATTATCCCTTTTATTGGTATATTGTGGTCTTTACATTTCTGAATTGTCAACAGTGTATGATTAATCGTTCCTACAATAGGTGTTGTTACTATAATAATAGGTAGCCTGGTTAGCTTGATAAAATCAACCAAATTATATTTTTGGTTAATGGGAACCATTACCCCACCTAATCCCTCAACAATAATGAAGTTGTATTTTTTCTTCAGATATGAGAATTTTTTTAGGGCTGTCGTAATGCTCGGTGGCTTTGCTTTTAATATTTTGCTTGCCATGTATGGGGATGCTGGCAGCCTATAGAAATATGGATTCAGATAGCTTTGATCCTCGGTCAAATTAATTGATTTGGATAACAAGTACAGGTCTTTGGAATAAAATTTCTTTGAAAAAACTTTATCTGAGGTTGCAAAAGGCTTCATCACACAGATTTTATCATCATGTTGTGATAACTTCCATGCCAGAGATGCTGAAATTAGTGTTTTTCCAACACCGGTATCAGTTGCTGTTATAAATAATCCATCTGGCAATGCTGAAAATCATTTTTTATATAATGGGCTACCAATAATATGGCTTTGCTTTTAATATTGGACAGACTAAATTTGAATTAACGTTTTTTTGTCTATTAATTAGATAGTATATTATGTTGGGAATATTAAAGTTTTAACCAATCTTTTTTTTGTTTACCAGTTATGATAACTATTGTATTCGATGATGGTGAATGTTCACTAGGAAATAGGGAAACGCTATTTTGTTTATTTGTGCTAAAATAAAATGCCGGAGGCGGGATTTGAGCCCGCGACCTTTCGATTATGAGTCGAACGCTCTGACCAGGCTGAGCTACCCCGGCAAGCTCAGCTCTGATTTATTTGAGCAATTGAACTAAAATACACGCATTATATATTCTATTCATAAAGGCGTCTCCTGTCGCCTTCCAGAGCGCCAGAGCCCAAATGCAATCTATCTATATGTTTTGACAATGACTCTTTTGTATCAAAAGGGGATGAACAATAAGGACAAGACAATACGTGGGTATCTTCGTGGGACTTGGTTAGCGCAATAGACTTTGGATTTATGATGCAAACGGGACCCCCGCTAATTAGGTTGGTTGTAATGTTTGTGTTAAGTAAATGAATTTTATCGTAAATGGTCTCTCTGCTTAAGACTCCAATAGCGCTGGAATTGCTGCTTATGATTATCTGGCGTATGTTGTTCTTATTCATTATGTTAATTGCATCCTGAATTGATGTCTTTGGGCTAACAGCAATAATTGGGGTGGTCATTATTTCCCGAAGTTTTATTTTGGTTGGGTTTTTCCCTTTAGACATAACCTTAAATAAAATATCTGATTTAGTAACAATCCCAATTATTTCCCTATTGTGAGAAACTAATACACTTCTAGAATTTTTATGCTGCAATGTTTTAATTGCGTCATTAACCAGCTTGTCACTTTCGAATATTTCAATATCGGTTTTTACAATTGATTCGACAGGTTTATT
>JADDOQ010000025.1:5299-20747 GCA_016782315.1 Nitrososphaeraceae archaeon | reverse complement strand
TTATATGTCCCATCATTTACATTATGCATTCCAGATACAAACTGGATATTCCCTTCATTCACTAATTCGTATAACTCCCTACAAACAGGTTTTATGATTTCCCATGTTTCCTTTTCAGTTAGATCTCTGTTCAATACTATAGGCATGTTTTTCTTGTTTTTATTGTTAAGCATATTATCATGAACTGGTTGAAATTAAAGGCAACATCGATTTCGTTTCTCTGTATACGCTTTATCCATTATATTTAATGGTGCTTCCAAATCGTTAAATAAAATGACAAATCAATGCCCTTTCTTTTGGTTTTCATCACCGTAATAACAAAACCATCAAACAAATGATTCAATAGCGTTATTTTTAAGAAAAATAACATTGTTTACGGTTTATAGAAACTTGCTCTCTGTTATCTGTTACTTTTATCTACGGCTTTATCAAGATGTCATGTTTTTTAGATGTGTTCTTTTTCCTGTGAACGGCATATTTTGAGATAAGATACATTTCATCCTTAAAACCCGTGTAATTCCAATAGTATTTGTTAACAACAGTCGATATAACAAACCAAGCAATACTGTTAACCACTATAGAAAATAAGAACCCATAGTAATATGTAGCAATAATACCGGTCATTGTCCCCCTATGAGATAGGGCAATTGACGCTTTAAGGTTGATTTTAGTATGGCCTCCAAGACAATACCATCTACACATAGCCAACATAGTTTATATGCATGCTAAAAATTGCAGGTTTTTTTTGCAAAACACAATTCAGCAGACAGGATATCCAAAAAGAAAACACAAATGGTTGGGAGTAATCGACAATAACAAACAAAACTCGCTTGAACCGAATAATGTGTATAATGCCTAAAGCCACCAAAACAAGTTGTTTAATTCCCATTACAACTGATTATTAGGTTATAGAATATCGAGTTTCATTCAAACCAACACCCCCATATTATTCAAATCAAATGATCCCAGTCAGCATGTTTTTGTTTATTTTAGACACGTAAGCAGAATACAGGTGTTGTACAAATGCCAAGTCCCATGAAAATTCAATCAATCCAATTGGAAATCAACAACAGCCGTATTTACATAATCAAAGATCAAGTAAATTTTAGGGGAAGAAAAGGAAAGGAGATAGTAAAAGCAAATCTTCAAGAGGTAATTTCAGATTTACAAAAGGCATATGCAGATGAGTGGCTATCGCATTATCAATACTGGCTGACTGCCCAGTGGATAAGAGGAATGGATTCAGATACAGTAAAACAAATTCTCATAAAACAATCAGCTGATGAGATACTCCACGCAGAAAGACTTGCAAACAGAATAATACAGTTAGGCGGAACTCCAATAATGCAGTTTGATCAACTGATTCAAAATTCAGCATGCGGCTATAAGGCACCACCTTCCGATCCATCCAATATAAAGCAAGTAATACAAGATGTGTTAGATGCTGAGGCATGTGCCATCGGAGCGTACAGCAAGTTGAGTGAAAAGTACAGAATGACAGATGTTGTAACCCATGAGATATTTGAGGAGTTATTAGAGGATGAAGTCTCTGATGAGGAGCAATGGGAAAACCTATAGGATCAAATTTGTAATCAATTTTATATTTTTTCCGTATGTTCCAAATTAATTCATGGTGGTTTGAATTATCTTTAAAAAAGCTATAATTAAAAGGGATTTTGCTTTAAAACGGTTATTACAGAACAGGCATATAATTTAATTTCAATGGATCAATGATTTATTTGAGTTAAACTAATGTTTATTTTTTGATTATATATTGGATATTCCACCACCAATGCTACTTATTTCCGTATTTGTGCAAACAACGGGTTTATCAAATAATAATCACATAAACCCCAAAAAGATTAGGCATAATTTTTGTTATTCAGATAACGAGGGAGAGGAAAAGGGAAAAAAGCGGATGCCAAAAAAAACTGGCCTATCACCGCCAACAGTTTGGGATCGTTATAGTATCAAGTCCTTATACAGCCATCAATCTAATGATTGAACGGTATTGATCGGGGGGAGTGGAAAACTATTATTTAGTGCAACTCCAAAATGTAAGTTAAACCGCAAGTTTAACTATTGGAATTATAAATAATATGGTTAGAAAACCCCCTATCAGCCATGCAGTAGGATAGCCAAAGTATAACACAATTATGGAGAAAACAAATGGCACCCAAAACGCCCCAAACAAAGACAGACCATTAACAAAACTTACAGCAAGAGTTTCATAATGACGTTGGTCCAGTTTTATTATTGCTATTTCCCTTGCTTTTGTGTATGGGACAACAAAACCCCCTGAAATAAAAATCCCTATCATTATGATTGAAAGAACTATGACATAGATATTTTCCAAAGAGAATAATGCGATATTAACTGAAACAACAACACCACATGCAATTAGCAATATTAATCCAAGATTGCGGTTACGCCTTCTCGTTGTTTTATCGTAAATCCGACCAAATATTGGGGCAAATACAACGTTAAACACCATTGCAAGACCAGCAACCATACCGGCAAAGTACGGGTTTACATGCAAATCATTTTTTAAATATAGAACAACAAATGTAGAGACCAGGTTCCAGCCTATTTGTATTCCAAGTAACGACAGGCCTACAATGATCATTTGTTTGTTGATTAAGACCAGTCTTAGATCAGAGAGTTTTATTTTAAAATTCGATTTTTGTGTCCCATGTTCTTTATCGTTTGCCCTTAATTTAAAACCATTATGCAAAGGGTGTTGTAGATGCCCATCATCCTTCTTATCCCCATCAGGTTGTTGCTGTTGTTGTCTTTTTTGTTTCAATCCATAAATTAAAAATAATCCAGTCATAATTCCTAACATACCGCTAACTATCAAACTTGCTCTCCAACCAACATTTTGCGCAATTACTATCCAACCAAACAGTCCAATTATTCCCCCTAATGAGTGAGCAGAGTTTAGTATACCGACCCCAAGACCATCTGAACCTTTGCCCAAATAAGCAGAAATCAAAATTACACTTGGTCCAAAGAAAAAGGCCATTCCAACCCCCACAAGAAACCTTAGAACTGCTATTTGGAATAACTCTGTTGCAAGTCCAGAGAGAAGAGATGATATGGATAACATCATTATTCCGAATGCTGCAATTTTCTTTGGGTCATATTTTGCAGCAAGTATTCCAGCTGGAACCTGAAAAATACCTATACCCAAAAGAAAACTGGCTGTAACTAATCCTAGCATAGAGACATCTTGCCTAAAATCAATTAAAATCAGATAAAATATGGAAGAGATATTAAACCAATTTATTGCATAAAGCACTCTTGCAAATATCAAAGATAGAACAGGGACAGAAAGGGATTTGGTAAGAAATGACACTTTAGAAAATAAAAGTACTTTAAATGCATTATTATTGTTATGTTCCGGTTCATATCGGAAATTGTTTTAAATACTCAAGGCGAGATTAGAACCTATCCCCTAATTGCCCCAGTATAGGGTTTTAGTATTACAATTATAGCGCAATCTTACATAAGTATAGCAATAAGGAAAACACAACATAAGAGAGGCCATTTGATTCAAGATCCATTTTAGGGTTCAACTTTTAGTTTTCCCGTATGAGATAAAGAACTCCAGATCACAAAGATATAATAACCAAAAAGTTCATTATTGTACAAGATATTTACCAAAATGACCACTGCAAAAGAACAATTATTGTTGAATCCATGCCATGAGCAATAACAGAGTAGAAAATATCAATGCAAAAGTAAGGGGAGTACCAAAAACAGCTTTTCCTAAAACACCACAAACACTTATTCCAGCAATATCACTTTTACAATTCCCATTCAATCTGAAGGAAGATCAAATTGCCGCAGTTGATGCATGGATTGACAACAATTTTAGAGGAACGGTACTATACAGCACTGGAACAGGCAAGACCGAAATAGCGTTTGAATGCGCCAAACGGTTTTTAGGCCATAGCAAATCATCAGTTTCTTCATATTATAATAGTAATAGGTGCGAAACAAAAAACATTGTATCAATGCTAAACAAGTTAACCCCTGTAGACAGTTTCACCCAATCAAAGGAAACAGAGGAGGGCAAGTCTGCAAGGAATGATAATCGTCATCCAAATAATGTCCACTATTCCTTCTTTAACATTTTGTTTCTTGTTCCCAGGATTTCATTGATTGACCAAACCATCAATAGGCTACTCTCATATGGTATTCAGAAAGAGAAAGTTGGCGCATATTTTGGCGAACGAAAAGAGACAAGGGAGATAATGATAAGTACGTATCAGAGCGTAATAAGGAATCTTAATTTAATCAGACGTTCAAATATGGTAATATTTGACGAGGTGCATTTAATTAGAGATACAGCAAAATCATTTAGCAAAATTTTTGATACGGTAGTTGAAGATCCTAAAAAAGCCATACTAGGGCTCACTGCCACCCTAAATGAATCTGACTTTAAAAACACCACTATTTTAGCAGTGTTACCGCCTGTAAAAAGATACTCCATAAGAGAGGCAGTCAGCGATAGAAGGCTTGCAAAACCAGTAGTCATTCCCATTAAAGTAAACCTTACCGAAAAGGAATCAAAAGAGTATGATGTATTCACATCCAAAATAAAGAACATCTCAAATAGATTCAAAAGGTATGATGTCAACTCAATGACAGAGTTATTGAAAAAGGGAGGATTTGCAAGCGGAATGGCAAAGGCATGGTTTTCCAATGTGAGAAAGAGAAAATTATTGCTAAGCTATGCGGAAAATAAGCTATCCGCAGCAGCAGACATAGTATCAAGAAAATTTCCTGGTGAAAAAATCATGGTTTTTAGCGAAACAATAGAATCCATTGAAAGATTAAGAGACATTTTAAAACCTCAGGGGATAAATGCAAAGATTATTGACGCCAAGGTAAAAACCCTGGAAAGGCAAAAGATACTCAATAAATGGGGTAGCGACTTTAACGTACTTTTGTCATTGCACACCCTAGAAATAGGGTATAATGTTCCGCAGGTAAGAATAGAGATAATTATGGCAACCACTTCAAATATCAATCAAATAATTCAAAGAATAGGCAGAGTACTAAGAAAACACGAAGGGAAAGATGTTGCACTAATTTATGTGATTTATGTTTCCGATACTAAGGATGATAATGTTATTGAAGTGGTAAAAAAGGCAATAGAAAGCGACTCAGATATTGAAAATAATGCAGTTAAAGGAAAAGAACAGTTAAGAAAAGTGGCAGGCCAATATAAATCAAAAGTACCAAAAGACAAAACAGATTCATCAAAGGTAAAAAAAGGCTTTACTGAAAATGAAGGCTTTGAGAAAAGGGTTGAAAAAGCATATAACATAGTGGAATCCAAGCTTTTAGAACCCAATATACTGGAACAGATAGAAGAAAGAGCAAACGAAGCGCAAAATGACAACAGCCAAAAGACAAAGACCTACATAATCAGAAGTAGAAGAGACAAAGATAAGATTTACAGAGTCGATATAGAAAATAAAACATGCACATGCGCAGACTTTATATTCAGGCATGTAAAATGTAAGCACATTATCGCAACAGAATTTATATCGCCATAGGGTAAATCCACAAAATACACCATTTTCATGTAAAATCCCTTATCAGCAATAATAGATAACTTTCACTTAAATCAGTTTAACAGAGAGACCCCCCTCATAATTAAATAAAAACCGGCTACGGCATCAAGATAAATTAAAAATGGGAGGCATCAATCATAGACACAAGTCATAGAAACGGCACCTAGGTCATATGCTAGTAAGATAAACAGGATTATTGAATCCATTAAAGAAAACACTGTTAATGCCCTTTATTCTAATAGCCCAATGCATAACCACACCTTCAGTTTCCAGATATCCTAATATGCCTAGCATCCTTATATCATTATTCAATTACAATAACATGATATGATTATTGCCGTCTCAAACCAATGCGTTAAAATGAACCAAGAACACCTTTTGAACCAAAGATAAATAAGCGGAGGTAAAACAATCCGATGTCACTATAGAAATAGGGCCATACAGAAGTTGCAGAGGCTATTGCTGCCAATATTGCTGCCTATCTCAACCCGCGCTTTGATTCTTCTTCATTAGTAGCATCTTTTTGTTTTACATACTCCTTCTGATGAGATCTTTGGGTTGGAGTAACTTTAGAGTCGAATTTGTTGTCTCCAGACAGGTCCGTTAGAGTGTTTTTACTGTAACCAGAGTATGACTCTGCAATTACGCCTTCATTACGGGATTTCAACTCCTCTACTACATAGTCCTTAATATCAACAGAACGAATGGCATTGTTTTCTGTCTTTTCTTCCAATTTTTTATGTATTGATTTAGCAATATCTTTTGCCATCACAAATGGAGTTCCAGAACGACTGACACCTCTGGCAAGTTTATCTTCATCAAAGGCTTCACTACGACCATTTCGTTTTTCAACGCTAATCTTTACTTGTTCTTGATTATCATCACTCAATTAAATTCAATTATAGTGCATTATTCTAATATATTATTTTAATTGCCTTTAACAGGCCCATTTGGCCAATCAATCGTATTAATAGATCATGGTTTTACAATGACAGTATCTATAGATTAAAGCCGGATCATAATATTCCAATTGTATAATTCTAGTAGGCATTGTTCAAAAATGTTTATAATCTTTAATGCCCATTTATTATGAAATGACCGATGTTGACCACGCTGTAAAGAAAATGAAAAACACCGAACAGGACTTTAAAGCAAAGGCAGAAACTACAGGAGATCATGCAGAAGGAAAACCAAGTTCAGAGAAACTAAACAAGGCAAAAACAAAGATAAAAGACGCTCTGACATAATTATATTAAAACATTACTTAATTTTTTTTGGTTATTGGATAGAATTTTAATAGTTATGACAAGGTTTATGATCCATAACCTGAATAAAAGACATCAAATAATGACAAAATACATCTATTATATATAAAATAATGCTACAGTAACATGTACAATGAAAAATAATTTTATTTTAGCTATTGTTACTGTATCAGTATTTCTTGTTGCAGCAATGATATCAGGTATTGTGTCTAATGCTATTGCGCAACAAAACGCAACAGCCGGACAACAAAACGCAACAGCCGGACAACAAAACGCAACAGGAATTGCGAATACTAATAACGGCGGGGTTTCAGATCCAACCCTCGGTACCGGAGCAGTTGGTAGAGAGGGAACAGAGATTGGAGCAATTGGTAGCGAAGAAACACCTAGTGGCAACAATGCCGGTAGTGAAAGTGAGGGTACTAGAGGTAACACAGGTGGCATTGGCGGTGGCTTAGGCCCTGACAATGACAGTGGTTCAGGCCAAGGTTCTGGAGCAGATACCTCCGGCGGCGGCGGTGCAGGCGGATACTAAATTATACCACTATCACTGAATAAACAAAAACACGAATTAATCAATTATCTATTTTTTGAATTCCTTTTTATCCATTACATTCAGTCGCTTTAAAAAGATTTTAGTTTTTGCTATTTTGCTTCAATTAAAATAAAAAAATTGGCAGTTGGTAATCAATATACTAACCCAGCAGCCATAGTTATATCCGAGACATTTTTATAAGATCTTTCTTCCAATTTTTCTAATGCCGATAGAATTTCACCCTTATTCTGATCATCAGAAGATTTTTGTCTTACAAACTCAATTATCTTACTCTTCTCGGCTGGAAAATCCATGTCCTTTAGGATCTGTCCTATATTAGCAACCTTTGAATAGCTTTCAACGCTAACCTCTTTTCTTTGCCCTGCCACTGCATTCTGTTCGCTTATGACCTTTCCTGTTTGTCCTTGAGTATCATCCTCTTTGGGTATTTGATCAATGTTTTCTCTTTTGTTTGATTCTTCCATATTGGAATGGTAGACCACACTCTATTTAAAAAGTATGAATTTAACAATTAAAGAAAGCAGTAAATCAATGGACTTCCCATAACAAACAAAAGTAATCTAAACACCGAATTGGGATCATTAGAATATTTTTCATATTTGACCGTTAAACTACAAGAACACAACCAGTAATCTACAAGAGCAATTGCATCTTAAATAAATTTCTGGCCATCAATCTTTATTAAAACTTTTATCATTTTATGGAATTTTTTCCATCAATAGTTGTTAAATAAGCCGATAATTGTACAATCACAAATAATAAATGAGTTTGTTATTATAGTTTGTTTATCAGTATTTGATATGGATACTGAAATAGAAAAATCAAGTCAAATTCCAAATGAGCAAAACAGCGGTCAGGCAGAAAAAATCGCCAATGAACAAGAGAATGTCCCAGGACAAAGAAAAGAGGTCGATGTCAAAGATTACCCATCTGCTGCAGCATTAGCAAATTTATTGAAAGATGTTGATTTTCCTGCAGACAAAAACACAATAATAAATTCCATTAATCAAAGTGAAACCAACAACAAAAACATAGTAGGGCTATTAGAAAAAATAGAAGACAAGCAATACAACAATACAACCGAAGTCGTTAGCGCAACAGGCATAGTCGATAAACAATAGAATTAATCACCCTTTACCAATTTTTTAAATGTTTAATATTAGTTGGTCGCACCAGTATCGGCAGACTGTGGCAAATGTCAGAAAATTGAATTAACAAGATCTATATGTGTTAGTAGTAGGGGCAAAAGAGAATAATTTGAAATGCCCTATAACCACCACATTTATGCAGATGAAATGGACTTGGATTGAAGACATGTTTTAATAGACATCACAAAATTAAACCAAATATCAATCATAAGAAACATTGCAAATACCGGATTAAAATACATTAAAGAAATTTCCAATAAGAAGATAGCAGATCATTGAATCAACATTAAATGAAGAACAAAACCAATCAATGTCAGAGATATGCTAAACAAACAATAATCACAATATTCAATTTTTATAGGCATTTCATTACACTAAATATTAAATTAAAATGATGCCAATATTATAGTCACATCCATACAAATTAAATAAAATATGCAACGTCATTAGGACCCGTTAGCAGATATGATATTTGCATGCCAAAAAAAATTGGGTAATGTTTTTTGGTGGTCGTCGTGGTCTTTATCTTTGTTGTCTACTGCCGAAAACTATTTGCGTTACATTAACGCGATTGCAAAAGGCCCAAAACGTTAGCATCGATTACATTGGTCCCCAGCAATTCTATTCCTGTCGGGGCCATGAAAAGGATTCCAAATAAGAACCTCAGCAAAGCAACAATGACAATTATAGCAACTATGACTATTATTATAGTCCATAATGTTCCAAGCATTTTCTCATATTGTGTTTCCCAGCATTGTATATAAGACTAGGTCAAAATAATCAATAATTAAGTTATGTGTTTTTTTATCAATGACCTTTTTCTACCCTCCCCACATAATTTGCCAAATAGTTTTGGATCAAAGGCCAAATCCAAAATCAGCATTTGCAAATATGGCAATACATTTCACTTGTCCATCCCATACATACGCCCACGCTCGGCTGCATATGATTTACCATTTTTTCTTGCTATTGATTATCTATGACGTATTAGACATTTCACCTAAGGTATAGAGAACATCATTTCAAATTATCAAGCAAATTTTGCACTGGAAGTGTATTTAGTATATCATTTTTTGTTGCCCATCCCCGTCTTGCCTGGGCTATACCGAACTTTAAAAACACAAAGTGAATTTGGTGATGTGCATCAGAGTCAATTACAAGTTTAACATCATTCTCGATGGCCATTTTAATATACTCGTCTTTTAAATCCAATCTGTCAAAGTGAGCATCTATTTCTAAAACCGTATGAGTATCTTTTGCAGTTTCTATCAGTTTCGGAATATCAACTGGATATCCATCTCTTTTATTTATTATTCTCCCAGTGGGATGGAATATTATGTCTATGTTAGGATTTTTAGCAGCTTCAATAAGCCTATGTGTCTGCATTTCAATTGGCAAAGAAAAGTTAGAATGAATAGTTGCACCAACTATATCCAGTTTATCCAATACGTTATTTGATATATCCAATGATCCATCCTTTAGAATATTTACCTCTGCTGAAGACAGTATGCGAAAAGAGGATTTTTTAGGTCTTTGACCATGTTCTTTACTACCAATATTCACAAACTTTTCGCCATTGTATCTATCTAGGAAAAAGTCATCGTTTTTTATTTTGTCATTTAATTCAGTGATTTTATTTGCTTGATCTAGTATCTGTTCCTCGTTTAATCCATTTGTTATTTTTAAGCTTTTTGTATGATCGGTTATTGCAATGTAATCAAGCCCAAACCTCTCTTTCGCATAATACGCCATTTCTTCAATAGTCATTTTGCCATCAGTGTTATTGGTGTGGACTTGAAGATCGCCTTTTAAATCATGATAGCCCAACAGTTGCAGCAATCTTCCCTCCTTTGATTTGTCCGCATTTTTTCGCGCCCTCTTTGCTAATTCTATTTCACCTTTGCTTTCCCTCATTTCTGGAGGTATCCACTCCAAATCTAATTTGTTGTATATTTCCTCTTCAGTCAAACCAGCTATTTTATTTTCTTTTGAGTTGGAGGTAAAAAGGCCCCACTCATTTAACCTAAGACCCTTTGATTGGGCCATCTTTCTTAGGGCTATCCCATGTTCCTTATTTCCAGTAAAATACTGTAATGCTGCACCATAGCTTTCTTCCGGAACTACCAATAAATCAGAGTCAATCCCATTATTTAATTTTACAAATGCTTTGGAAGATCCCCTACTTAATACTTCTTTAACCTCAGGCATATTAACAAATGATTCAATCACTTTTTGAGGAACATCAGACACCACCAGAAAATCCATATCCCCTATAGTTTCCTTCATACGCCGAAAAGAACCAACCGCTATAGATTTTCTAACACCATCCAATTCTGATAGATATCCTTCAATCTGTTTTACCAGTGGATAAACTTCTCCTAAAAGGAATCGACCTTTGCTTTTCCTATACAAATCAATTTTTTTTAGGATTGCCTCCTCTTTTTTTTGAGAAAAACCGGCAATTGTCCTTATTTTGCCATTTATGGCAGCATCATAAAGATCATCCAAAGTTTTTATCTTTAGCGAATCATAAATCAATCTTAGCGTTTTGGGGCCTATGCCTTCCAAATTTAGAAATTCATCAACATTTACGGGTAATTTGGATTTTAACTGGTTATAATAATTGATTTCACCGGTTTTCATAAATTCCTCAATTTTTGAGGCTATGGCCCTTCCAACTGATGGGATTTTTAGTAGGCCATCAATGCCTTCATTTCTGTATAGGTTTTCAAGGTTTATTGACAAATTTTCAATCTGATCAGCTGCCCTGTTGTAAGATCTATTTTTAAAATTTATGGCATGATTGTCTTTGTCGTTTTTGTTATTTGTCTCCATCTCCAAAAGATATGAGATCTTCCGAAGGACATGAGCAACATCCCTATTAGTTTTGTTCATTATTATTATTGCCATTGTTATATGGGTACTAGAATATGGATATTCTCAATTTTACAGCTATTGAAATACTGTATGTGTTATAATGACTTATTGGCAGCATCAAATATTTTTGCCATGTTTAATTCATTAATTTTGTCAATCTGCAGGTATTTAAAAAAACTATATAGTGTTTTTTAAATTAATGAAAATTTTTCATCATTTCTTTATCATCCAAATTATCCTCCTAAATAAAATAAGAAAAATACAATATAATATCAAAAGTTCGCTAGTTTGTTTCAACCTTAATCCAACCCTTTTTTTTATAGTGCAGTATAAACGGATAAATAAACATCACAACATGTTTTGTAGAAAAGAGACAACAGAAAAGGGACAAAACTCATATGCTACTGCCACTTCCAATTCTGCTACTGCTGTACTGACAGCATTATCATTCATATTGTTTATAAAGGCAATTGATAATCACCGTTCTGTACCCAATTGAATGAAAAAAAGGATTACTTTAGCATAACCAGATTTAAATCACCTCGCAAAAACTCTTTTGCCCAACAAATGGAAAAATAAAATAAACACCCAGAAGCTTTGACAAGATATAAAATTGCTTAAATCAAAAAGTATTGTTGTTTTTTTTTTAGTTACTTCGGCCGTAATTATGGGTTCTCTATTGGCATATTTTGCAATCCCCATAATCACCCCCGATGTAATGGATTACCTATATAGAGACCCCTTGATGCAAAATCAAGAAGGAAATAAATTAACAATCAGCCTGTTCGCAGAAGGATTGTCATTTCCCACAAGTATGGAATTTGTTGATAATAACACTATTATTGCGCTTGAGAAAAATGGCGATGTACGTCTAATCTCCAATGGAACGGTGCAGAAAGAACCTATTCTCAGTGTTGATGTTGACAATGAAGCAGAACGCGGCTTGCTTGGAATAGCAATACTAAAAAACAATACTATTGAAGGTAACGTTAATTTAACCGACAACAACACCATAAATTTTACATCAAGAAACTCTGAGTCCACCCCCGGAGATTCAAATTATTCTGTCTTTTTGTATTTTACTGAAAAAATAAAAGATGCAGCCACCAATAATTACACAACACATAACAGAATCTATGAGTATTCATGGATAAATCATCAGAATCTTACAAATCCTAGACTTGTAATGGACCTGCCAGCAGAATTAGGACCCTATCACAATGGTGGAAAATTAAAGATAGGGCCCGACAAACAACTATATGCAGTTATTGGAGACCTTGTAACAATAAACAACACTTTGCAGAATCGTCCAGACGAAAGCAATCGTACCACTGTTCCTAACAATTCCTCAGTCATTATTCGCATTGATCCTTCTAATGTAGCCCCTCCAAAAGACAATCCTTTCTATAAATACTACAATAACGATTCTAATCTTAAATCATTGAGCTACTATTACGCTTACGGTATAAGAAATAGCTTTGGATTTGATTTTGATCCATTGACTGCAAAATTATGGGATACGGAGAACGGCGAAGACAAGTATGATGAGATCAACATAGTTGAGCCAGGTTTTAACAGCGGATGGTACAGGATAATGGGCCCTCTATCTCAACATAACGAGTCTGACATCATATCAAAACTTGTAAAATTTAACGGATCACATTATTCAGATCCTGTTTTCAGTTG
Source organism: Nitrososphaeraceae archaeon (assembly GCA_016782315.1). GTDB lineage: Archaea > Thermoproteota > Nitrososphaeria > Nitrososphaerales > Nitrososphaeraceae > Nitrosocosmicus. The sequence continues at coordinate 7,627 of JADDOQ010000025.1, read as the reverse complement.
GTTTAAGCCAATAGGCATAACCGATATAGAATTCTTTAAATCTTCAAAATTTGGCAAGGAATTTGAGAACAATGTGTTTGCAGGAGATATTAATAATGGTAACCTGTATTTCTTCAAAGTAAATGACACTCGATCAGGGATTGATATCGGTAAGTTTAGTGACAATAAAGGCAGTTCTCTTGATGACAGGGTGGCGGATAACAATGCGGAATTAGAAAGGGTTGTTTTTGCAAACGGCTTCGATGGAAGAATAACCGATATAGAAACCGGTAATGATGGCTATCTGTATATTTTGACATATTTTGACGGTAGGATATACAGAATATCCTAATTGTTATACAATGTAATAGTTATTTAAAAAATTGTATATTTTCTGATTCTCTAACCCTCAATTATTGTTCAACTTGGAATAACCAGCCAAGGCCACAAATTCATTGTTTGGAAAATTCATCAAGGTATCTTATGCTTCATTATCAAAATTAAATTATTGCATGTTCACCGAATCTGAACATTGGGATGGTATTTGAACCATAACTTGCATTCACGGGTTTATATGAAAATATATTTTTAATTTTCAATTAAGTGTCAGCCTTTTATTAAAGCAATCATCTAAGGAATAATGGGATTTGAACCTTCGCCTTTCAACGGAGTTTTACTTAGACCGTTTAGATATTATGGGCATAAAAAAAGATTGTAACCTATTGTTATCAATTCCTATAAATTATGCTGACTACTACCATTCCACCTAAAAAGAGATGGGCTGTTTTCCTTTTCTTTAGGTTTTTAGATGTATCAAATCAGATAGATGCAAATTATGTCATGTTTCCTTTCCCTCGTCCTCTTCTTCTCCTTCCGCCCCCCCTTCATCTTGTGAAATTAAGGTGGCATTAATCAATGTGTTATCGGTAAAGGTATTTCCGTCACCAGCATCTTCTCCGTTGCTAATGCCTAGTTCAGTTGCGTTGATTATGGTGTTTGAGTGAATTCTGTTGTCCGAAGCACCCGTGTTGACAAGCAAACCATTTTCGGTGTCTTTTATTGTGTTGTTGTGGATGTTGTTGTTGGAGGATTCTGATTTTAGGTAGATGCCGTTTCCGCAATTTTCCACACTATTGGAGTATATCTCATTGTTATGAGAAGCCGATACGAATATGCATTGCTCCTCATTGTGAACATAATTGTTTCTCACTATGGAATCATACATATTTCTGCTTAGCATGATACCAGAGCCAGCACTGTTATAGACCTCATTGTCCTCTATTGTTATGTTATAGCAGTCAAGGGAGCAGATGATGCCCATCGCACCATGGTCATGCACGGTGTTGTTTCTTATCACCATGTCATGTGTGGCTGTATGAGGGTCAAAGCCATACATGTAGTTGTGATGCACGTGGTTGTTTTCTATTGCCATGTCTGCAACACCGCTTGAATAGAATCCCCAGTTGTTATGGTGTATGTGATTGCCCCTGATTATGCTGCCATTTCCTCCGTAATAATTTAGGCCAGATCTTCCAAGATTATCATCTTCAGGCTCATAACCAATATAGGCAAGCTCCGAGTTTGTGATATCCATTGTTCCCGTTGCATCACCATAAATTCTCAAGTAAGGCCTTGGCACCATGTTTATGTCTGATTTCTCAAGTTCCCTGCTTGGCAGTATGTCATATTCAAACTTTACAAAGTCGTTTTGTTCAGGACTCCATGATGTTATTTTTACGGAATCAATCTTAAGGCTGCCATGCACATTTATTCCATTGGCAGACTCGGTATCTGCAGATGCCATCTTTAGCCATGAGGTGTCCGTAGAGTTAATGTACAATGTTGAGCCTTGAGAAACTACAATACCCGCGTTTAGTAGCCATTGGTTTTTGTTGTCCTTGGTAGCGTTTTCCTTACTCAATACACTATTGTCCTTAAGGCTACTGTAAACATCCGAAATACTCGAAGACTTGCAGCTTATTGTTATTAATCTCTCTTCTGCATCATAAGCAATACATGGAGAACCCGAAACAGCAGAACCCGATTCAGTTTGAGCATAAATTGGACCAAAAGAAATCGGAAAATACGCAAAAGGCAGCAAAACAGTTATAGCGATAAACAAAAATATTGCATTCCTGGCATTGTTTTTGGTCAATATTATAAATCGGTTTTCGAAATTATATGGGTGTTTTTAATAAAAACACTTTATTTTACACACATAACAAATCAGGCTCTAAATGTTCTAGATTGACAATTTATATGGACACAACGTCAGAATTTTACAGGTATAAGGGATTGATCTTACAGTTACCGTGACAGTTACCGTGACAGTTATCTGGGCCAGATAGT
>JADDOQ010000025.1:0-5187 GCA_016782315.1 Nitrososphaeraceae archaeon | reverse complement strand
GTTACCGTGACAGTTACCGTGACAGTTATCTGGGCCAGATAGTGTACCCGCAACCATACACAAAAACTATCAGACATATTTTCCGGAGTTAACGCTTCGATATCGGAATAACCACTACTTGATTTATCTTAAACTCATCTGTTGTGGACTTCTTGATGTCATCTGTAATCTTTAGAATGTCCTTTAACGTCATATCAGGCTCCAGCCTGATGTTGATGTGTGCCTCAATAGCATGGCCTAGTGTCCTGATGAGTATGTCTCCTGTGGTCAACTGAAACTTCTTTTTGGTGTGCTCTGCTATTTGCGCACTGAGGTTTGGATTGTTTACGGCATAAAGCAAAACCATTGTTGATTCCTTTAGTGCCACTATTCAACTGCATAAATGTTGTTAGAATGAAATTTGTTTTTATTTGGAAGAACAAAAAGCAGCTTTTAATAGATCTCTTCTCCAAATTAAATTTATTGACTAATTGTTCTATATCTTTAGATCAAGATGTTGGCAAAAGAAGGTCAAATAACCATTTAACCCGATAATGGTTTAGCAACATTGTTTTACTGTGCAAATGCGAGAAAGGTATTATTAATGTTTAATGCATTCTCAATATCCTAATTTAGCAATTTTGCAAGTAAATCAATCAGAACATAATTTCAAAATAGGGCTCAGGTAGTTAACCTTAAATTATAAAATAGGAACATAAAATCATTTAAAATATCTCGCATACATAATATGTCATCATCTGCATTTTAACGGCTAGTTTTAAAAAAAGATAATAGTACTTATTTTGATTTTGATTTTTAAAACCAGTATTTTGTTTTTATAAGTTTTAGACCATTAATTTTTTAGGATTTAGTAATTTAACATAATACGTATTTTATTAGATAAAGATTATTAGATCAATTGAGTCAAGTTGCGTCATACAGATTCACCATCTAAAAGATATCAAATAAAGAGTCTTTCTTTTCACTATACTCTAATATAAGACCTTAATATTTATTCTAAAATATATAAGGGCACAAAATCGAAGACATCAAACAAATTTGCATTATATAATGGCAAATTATTTTTAATTTAGCGATACAATTTAACTATTATAAAAATACGGTATCAGCGGTGTAACATCCACGAGACTATCCCCCATTTTTTCTAAAATCATATGATGACTTGACACGGTTCCACCACCACCACCACCACCGCTTGCCATAATGTTTAAAAAATATAAAATAATTATAAAAGACACTACTATAGCAAATAAAATAATAAATCTGGATTTTCTGCTTGAAAAGGCACCTCCACCGGCCTTTTTAACGGCGGGCTCCTTTTTGTCATGAAGCAAATCTTTCTTCCTCTCTGCATATTTAGATGAATTAAGTATAGGTATCCTTTTCAGCATTTTTCCATTAGAAATGGATTTTTGCACTTCATACAGAATCGCATTTTTTCCTTCCTTGGATTTTTCGTTAAAAATTTTCAATGCGTCCAAGTAATTGGCTCTCTCTTCACTAGAGGTTCTTTGAAATTTATTATTCCAATCTATTACCCATACTTTTTCAATATTAGACGCATCATCATCGTCTGGATAAAAATTTATATCATCATTGTTTTTATCACTGCTTTCTGGCATTATCTTTTACCTGATCATCCATTAGTATAGATATCAAACATTATATATATAGCAAAGAATTGACAACAAAGAATTAATATTGCTTTAAAAAATAGAAAAGGGCAACTTTCGCGGTATTATATAAATAATTAATGATTTGACCCATCGAGCACCGATTTTTATTTAAAAATAATTTACAGTATTTGAAGCATATTTGAGCATTCTCAAAAGATATTAAAAGTTATATATCTAAAGTACCTCCAATCCAAAAATAACTTTTTCTATTAATAAACATAATATTGATTTTTTTACAATCTTTAGGATTAAATATAATGTGCATATTCTATTGCAAATATTTTTTAATCTACAATACTACAATCAATACTAATTCCCCAACTGCACATTCTGTCACTAAAAATATCAATAAAGTCTAAAGTTTCCATAACCAATAACAGTAATAGACAGTCCATTCATTATTATTTGCATCACTCTTCTTTTTCTTCCACCAATATAAGCTGATTATTATACTCTATGGCCAAGCTCTTTTGTTTAAGTACATTTCTTATATTATTTGCGAATTCTATTATATTTTCAACATCAATTTCACTTACATGAACTTCTGCTCGCACATACTTTACTGGCTCATATTTTTTCTCAAAGTATCCATCAAACTCTATAAGGGACATTCCACCGTATTCGGAAGCCAATTTTCGTATAACTTCAAGATACCCTTCTACCCGTGGTAGATAAAATTTAATTGAATTCTTCAGTATTTTCACATCATAGTTTCTAGATGCATCTTTAGATTCAGCCATATTCAAAAACCAAATTAAAGCAATTTAGTTGTATGCCACATACATTTCACACAAATCATAATTACTACCAAATATCAAATTCTTAGAGCTTTTCAACACATGAGCGATAAATAGCAAAAATCAGCATTTGAGAAATCCACAATAAATAAAATGTAGCACAGAACAATTGTTATCCTTATAAAGTTTTTTAAACAACAATGTATTAAAAAGAGTTTATATTTTTGTAATGAGTACTTATAATAAATATATAATACCTGTGCCACAGGGAATACTACAACGAATCGATAGGACTTCTTCTCCAGCTCATACAGGTAAGCTTAGAAACGCAGTAGATTTTATTGTTCCACAAAACACGCCGGTTCTTGCCTCGGCAGATGGCATAGTGACCTTTGTCAAAGATGATTCCAATGTTGGCGGCCCTGCTCCGTCTTATTGGCACAGTTCAAACTTCATCTCCATTATGCATTCCTATGGGGAATATACCCGATATGATCACCTAGCATATCGTAGTTCAAAAGTAAGTGTAGGCCAACAGGTCCGAGCAGGCCAGGAGATAGCCAGGGTTGGCATGACAGGCTACACTTATACCCCGCACCTACATTTTCAGGTGTTTGTGTTTACGGGGTATAACATTTGGAGTGATTTTGACACCATAGAGGTCAAGTTCTAAAACATACTGGTCCATGTCTAAATTTATTAAAACAAACAAGTTTACAATATACTTTCATGTCACGATACCAACCTATAGATCTGGTGTTGACACAGTATTTACCAATTAGTGTAAAAGATAAAATACCGCGCATGCAGAAAATAACCCAAAAACAATTCAACCGATGACATCCAAGATAATTAGGGCAATTTGGCGAAAAGACAGTGTCAAGAACAGTAGCAAAAGGGCATGATACCTTGTAGCATGATCTGGTACAGGGAACAACCACTTTGGAGTTTTAAAAGAAAATGCCAATTCAAAATAAAATGGAATAAAAAAAAACAATAACTAACTACGCGGGTTTTTAATCAATCGGTGCGCTCTATCCACCCCTATTTCCAATAAAACATAATTTTTGATTTATATTAAAACACAAACGATAATTGACAACGTTACTATTCAATCACTAGGGTATGGCAATATGGAGAACTACATTTCATCAGGCCCCAAATGAAATATCAGCTGATTTCTACAAAATAGTTGGGTCTAGATAACACAAGTCCACCATCGACCGGAATCATTGCACCTGTGATATAACTTGCATCTTCTGATGCTAAGAATAAGGCCACTTTTGAAATCTCTTGTGGTCTAGCGATTCTTTTAATAGGTATTTCCATTTCTTTTTGGTTTCTTTTCTGCTCGTTCTCAATGAGCTCCTCACTCAAATCAGTTGTAACTAGGCCAGGTATGATTCCATTTACTCGTATTCCAGTGTCTGCTAATTCCAAGGCAACGGATTTTGTTATTGTTTCAATATTAGCCATTGAATCGGTGTATGGGTCTACACCAGATCTGGATTCTGTATATGAATTGGATGCAGATTGAGTCATACAGCCTTGGCAAGAAGATATATTGATGATTGAACAATTGGTTTTATTTCCAATTAGCATTCTTTTTACAGCTGCTTTGATACAGAAATAGACACCTTTTATATTATGATTAACACGCTCAAACTCCTCCAATACAAAATAAGGCGATACTTCTAGGCTGCTTTCAGCTAGAGTTTCACCCTCATTAATCTTCTTTGGTTCAATGGTTATTTTACCATTGTTTATTAGTACATCAACTCTACCAAACCTCTCCACAGCATTATCCAATAGTGATTCACTAAAATTCTCTTGCGAAATATCACCTGCAAAATAATTGACCCTGTCACTATCGCCTATAATGTTTGAAATGTCATTGGCAGCAATTTTTAGCTCTTTCTCATCCAGCGAATTCATTAATACACAATACCCGGCTTTAGCAAATTCTTCTGCGATAGATTTACCAAAACCTTTACTAGCACCAGTTATAACAGCTACTCTTCTACCATCATTAGAATGAATCATACTTAAAATATATGCAATATACTATATTACGATTATCTATAACAAGCTTTTATATGTTTTCTTATGATATATCAAATAATTTTACTTTTTATAATTAGAATTGTAAAAACTTGTTTTTTGTTTTGTATTTATGAATTACAAAAACTGTTTTGCACACACTAAAATTAATTTAAAAACATATTCCAATTAGTTTATCGGTAAATAAGTTAGATAAATAGTAAAAAGAATAATGATTTATAAAAAAAAGGACAGTTAAAGATTTCTTTTATCAAAACTTTATTTCAGTTGTCAACAAATTTTGCCACAAATTTTTTTGCAATATTCAAATAAAAAGGTATTTCACGAGGTATATTAATCATCATGAAATATAATATCTATTGATAAAGATTACGGAAAAGGAAAAAGAGGGAACAACACAATCATCATTAACACAAAAAATACAAGTTACTTTGGAAAATAAGGAAGAAAAGACTTTTGAGAGTTATCCTATTGCCATAAAGTCAAAAGACATAAAACATTTGATTTATGAAATACAAAAGTCAACCAGCATAAAAAATAATACCACACACACAGGCGGATTTATTGATAAAGTCAAAGAAAAGGCAAAAGAAGTTAAAGATGCTGTTGTAGGCTCGACAAAAGGCGTTGCAGGAAAGACAAAGGATACCGTCAGTCCCGCATTAACATCACAATCCCCAGAGTCATCACAATCCCCAGAGTCATCACAATCC
>JADDOQ010000266.1 GCA_016782315.1 Nitrososphaeraceae archaeon | reverse complement strand
CAACAAATTCTGAAAGTAGATGATATAGCCATCCAAAATGCATATTCAATGTGCAAATGTTATTTGCAATATGAAATATATTGATACGATTGTAATGCTATTGATTCTGTTTATCGTAAAAGGGCTAAAAAAAACTCTAAATGTTCTTTCTTGTTTTAATTCTCTTACACTTACAATTATGTTAATACTGCGTCTAATTTTTGAAAAAAGGTATCAAAGAATCAGGGCTTTTAAACAAAAACCAATTATTAATAAATGAAAGCATTGATTTTAACCCGAAAGGAAAAAGAGAAGTTAGTGATCAAACTTGCCGAAGAAGGCAAGTCAACTAGACAAATAGCTGAAGCCGTACATATATCGCTAAAGGATATCGGTACAATTAAGAGAAGATATACTGGTGAAGAGGAAGGCGAAGTAGGAACAGAAAAGCACCTGTCCATAAACTCCAGGGCATTCAAGTTTTTTAAGGAAAACAAAGACCTCGTGGATGTTGCAATCACTTTAAACATGGATGCCAATGAGGTATTGGATCTGCACATTGATTATCTGAGACTATCGAATAAAAATAAACTGATGTCCATATACTTTGAGATGGGTGATGAGATTTCCTTACTAGAGTGGCTATACAGAAAATTAAGGTGGTATGGGTTAGCCAACAAGAAAGACACCTATAACATTTTGCATCAGGAAGATAAACTCAAGAATCTGGATAAAGAACGATACGAAACAGCTGGGGAAATTGGGCGGCTTAACTCCCTCAAAATGCAACTTGAGAAAGAGGTTGCGGAGCTAATGGAAATGCTAGGCCACTGTAAATCTGCAATGGAGGAGAAAGGTCAAGAAATACATACCAACAAATAATTTTTTATAATGGATATCAATGTTGCTATATACCGACATAGGGCTTTTTTACAGATAATACTCATTTGATATATGCGGCTGCATTTCCATCTTGACCGCCACTGAAGAAAATCATTTCATCAACAGAATTTGTCGATAATGGGTTTAGTAGAGCAGAATCAAGTTCAAGAAATTCATATGCCTTATCTATAGGTTTAGTCGCTAAATTATTGGTTAATTCCATAATCTTAAAAGCCATTAGTGAATATATTTAGAAATACATAAGAATAACTAATTGTGCGATAGAGCCTTTGTGAAAACGTTATTATTTTCAAAGGATAAAGAAAATTAAAAATTTTTTGATTCTACCCGTATTGCCGTATTTTCTGTATCTGGTGATGATGATGGGCGCTGTTGCAATGGTTACATCATTTGGTGCATTATGGTCGCCAATTGTTGCATCAGTTGAGGCTGTAGAGGCATCCTTGTTAGTTCTTCGTTTCTGAATCTGATTGCTTTTCTTCTGGTATTGAATAAGATAATGTTCCTATAGAATCAGACCTCATATGGTTTTTTGTTGTTTTGTTGTGATTCACTTAAAGACTAGTTATGTAGCTGGAGAGTGGTGAGTGTTCTATGGACCAATTGGTTGACACATTTGAATGCAGAGCTCTCCTGGAGGACATGGGGAAATACATGGTTCTGTTTGACCATCGTTGTTTTGCAATTCATCGGACAACTG
>JADDOQ010000135.1 GCA_016782315.1 Nitrososphaeraceae archaeon | reverse complement strand
ATACTCTATCAGATTATTTTCTATCAAAACGGAAAGATATTCTCTTAATTGACTATAGCTTAAAAAGGCTTTGTACATGATTTTTGTCTTGGTTGTGCCGCCATTGGCTGCCTCAAGGATCATCGCCACGATTTCAGTTCTGCTTCTATATTTCATATAATAAATATACCATTAATGTATATTTAAGTATCGCCATATAAAACCTACCATGTACAGCCTTTTCCTCTAAATGTCAATTTTTTTCTACAGGCCATAAAGGTCTGGTTTATCTTGATACAACATGAAAGAGTTTGTAACGCAACACTTTCTCATTAGCAAGAAAATCTTTAACAAGCCTCCATTGCATGGCTTTATTTACAACACAATAAAACAACAGCATTAAGGAAAGTAAGCAAAATTTATCATTAAATAACACCATACACATTTGACACCCTGATTTTATGATTTTGGAAAACCATATAATCATTTAGGCTAATTGGTCAGTTCACTCACATTGTTTGTTATGTTTTCAGATCAAAATTCAATTTAATGATAATGAGGTTTCATAGAGAATATTGCCATACATGGAGGATTGAAAGAGTTCTATAACACTTATTGCTATTACTGCTGTAGGTGCTGGTGCTGTACCGCCTAATGCTAAAAAAAGATAATGCAATTGGGTAGAAACATTTATTCCGCAGCCGCCTCATTTCGGGTTGTACGGTAAAATGATCCCCTATTTCTAACAAATCCCAAAATCGAGCCACATACAAATGCAGGAATTGTGTAAATGTTCAACAATAAAAGATACATCACATCTTTATAATAATACTGTTTTTGGTTTTTCAGGAGCAATTTTATCGAAATAGCGTTATATACCAGGTATATAAATAGCAATAAACCCTGAAACCCCATTAGAAGTTTAATTGTGTTATCTTTCAGGATATAGTCAAATCCTTTATCATATAATAATAAAAAATCCAAAATGATTAAGCATACAATGGGGATATATTTTGCATACCTTAATCCCATTAAAAGTAGCTCTATTTTATAAGTTAAAGATAATCGGTTGTTTTTCAATATCTTTGCCATCCTCTTTTTAAATCCTCTCGTGTGGCCTTCACTTACTCGCTTTCTTTGATTGAAGTATGCTTTACTTTGTTTTGTTGCTTCAGTAAAAGATGTAATGCCAGCGTTAAATGTTATTGCATTTTTATTTTCAGTGCATTTATGGCAATTGTTTAATGGCTTTGACCTATAGCAATAGTATTTTCGAGTATAAGAGAAAGTTTCATTGTTTTCTTTATTATTTGAATATTTTGATAAATAAATATCAAGTGTTAAATCCCAATCTTCACACAGGTCTTTAGAGAACCCTATGGATTTTAAGACACTTGTTTTTATAGCAAAAAGACTACCTGTTATAGGCAAGGGTAAACCCAATTTTTCTTTTGCTACAAATTCAATTAAATTCCTTTGGCTTAATCTAAAAGATATTCCCCTAGATACCCAATTGTTGTTATCATCATTAGTATTAAAAGACATTTTTGGGTTTTGCATGTTATATCGGTGCCCCATAGAAACCATGCCACCAAAATGCGCCGTCGGTACTGGATAGCCTTGAATTACAAAAGTAGCATTGTTTTCTTTGTTTTGTATTGATGCAAAATATGACGCAATTTGTTTTAGCGTATTCTCTTTCAAAACATTATCTGCATCCAACACCAGAACAATATCGCTTTTATCACTCAAATATCCAATACCAATGTTTAACGCACCTCCCTTCCAACCATCCCTATTCTCCCTATGTACAACTTTTAAATTGGATAGTTTCTTCTGCCAATCTTTTAATATAGTAGGAGTGTTATCACTAGAATCATCTACTATTATTATTTCAAATTTATCAAAACCATATTCTAAATTGGTTAGCGATAAAAGCAATTTATCTATTACAATGTTTTCATTGTAGGATGCAATCAATATAGAAATAAAAGGGGATGGAGAAGGAGACAAATGGTCGTTGTTGCCTTCCGTCATATTTTCTTTATTAGTGGCACAAGTTTCTTCATAACAATCATTTACTTTACCGCCATTAAAGACAAAGTTACGTTCTCTTTTAAAATATTTATTCTTAAACCTACCCAAAACATTTTCAGGTCTAAAATGCAGGTTATCTATTTTGGAGTTAAAAGACGCATTTGAGAATAGAACAATAACCAAAAATAATAAAGATCGGGTTGCGCATACAAACAAGAAAATAGACAGGACAAACAATAATATCATAATAGAAAAATCTTTGAAAACTACATAATACATTATTCTAAATAAGACAAACACTATTGGACTAAATAGGTTTATCTGCAACTACCCTAATATTTGATATACTACAACAATTACAACAGCAGTAACAACAATCATACTAATCGGCTATAACATTCCCAATAAATTCAAGGAAACGAAACATGAAATTGAACCGTTTTCGCAAATCTAAACAAAAAACATTTGTTCACTTGAAAAACATTTTACGTGTTCAAGAAACAAACAGATTGTATGCATATATTGCATTATGGCAAATCCATTTATCTATAAAAAACAGCAAAAGCAGGCCAATCGTCTCCTCTTAAATGGTATTTAGTAGAAATTAATTTATTTAAACCAAATGGATCGGTAAAGAATGTGTTTTAATAAATAATAAACAATCTAATGTGTTTTAAAAGTATTAACAAAAAAGAGATATTAGTTTTAATTTACTTCTCGAATTCTTTAATTCTTTCTGACATCCCTTGATTTTTTTTTCAAGGTCATTTTGATATTCTTTTAACATTCAATTCCTTATTCCATTGCAAGAAATCACCTAACTTTCAGGGCACCATGACTACTAACGCTACAACCACATCCCATATGTTTCACCTCCTTTACCCATATTATCTGACATACGATATATTGTTAAAAAGGTATAATTATACATATTGGACACCAATATTAAATCAGCCTAAGTAGTATGGTAATCATATTCTAGGGAAAAAAAGTTTTGGCAATACAATGCCCTTTGTTTCATTGATCATCTATTCAATACACATCATCATTGTTTAATATCAAGAAATGCCAATACTGCGGCATAATCTGCATTCAAGAACAATAATATCACATTAAATACAAAAAAACCAATTTATTAATAATTGCTATTGCTGCATCAATTTGTGCATTTATTGCAGGAGTTATTCATTTATCAATGGCCCCTAGCAATGATATGAATTCTACAATACTTTTTTTAATTGGCGGTTTGGCACAAATATTTTTGGTTGTCCCTACAATAAAATATTAGGGAAGGCTATGGGATTATGTGGGTATTGCAGAAACCGCCATTTTTTGTAATTAATGGGGCAATACAAGGATAACCGGCAATCCCATAACTGGAAGCGGATGAATGATTGAAGATACAGCAATCATTATTGAAGTATTTCAGATTACGTTCATAGTTTTATTATCTATTCTTAGCAGTAAAAGAAAAACCAAAGAGCACAAAAATATCAAAGTAAAAACAATTAACTATTTTTATCTTTTATTACAAGATGCATAATCCAGCACCTATAAAAAAATCATTGATTTTTTTCAAAGTATTAACACAGAGTGAATGGGTTACCAATACCCAACACATGTAGAAATAGAGTACTTTCGTATAATTATTTCAAAATATACTCACTAACTGTTTCAACAAGGACAATAACAACTACAACAACAATGTATCCGGCCACTTTTTAAATCAAAAGAATTTCATAAATATAAAGCACATATCAATATCAAAAACAGTGAGCGCACATATTGAATCCGGAGTCGATTGCCCAAGTCAATGCCTAATTTTCAAATTCTCCAAACAGAATCTGTATCCCAATTGTTCTAAAAAAAGGCCTGTTTGAATGTTAGAATCTCTGGCTTTATTTATCAAAGTTTTACTAGCCTTCAGAGCAGTAACATCATTACTATTAATTGTTTCTGCCATGGAAATACATTCCGAAATTAACTTTTCTTTTAAAGTCGGTTCCTTCGGTTCCGTGTTTTTATTGGTAGACTCTTGTGAATTATAATTATCATTCAGATAAACGACTTTATTGACTAGTTTCATACTATGTGCCTCTTCTGCGGTAACTATCCGCCCTGTAAATATCATTTCTTTAGCTTTTGATATACCCACTATTCTCGACAGCCTCTGTGTGGCCCCCCATCCAGGAGAAATACCTATTTTTACTTCCGTTTGGCCGATTCTTGCGTTGCTTGACGCAATCCTCAAATCACAGGCCAATGAAATTTGGCAGCCACCACCTAAAGCAAAACCATTAATAGCAGCAATCACAGGTTTATCTGAATTTTCAATTTTGTTAAGGAGACCGTGGACATGGTTGGCATATTCTATAGCCTCTGATGGAGACATTTTGACAACATAGTTTAGGTCACCACCGGCACTGAATGACTTTCCCCCCTGACCGGTTATTATTATTGAATAAACGTCCTCATCATAAAAAACTAAATCCATTGTGTTTTTGAATTCCGTAACCAAGTCATAATTGATAGCGTTAAGGACATCAGGTCTGTTTATTTTGATTATTAGCGTATTTGATTTTTTTTCCGTGATAATATATCCCAATTTTTATCTAACATAGAATAAAGTAAGTTAAAACCTATCCCATTTGAATTGGAAACCCATATTGGAAAAAGTATGAGATTTAAGTTGATTTAGAAAACACATTGGTGGAAAAAATGCATGACTTACTGTTTTGGAGTGGTCGCTTCGAATATTCCGAACACATTGTTTTCACTATCCAAACATACAGATATAAAGCCAATGTCTGGCACATTTGTTTTTGGCACCACAACCATACCACCAGATTGCTCTATTTTATAAGTATACTCATCAATAGACGAAACAGTAATGTAATTTGTAATTGGATGTTGAGGAGATTGGCGTTTTGTCATTCCGCCCCCTATTCCAGGGTTTCCTTTTTCATCCCTAGTCTCAAACATATAGTATTCTTGCTCGGGATTTTCCTTATTGTCCCATTTTTCCATGTCCCATCCAAACACCTGTTTATAGAATTTTTGCGCCCTCTCCATATCATCTGCCGGAATTTCAAAATATTGTACAGTTGGCATTTAGAAAAACTCCCCCTGTATTTTTGACAATTGCGATTTGTTCATGGAAACTACTATACAAATCATAGTTTAAAAGTATGCAAGTGAGTAAAATATAGTTACAATCTATAAAATGTCAAGGAGATGATTCACCCAAACATTGCAAAATAATGTCTTTGGGTATGTATTTGCATATGTGTTAGATAACAAAATTATATATATAGTTAAAATTCTGTGGATAATTTTTTCTGAAACTGAAAAATAAAACATTTCTATAAGATATATAGTTTGTTAATAAGATATTATTGATAGAATATGAAATCAAAAAATAAGGATGAAGCACAAAAAGCAGTACAAAAATTTGGGGAAATAGAGAGAAATCCGATTTCATTATCCGACGATTACGCTAAACAGATTATAGAACTGTTGAATAAAGATCTTGCAAGTCATTTCACGTTATTTTATCAATTCAAAAAACAGCATTGGATAGTTGAGGGTCCTGATTGGAAGCACATATCCAAATCTTTAGATAAATACGCAGAAAAAAATCTAGAACTTGCTGATGAAATAGCCGAACGTATAAGTTTGACAGGAGGGATACCCGCATCAAATCCATCACGGTTTGAAGAACTATCTTATGTACAATACGAAGGTGAAGACAAATACGATCTTAGAACCATGTTGGAGAATGATTTAAAAGCAGAACAACAGATAATTACATCCATCAGGGAAAGGGTTGATTTTGCAAAAGAAAATGGGGACCACGGATTAGATGATTTGCTTAAGGATGTTTTAGAAGATCAGGAGGAGATTGCCCATGAGTTGCATCACTATTTAGAAGAAGAAAGTTTAGAAAAGAGCATATAGAACAAATAATAACAAAAACAGAAAATA
>JADDOQ010000265.1 GCA_016782315.1 Nitrososphaeraceae archaeon | reverse complement strand
TCCACAGCCTCCTGCAACTCCTGCTTTATGGGGGATAGGCCACCGATGTCATCCCACCTTATGTCGGGAACCTCCACAAACACCTCCCTCATTGCGGAAGGCTCCATTTCTTTGATTACGTCCATAAAGTCCTGCATCCTGACGATGATTTTCCTTAGAGTCTCAACGGGTATGCCCTCACTTGAAAGGTTTATGTCTGGCAATACGCGTCTCAAAGCCCTCATCGCAGCCTCCTTGGCAAGTGCCTGCAAATCCGCACCCACAAAACCATGGGAAATGTCCGCGAGCTTTTCCAGGTTGACATCCTTGTCGATTGGCATTCCCCTGGTGTGAATCTGCAGCACCTCTAGCCTGCCATCCCTGTTTGGGACACCTATCTCTATTTCCCTGTCAAACCTTCCTGGACGCCTTAAAGCCGGGTCGATAGCGTTTACCCGGTTTGTGGCAGCTATCACCACCACCTTTCCCCTCGATGTCATGCCATCCATTAGCGATAGCAGTTGGGCAACGATTCGCCGTTCGGTTTCCCCTGTCACCTCTTCTCTTTTTGGGGCAATGGAGTCGATTTCGTCTATAAAGATGATTGAGGGTGCGTTTTTCTCGGCTTGCTGAAACACCCCCCTTAGCCTCTCCTCCGACTCCCCATGGTACTTGCTCATTATTTCCGGACCCCCGATGGTGTAAAAGTTTGAGTTTGTCTCGTTAGCTATTGCCTTTGCCAATAGGGTTTTCCCTGTGCCGGGAGGCCCATGCAACAACACTCCCTTTGGGGCCTCAACTCCCAGTCTCTTAAACAGCTCCGGATGCCTCAGGGGAAGTTCTATCATTTCCCGGACCCTTGTGACTGCGTCTCCCAACCCGCCAATGTCCTCGTAGGTGATAGAGGCGTTTTCGCCTTCTTTTGATATCTGCTCAGCCTTTGAGCTTTCTTCAGAGACAACAATCTCTGTCGAGTTGTTTATAATGACTGGACCAGAGGGATTTGTAGAAATTACAACCAAATCTACCCTTCTGCCCATGACGTTGATTGGTATTGTGTCCCCTTTGGTCATTAGGGTTCCATTCAAATACTCTGCAAGAAACTCTTCTGCCCCCATTATTCTTAGAGGCTCAATTGGGGCAAAGGTTATGCTCTTGGCCTCCTTGGACTCGACAACCCTTATTTCTATCAGGTCATTGATGCCGACATCCAACCTGTTTCTGATAAGCCCGTCGATTCTGATCAACTCCTTTCCCCTGTCGCTTTCCTTTGCTGGCCAACTCAGAACAGTGGTTTTTCTTCCAGGGGAAACCAATTCCAGTGCGTCACCACTACTAATGTTTAAGCGTTTGGCTACTGATGGGTCAACACGGGCAATCTTCCTTCCAACATCACGCTGCTCTGCCTCAGCGACTTTTAGGGTTGCAGTTACTTTGGATACTTTGTTATTGTTATCTATGGGTCCTATGCTCATATTTCTATCACCTACTTATGTAATATACATTACACTATATAAATTATTTTAACATATTGTTACACATTTGTAAAGAAAGTAAAAATTATATTTTGGATTTGGATGAGAATTTGTCGATGAAATCTTTGGCCATATTTTGTTTGCCTGACTTTACCATTTTCTCTTTTTAATTTTTTATGTCAATTTATTTACTATTTTTACTAAATTGTGAGAAATCAAAATGTTAATCTTAACTATATTATGACGGGAATATTTGAGTTACATGCTACAATACAAAT
>JADDOQ010000024.1:6262-20861 GCA_016782315.1 Nitrososphaeraceae archaeon | reverse complement strand
AAGCTGATAATTCTCAATAAAGATTTTGTCAAACATGATTTTATTTCTGAGGGTTTAGGGTTAAACACAGCGTATTTGACAACTGAGCGGGATTTTGTTACGGCAATTGCATCTGACAGAATAGGGGAGTATGAGTATTATTGCTCTTTTCACCCGTCAATGAAGGGAAAAATCATCATCGGACGATGACGGCGTCTTAATATTTTTATTTCATTTGGGGCTGTACATAAAAATACATGTACAATCCCTCTGATGACACATTTTTGATTGCAAATTCAATTGTTAACTGTCATGGCAACTATGCTTTAGAAATAGGGGTTGGCTCTGGGTATTTGACTGAAATTTTGTGCAATAACTATAAATTTGTTTTTGGAACCGATATAGATTTTACCTCTGTTAAACACAGCAAAACCTTTCTCAAAAACTTTAACAACAAATTTTTAATTTGCTGTGATGTGTGTGAGCCGGTCAAATTTAAGTTTGATGTTATAATCAGTAACCCACCCTACTTGCCATCTGCAGGTGACGGAGACATAAAAGACTACACTATCTATGGCGGACATACAGGAACAGAAACCACATTGAGAATCCTGCACCTAATCAAATCAAATCTAACGGACGAAGGCAGAATAATATTTTTGAAATCATCTTTGTCGGATGATGAAAAAATCAACCGCTTTGTTGATGGGAATTCCTTGAAAA
Organism: Nitrososphaeraceae archaeon; assembly: GCA_016782315.1. Lineage (GTDB taxonomy): Archaea > Thermoproteota > Nitrososphaeria > Nitrososphaerales > Nitrososphaeraceae > Nitrosocosmicus. The sequence goes on along the minus strand of JADDOQ010000024.1, from coordinate 20,159 downwards.
AGAGCGTATTGGCAAGAAAAAAGGGTTTTTATGAAAACCTTGAGGTGTGCGAAATAACAAAAAGATGATTAATAGAAATCTATATTATTTCCTTAGAAAAGCTGCAGATCTTTCTGCTATGGCATTGGTCATGCCAGATAGTGATGCCGTTCCGCCTAAATCATATGTTACGAATTTGTTTTCGTTTATTACTTGTTCTGTCCCTTTAAAAATTGCATCAGAGATGTGTTTTTCTCCCAGGTATTCTGCCATCCATGCTCCTGATAGAATTGTGGCTACGGGATTTACCTTGTTTTGACCTGAATATTTTGGAGCACTACCGTGCGCAGGCTCAAACATTGCATATGAATCACCGTAATTACCAGAATAAACATTTCCTATGGAGCCAACATGGCCCGACGCACATTCGGAAACAATGTCCATGAATAAATTTGTGCTAAGCAGTATGCTATTGTTAAACCGCTCTGGGTTTTTAACAAGCTGCTGGGTCATGTTGTCAATATAGTATTCCTCTACATCGATTTTTGGAAACATTTTTTGTGTTTCTACAACGGCGTTCCAGAAAATTCCGTCGGTTTCTTTAAGGATGTTTCTTTTGGTAATTGCAAATATCTTTGTAAATCCTTTTTGTTGAGTTAGTTCAAATGCTTTTTTTACAACGCGTCGGCACCCTTTTCCGGTTGTTTTTCTCACCGCTATTGCTGAGTCATCACTTGTTTTAAATTCGATACCAGTATACAGGCCCTCTGTTGCCTCTCGAACACAAATAAAATCCAGTTGTAATTTTGATGTATTGTATGTTTTTATGGGTCGAATGTTGGCATATAGCTCAAACTTTTGCCTTATGGTGACAGCGACACTTCTGGGCGCATTTGGGTTAGGTACGGTTGTTGTGGGGCCTTTAAAACAAGCGTCAGATGACTCGAGTATATTCCACACCTCATCTGAAATATATGAATTGCCTCCATTTTTTTCCCACCACTCAGATCCTGCATCGCAATTTATTAATTCGATATTGGAGTTGCACGACTCCAATACGCTTATCATGGAGTTTACTAGTTCGGGGCCTGTACCGTCTCCTTTTATTATCGCTGCTTTCTTATTGCTCAATTAAACTCAAAAAATGTTTTTGTGTATTTAAATTTATTTTTTAGATTACTTTGAGGACAAATCAATCCTGCCAAAAAATGCATTGGAGAATGGGGGCATATCCGTCTGATTGCCTATTTTTGTAAAGTTTCCCTCAACAGAATAATATGAATAATTCACATTGTATTTATCTAAATCTAATGTCCTGTTGATTAGATTTCCAGTTGAATTGTCGATTATGTCTATGGATTTATTGCCAGATGAATAAACCTGCATCAAATCTGGCATGGACAGCTTTATTGGCCTTATATACTGCACATGCAATATGTCTCCCACTGAATCGGTATGAATGGCGTGTACACATTCTTTGCCTTTTTCTATGTTTTTACCCACTGTGTCCGGAAAGAGATATTGCTTGTTATCGACAAATAGCTGTACCCGCGGATAAACATTGTATGGATCCAAATTATGTGCTTTTAAACACACACTCAGCACATTAGGTGGAGGAAAAAAATGCGTAATGACAAATCCAATTAAAACAGCAGCACCTATAACCCCTGGAAGAATAAGAATATCCTTTTTACCCATTTTTCTCTTGGGTCTTTCCTCTTTTATTTTTCTCTTAGGCACAAAAGCAATAATATAGTGATAATATAATATTCTTTAGAATATTTTTGTTTTGGAGGAAAAAGAAAATAAATAATAAATGGGCAATAACTCCTAAAGTGTTATACTGTTGCTTGAAGTAAATATAGATGGCGCAAGTAGGGGCAATCCCGGTCTGTCAGCAATAGGCATTATAGTGAAACAAAATGATATGACCCTAATAGAGCATTATGAGTATTTGGGTATCAGGACAAACAACCAGGCAGAATATGAGTCTTTAAGGCGCGCATTAGAAATATGCAGCAAGCTGGACAAGGAGATAACGATATTTTCGGATAGCGAATTGTTGATTAATCAAAGAAACTCTAAATACAAATTAAGGAATCAAGAGCTAAAGGTAATCTCACGAGACATTTCGGTATTGGAAAAAAACTTTGAAAAAATACTGTATAAACATGTCCCTCGGGAAAAGAATAGTAAAGCCGATAAGCTTGCAAACAGGGCACTAAATGAACACATTAAAAAAAATATGGAACTGGCAAAATAAGGATTTAATATCGCCTTAGTTAAAAATTATAAAAAATGCGGTAAACAACACATTTGGGGCAATTGTTAAGAGAAACTGATGCGTACATTAATACCTTGTCAATACCGTTTTGAAAACAAAAAGAAAACGTTCCAGACACTTTTAGAAGATGCCAATAACCATAGGATGATTATAAAGAATTTAAAGTCATAGACACGCAACAAATATTGTGCTGATTTTTTTTACTTAAGTCGAATGTGCCACAAAAGATACGTTATGCCCCCAAAGTGATAAAAGAAATTGCAATGGCGTGTAGATGTCTAGTAGGGGCTGGCAACTTGGGTGAAAATATGTAACAACACTAATGAAATGACAATATTAAGACAACTCTACATTCTTATTTATATAACTGTTAAAATAGATGTGCAGCGATGAGGAATCAGAGTTAAACTGTAAAAAGACATGTAGAAAAGGCATTTGACTGAGCTGCTGCCTTATAGCTATACTAATATAGCAATTTTATACAGTAAAACATGTTGCGCATTAGATGAAAATTGTTAAATTGCATTTATCCTCCTTACTATCGTAAGGACATCTTCATCAACAACTTTGTGATCCAACCCGACTTTTTGGCCTGCGAACTTGACACTTTTACCCCATATTTGGGCAAACTTGAAATCCCTTACCATATTTCTGTGGATTTTGCCGCAAATATTGTAAACCGTGCTCCCTCTTGGCATGATAAGGGGTTCCACATAATCTGCTTCTTTGCCCTTTGGTTTCATATAAATCCTGATAAAATCCAACTTGTTATAGATTTCCTGCTTAAGCAACTCAATATTTTTATCCGTGTCAGCTGACACGGGTACAAATGGGACATTTAGCTTTGAAGTAACACTTTTTAAATATTCGGAGTCTATCAGATCTATTTTGTTCACTACTACCAAAGAAGGTATGTAGATGCGGTTGCCCGAAACCACGTCTATAAGCTGGTCGACTGTAAGCCCTTTTTCCCGTATTGTAATGCGCCCATTATGATAGCCGTTAATTCTCATCACATTTTTAATAAAATTTTCATCCACCTCTGTAGGGGCCTGAATATTAACTGAAATGCCTCCAGTAGAGGTTTTTTCGACTATGACATCTGGGGGTTTTTCATTTACCTTAACACCTATTTCGAAAAGTTCTTTTTTCAGGATCTCCAGATGATGAATTTGAAAGACATCCAGTACCATCAAAACTAGATTCGCATTTCTGGCTACAGATAGCACTCTCTTTCCAAGACCTTTGCCCGAAGAGGCTCCCTCAATAATCCCTGGTAGGTCTAGGATTTGAATTTGTGAGCCATTGTAGTCCAACATGCCCGGAACCGCAGTTAGGGTGGTAAAAGAGTATGCACCGGTCTTAGATTTTGCATTGGTCAATGAATTCAATAACGTGGATTTGCCAACACTAGGAAATCCTATAAGAACAACGGTTGCGTCACCTGCCTTTCTAACGTCAAAACCTGCACTGCCACCGCCTGTTGAGACCGTTTTTCCATGCGTGTTTTCGTCTAGTTCTCTTTTTAATTTTGCAATTTTTGCTTTGAGAAGGCCAATGTGAAATTCAGTAGCTTTGTTGATTTGTGTTTTGTGCATCTCATCCTGGATGGCCTTGATTTTCTCTGGAATCCCCATTAGCTTTGATATTGATCTATGAATTTTATAATAAAAATTTTGTTAATTGGAATTTTCAAAAGACACTTCAGTTTACTTTAGCAACATAAAAAACTTTAAGCCATACAAAATGGCAAGCGCACTGATGAACCCCACCATTCCAATCCAAGGCATGGCCGGAATTTTTGGTGATTTTAGATTAATTTGATGATCATCTATGATGTTTGTTATGTAGTCTTTGACATATGAATGCCAAAGTTGATATTCTATACGATGTTTTTTTAAGATGGACTCTATTTCATAAACTACAGGAACCCGGACAGACTTTATGTGTTGAAAATAATTCCTAGATATCTCGACCTCGGCATGTATTCCAATTAGTCCCTGGCTAAAATCCAATAACCTTACATGCATTTCCCATGGCTTGGTCAGCTTTTTTGAAAAACCACAGCCTATCTGAAGAGGTTTTTTGTTTTCAAACTTGACCATTTTGAAACCTTCTGATGTAAGAGTGTGGATTATTTCATCCTTTTTTATTTGAACCATCAAAAACAGATGATCTAGTTCCACCTCTTCCCTTTTTATTAAATTTTGAATTCCTTGCAAAAGATTGATTCTTTTAGGATATAGTGTAGAAAACTCCGTCATACTTGAGATCCCCAATTATTTTTGTTTGAACATGGTTTAATTAATTATCAGGTACAATTAAAAGAATTAGTTTTTCTTTGACCGTGTAAAGATAACCCTCTCATGTAAATGTCGAATTTGCTTTCTATTCCCATATCGCTATTAGTTGTTTTTTTATCGATCAATTTAAGTTCTATGTCCCGTATCAATATCACTGGTGTGGATTTATTTGATTCGCCCATAATAAACACGCCCAAAGACGCAAGACTATCCGCTAGATTTTGAGAAGTATATTTTAAAACATTGCCAAACAAGTCCTTTGTGCCCTTTAGGTCAACAATGGGCTCAAAACCCGAAGACGCAAGGGCGATTCCTACAGTGCCTATGCGCATTGGAAGTATTCTGCTGTCTGATAGAATAATGCATATTCTTATTCCAAAATCGACAAAAAACTTTTTCCTAAGGGTATCAATTGAATCATAAGGTTCTTTTGGGTATAACACAACCTTTCCTGATGGGATATTTGATTTATCGATTCCCGCATTAGGCGACAATATTCCGTGGACTGCTGTCAAAACAAAGCCGTACAATCCACCAAAAATTTCGTCAGACTCCCTCACTATCAACTCCATCAATTTTGGATCAATATGGTACAGTTTTGCGAGCGCAATGGATTCTTTGCCTGGCTTTACGGTTGATAATTTTTTTACTCGCCCTTCACTGATTGAAAGGTATTTGCTAGATATTATCAATAGGTCGCCGTTCTGAAAGGCGATGTTGTTTTTGTTACCAATGATTTTATCATATAAATCAAAGGTTTCTGATTCCCGCTCCAAGTACAATGGAATAATTCGCAATGCGCATATTGAGCAGAGGGAATAGATAAATTAATTTGTTAATCTGGGCATTACCCTTTTTTGTTTTAGAGGGCCTAAACAAAAACTGCGATTCAAAAGGTATTAATCTTTAGTTTGACAAATAAGATAATATCAATATGGGAATGACAATCACTGAAAAAATCTTATCCCATGCGTCAAATTGCAACAAAGTAACACCGGGTGATGTTGTTTTTGCTAATGTCAACAAAGTAATGATTCATGACGTGTCAGGTCCAGGGGTGATGAAAGTCTTCAAAGAATTGGAAAAAAAAGGAAAGCCTATGGGAAAGATATGGAATCCCGACAACGTGTGGATTTCAGAAGACCATTTTGTTCCTGCCTCCGATAGAGTATCTGCAGATAATGTAATACAGTTGACAAAATGGGCCCAAAAAAATGGCATACAAAAACATTTTAAATATGGTTTTGGGCAGTATGGGATTTGCCATACGCTGTCTCATGAAGAGGGTTTGGTGTTACCCGGGGAAGTATATGTGGGAGGGGATTCCCATACAAATACAACCGGTGCGCTGGGCGCGTTTGCGGCTGGATTAGGACACACGGATATTGCCTATGTTTTGACTCATGGAAAGATATGGTTCAAAGTGCCAGAGACTTTATTGTTTAAACTAAGCGGAAAAAGGCCGGCACATCTAATGGCAAAAGATATTATTCTGAACATAATTTCAGACATTGGAACGGACGGGGCAAATTACAAAACAATGCAATTTGCAGGAAATGTTGTAGATGAGTTAGAAATGGAGGAGCGATTAACCCTAACCAATATGACCACAGAGGCGGGAGCCAAAAATGGAATTATTGAACCTGACACTGTAACAACAGAATACTTAAAACACAGGACCCAACAAAAGTTTAACTTAATTAAATCAGATGCAGATGCTGAGTTTGGGGAGGTATTTGAATACGACTGTGACAAGATGGAGCCATCTGTGGCAAAACCTTTTTCACCTGAAAATGTCGTAGTGGTGCGCGAATTACAAAACACGGAGATTGATAAAGCCTATATCGGCTCATGCACTGGAGCCAAACTATCTGACCTTAGGAGCGCAGCTAAAATATTAAAAGGCAGGAAAGTTAGGGTGAGAACAGAGGTTCTACCGGCAGCCCAATCAATATACATGAAGGCAATCAAAGAGGGATTGGTAACGATATTCATGGAATCTGGGGCAGTAATAGGCCCACCTACATGTGGTGCTTGTTGTGGTGCGCATATGGGCGTTTTGGGAAAAGGTGAAATCTGCATAAGCACAACAAACAGGAATTTCCCCGGAAGAATGGGCCATGTAGAGTCCCAAACATATCTTGCATCTCCTATGGTTGTTGCAGCATCTGCGATAACAGGAAAAATAACGGATCCAAGGGATATCCAATGATACTGCAGGGAACGGTTCACAAATACAGTAAGGCAAATATAGATACAGATGTGATTATTCCAGGTCCCTATTTGAAAATACATGATCATGATGAACTTGCGACCCATGCGATGGAAGGGATAGATCCGGAGTTTACAAAAAAGGTTTCAGACGGTGATTTTCTGTTGGTGGGCAACAATTTTGGATGTGGCTCAAGCAGAGAACACGCACCAATAGCCCTCTCAAAATCCGGGATAAGGGCTATCCTATCACCATCTTTTGCAAGGATATTCTACCGAAATGCTATTGATGGTGGGTATTTGCTGCCAATTGAAATTGATGAAAACATACTTGATCAGATAGACGATAAAGACAAGATAGAAATTAATCTGGAAAACCATACGATAAAGGATATGACAAAAGACAATAAAATATACGATATAAAGCCATTCAGCAAAATAATTTCAGAAATAGTTGAGGCCGGGGGACTATTCAACTACAATAAAACATAGCAATTTTTGTACCTGGTTTATTTTCCTGGAATGCGTTTAGGGTTTTGTTCCTTTATTTTGATACGAACACCGCAAATGCACCTGAGAGATTGTTGTAGACCGGCAGATTGAATGCCTTTTTAGCCAAAAGAATGTGTGATGATGGATGGCTCATTAGCAAAAACCCAAATAGCATTCCTTGAAAATTGCACTGTTCCTATGTTTTGAGGTTGATTCAAAGATCCCTGGTAATTGAAATGAACCTTTGATTTTGGTATATTTAATATGGCAATTCTATTCTGTGGAGCATTCATATTTTTAAGGTTATTTAATATTGTTCCCCAGACTGTTTGTTTTTGAGTTTGTTTGTTTCCATTTGAAAGTATTTTAAGGTTTCTTTCGCATTGAGTATGTCTAGTTCCAATTTTTCGATTTCCAGCCTTAACTCATTTGTGCTTTTTGCTATGCCAAACCTATCTATAAAGTCTTTGAAACTAATGCGATTTTCATTTGTATATTTAAATATCTCACGGTATGGGGTTGTTTCCAGTTTCATTTAATGCAGGTACAACAGCCTCCTGCTTGCTTTGCAACATTAAGTGATCATAATGGATTTTCAAGATTTGCTCCGTCGGTAAGTCAAGATCAATGGCAACCTGACAATGGATTTACCCCGCAAAAATAATTTAAAAGCCTTGAGATTGTGAAGACCATGGTTTTTTCTTTTGGCCATCTTCTTCTCTTCATTGGCATCGCCAGTTAGTTTCATTCTTATCTTTTTGATATATGAGAACGAAACACGGGCCGTCTTTGCAATCTCCCTTGTTGTGTGTTCCTTGTTAAGCAACTCAATAACCAAAGTCTATTTGTACTTTTCACTTAAGGCCATTACAACCACCATTATTATCGGGTTGGCTTGTAAAGAAATGATTTTGCTATCCCTGTTACACCATTTACTCAACTGCTACATGTGTTGTTTTTTGTGTTGTTTTTCATATGGATTAACATATTCTATAACAATATATAAAAAATTTATTTGTAATGTTAATCCTAAAATAGTTATTTGAACTCTCATACCTAAACGAACCTAATCTTTACGAACTCAAGCCAAATTTGCATATATTATATAACGTCGCAAATCATATTTTAATAATCCTTTTGAGAGTTTTTGCTTTGGACCAAAATCCGATGGGACCCAAATACAACATCCAAAGATCTTGGATGTTTCCCTTGGGTTTGAATGATTTGTGATGCCACATCCTCATTTTATGCCTCAAAATAAATTGAAAATACTGACTAAAAAAATCACTAAATATGCAATATTTATGTTCATTGTTATAATTCTTGCACCTGACTTTTTCATATTTCCACGTTTCTTTTGTGCCAATTAAATAGTAATGGTAATGGCCGTCATAATTTATAGAATTGATAACAACAGATTACAATCTTTTTTTGTGCCTATGATATCTAAAAAACTATCTGAGTAGAACCTCGTTGAAAGTCGAAGGTTCAAATTCGATTATTTCTCGTTAATCTTTCCATGCATACCTATTACATACACAAACATTTATCCCTGGCCAATACTGAAAACAAAAACTGCTGATTATTGCATTAGATCTCTGATGCTTTTTTGGATTATGTGTTTTGCTTCCCTAGAAATACTGTAGCACTCTAATATTTTTTCAGGATTTCTTATTAAGCGTTTCCTGAATTCAGGTTCGCTAGCAGCTTTTAGCAGGATTTCGCTAACAATCTCGGCTTCAATATTTTTAGAATTCAAGTAATTCCTCAAAAGAATTTGCTATATAAATACTTAATCCATATTCTTAATGTTCTGAATTATTCACTTCTTTTACCTTTTAGAACAGTGTCAATCAATAATTTGTGTGCAAAATGAGAAAAACAACAATTAAAATAATATTTGATTGTTATTGACATGTTAACATTAATTGGAAAATATTGCGTTATCATCTCTAAAATCAAGAAAAAAATGGACATCCAAAGGAACCTCCAGGGTACAACCTGTTGAAGCGACACTAAAAAATGTAAATCAACTCGTAAATGAGATCGGAATTACAAGAATAGCCGATATAACAGATATGGATCGATTAAAGATCCCAAATTTTTCATCGGTGTTGCCTGGAACTGAGGATTATATTTGGGTGTATGGTGGAAAAGGACCAACCAGAAACCATGCGAAGGCTAGCGCAATAATGGAAAGCATCGAAAGGTTTTCATCATTACCTAGAAACTATGCCGATAAAACAATAAGAGGAAGCTATGAGGAACTGTCAAAGAGTCACAATATTCTGAAATACAGTGATGTAATAGAGCCTGTATCTTTTTCCCTGGATGACAAGATGATGATGGATTATTGTGTTGGATATGATTTGATGAGCAAAAAAAACATTTTAGTACCACTCTCATTAGCGCTTTTTAAATACATTCCAAAACCACCTTCCGTAAATCCTTACGCCTTTTACCATACCAATGGGTTGGCATCGGGTAATGTAATCGAGGAGGCGATTTGCCACTCATTATGCGAAGTCATAGAAAGAGATGCGGTAAGCATAGCCGAATTCGTTTCCAGTGCGTTCCAATTCCATATTTTGAGAACGATTGAAAATGAGTTAATTCGTAATGGCGTAAAACTAAAGCCAATTGAATCAAGAAAATTCATTGATGATAACGAAATATATCCTGATGTCGATTTAAAGGACATAGGCGAAGACAACGAACCGACTAGAAAACTCCTGGAAAAATTCGAGAATTGCCAGATTTCATTAAAGGTTAAAGACGTGACTTCTGATCTTGAAATACCAACATTCATTGCAAGCAGTGTGGAGTGGGTCAATCATGATTATGGTTATTTAGTTGAAGGTCATGGTACCCATCCAGACTCCAGAATTGCGGTGATCAGGGCTATTACTGAGGTGTCACAATCTAGGGCAGCCAATATCCAAGGTTCGCGAGATGACCTAAGGAAAATGAAATATGATCCGGATGATAGCGACGACAAACGCTCTTGGCAGTTTATAAAATCCGCAAAAAACATAAAATTTTCCGAAATAAAGTCGTATCATAATGAGGATATTTTGGACGACATAAAATTAATTTTGGCAAAATTAAAAGAAAGAAAACTAAACAGCGCCATAATAGTAAATCTCACGCACCCTAAAATAAAAATCCCCGTAGTGAGGGCAATTGTTCCGGGATTAGAAACATTTAAGGTAAATAAGTCTATTGTCGGTAGCAGGGCCAAAGAGTCCTTTGCAAAATGCCTAAACCAGTGATTTTTTTAGGCCCAACACTGTCAATAGAAAAGGCAAAAGGGTTTCTTGATGCGGATTATAGGCTACCTGCAAAAAAAGGGGATATTCTGCAGCTAATACCGACAAGCGTAAAGACGGTGGGCATAATTGATGGATATTTTCTCCAAGACTATCCCCCAACACCCATTGAAGTTTACAATCTATTAAGAAAAAGGGGTGTAAGGGTTTTTGGCTCCTCTAGTTTAGGAGCACTTAGAGCAGTGGAGTTGAAAAAATTCGGTATGGTGGGAATTGGGAAAATTTTTGAACTATTCTCAAAAGGGATAATAGATTCAGATGATGAAGTTGCAGTTACATTTACGGGGTATGCGGGATACAAATCAGACGCATTGATAGATATACGATATAACTTGTTTTTAGCCCATAAAAACAACATAATCGATAATTACACAAAGAAAGTCATTTTACGGGTTTCAAAAGACACATACTTTCCCTATCGCACATATGGCGACATAATGGATGAGTCAAAAAGGTTGTTTCCCTCACAAAAGAGACAAATCGAGGATTTTAAAGAATATCTTGTGAAAAACAAGAGAAGTTTGAAAGAAAAAGATGCCATAGAACTATTAAAGGCTATACAACGGGAAATACATGCCAACAGCAACAACAACGATAATAATAGTAATTAGAAAGGTAGTTTTATATCTCAATTAATTTTTTTCTAAATCATTTATGAATAAGGTGGATCACAAACATCTCGACAGCCTGATAACCCCTTATCGTATATACATTATCATTTTTTATTTATCGGCATTTATGATGCTGTACATAACATCATTTGGGATGTATTGGAGTTGGATGGATTATAAAAACACCGGAACCATAAACGTGGGCGAGATAATTGTTAAAAATGACCTGTTTTTTGATGGCGGTGGCAAGTTGGTGACTTACCTGGCAATTTTCGCGGTACTGTCATGGTTTTGTGTCACTAAAATTGGTTCTCAAAGAGTGAAAAATACGCCAAAAATAGCCAAAGACATATTTTCAACAATATGTGTGGTTTTGATTGTTGTATCTGCCTATGAATTCGTTTACAATTTTACGGTGTGGGGATCTCTTATCACAATTGATGTGCTGGATAAATCCATAAATTTGGATGAATTGAATATAAAATATCCAAATCCCGAGACACCCTGGAACCTTGTCTTTTCCACAAAGATGACCCTCGCAGCATTGATAATATCGTGCCACTCTTTTTACGTAATACACAAATCCTACAAACATCATCAACCATCAAAAACAAGCCATGAATGACTTTGGCGCTAAAGAAAAAATACGGATCTTACAAGAGTGTATGGTCTCTAGTAGATGACATTATGAATACCTAAAGGTGATCAATCAGCAGACTTTTGTTTTAGAACTAATTAAAATGCAGTAAGTGAAACTGATGAGAATAATAACTATAACGGTGAGGTGAACAAGATTGCATCAACCGGTATTAAAATACCCTCATTGAGCCTTCATAATGGCGCTTTAACCAAATTAAAACAAATAAAATTTCAAAAGACAGTTTTTTTTGAATTATTTTATAAATCAATGTGATTGCAGACCAAAAAAAAACACTATGATCAGGGGGAGTGAATGACCGTAAAAACCTGTTAATGATCACAGTGGGAATGAAATAAAATGTTGAAATGATCAAAAACATATATTATTACCTTATATCTCAACATAACAGCATGATAACAAAAAGCTACTTTTGTTTTGAATGCGGCGCAATATTAACTACAAAAGAGGATAAAAAACAGCATGAAGAGTGGGAGCTGAACAAAAAAACAACGGCACCCAAAGACGACCCCTAAATCATTTTACCAAAGAAATCAAAAATAACTGTGTTTCCATCAAGTATCGTTATGCTCAAACTTTTGTACCTCTATAGTAACCTTGTCCCCAACCTTGATCTTTAGATCATCATATTCTTTCATAGTGACCTTAAATGTGGGTGAATCACTCATTGCACCTCCACCACCAAACATGTTTGTGATGTTTGACATGGCTTTTGGCAAGTTTTTCATCAAATCCTCTGGAGAAGTAAAGGCCATAACATTAGGGCCAAATGGATTTGTTTGCTTATCACCAGATTTATAATACTCATTTTGATCTTTAAAAGTCACATAAATGTAAGGGGACCCATCGGTAGATGCTTCAACTTTAGCCACTATAAAATCTTTTTTCATTTATATTCATAACAGACAATCAATATAATAAATATTTAATTTGTGAAAGAATCTGGGATTACTTGTTTATATGGATGGTGAGAGTTTTCATCAGAGTCCTCCAAAAGTAAAAGGAATTATTTCTTGTAGTGCTTATCTAATTGAGTTTCCTGCCATGAGCTCGCAGCCCTGGATGCTTTTTTAAATCCCCAGGGGTAAGCATGCATAACCTAAAGCCAATGAATTAGGATATTGTGTAAACAATGCCTTCCCTTAGAGATACGATATACATTTTGCCGTCTGGCCCTGTTTCGATATCCGTTATGCTGCCAAATCCAGCTCCTAGAATATGGCTATCTATTTCACTTTCAGAGTCTATGATTGCATCGTTCACATCCAATCCTGTCCTAGCTTCGTTTACCTTGAAAAAATAAAGATTACCAAGGTTATGATCCCCAACCAAAATGTTGTTTTGATAATCTGCACCCAGCAGTGGGGTATTGATAAACTCTATATCGGTAATGGCTATTGGTGTGGGCCAGCTCACTATTGGGTCTGAATACCTGGAATTTGGGAACACAACAAGGTCATTTACTGTGGATTCGGATTGGGAAACAGGTCCCATAATTGATCGCCAGCCACTGTTAAAACCGGGATACACAATATTAATCTCATCAAAGTAGTCGGGGCCGTTTTCAGTGTCCCAAATTGTACCGGTTATGGGATCAGAGGTCAACCCATAGGAATTTCTTAAGCCATAGCTAAAAGTCTTGTCCATGTTTGGGATGCCGGTTCCAATAAATGGATTGTCAGGCAACGCAGATCCATCCATAGGATTAATCCTAAATATGGAACCGGTAAGGTCAGGATCATTGCCATTCTCTATGTTTTGCAGTTTTGATCTGTGATTCAAATCGCCTATTACGACATAAAGTTGGCCATCCTTGCCTATTGTGATTTTGCCGCCGTCATGGTTTGGTCCAGGAAGGGCAGGCAAATCCAACAATAAAGCCTGGTTGGTCAGTTTGTTACCGTCCCACACAAAGCTATATACTCTGTGCCTTAGATTTTCTGAATTGCCATTAGATGGCTCCGATGACCTTTCGGTTATGTAAAAAAACACAAAGGTGTTGCCATTTTCTTTCAGCACCTCAACTCCCA
>JADDOQ010000024.1:0-6125 GCA_016782315.1 Nitrososphaeraceae archaeon | reverse complement strand
TCAGCACCTCAACTCCCAATAGTCCCCTTTCGCTTAGAAAATCGACATTAAATGTATGGATCGGGGACTCTTGAACAACCCCATCAGAGATTAATCTGACGTTTCCTTTTTTTTCGATCACAAGGGTGTTGTTCCCTGTATCGTTCAAAAAGGCGATGCCTGTAGGAGATGAGAAACCCGAAAAGGCCGGATTCAACGAGAGGGTGGGATCTCTGATACTTTGTGCGTATCCCAATTCAAAGATTGACAAACCAGACTGTTGTGATAGTGCTAATAGGGAGAAAATTCCGACTCCAAACAGACTGATGACGTAATAAGGTAAATTTTTTCCAAGTGTCAATACTGAACAATGTGAATGGACACTTTTTAAAATTTTCTAGCAAGGCGGCCCATCTATAAAAGGGGTCTCAAAGCCAAATTATGGGCATGCAATTTGCTTTTTATTTGTTGGATATTCGTCTTATTGTTAACTAAAACCTTTTGTAATGTTGGTCTGCAAAGAGCCCATGTTGTGTTCGATAGTGGGATGTTTCAATGCTGGTGGCCAACAAAACAAACGGATTTGCCATGCTTGATATAGCGTTTTTTTTTCTAAAATCTGAGTTGCCGCCGACGATGGGAAACAACCACTAAGGGGTATGGGCCTCAAAAACAATCGTAAAATACCACTGTGTGATTTGGCATAGCCTAAAAACATCCATATTGGGACCCGTATTTTTGCTATGGTCCATTTTAGAAATTCATAACGCTAAATGAAAACATGTTGCATGAAAAAAATGGACAAAACGGGTGTGGATGTGAGATAAAATAGGATTCTATCAACTTTTGTCTCAAAAGCGGTTCAAAAACCAATTGGAATTACCTTTGATGGATTCAGACGCTTTGAATAAATTTTTATTTCTTCTGCTTTCGGATAACGGTGATTGAGTATGTTAACTATGCTGTAATGGTAACATTTAATTTTGCATGTTATTGTTATCTTTTTGGTGTGTGTTTGGTGCTTTAGGTTTTAATTTAAATGGTGTTCATTTGCAAAAACGTTACAATAAGGAGATAACGTTAGTTTGGTACATGGGTGGTGCTCAAAGTTCATAAGGTGTGGAGAAACACAAACAAATAAATAGTGATGCCGGGTTAATTGAACTCCGTTTAACCAATCTACAATTAGTAATTATTGTTCCTAACGAATTAAATAGAAATATTTATCTAAATCCATTAATATGTAAAATATGCTTATTCAATTAAGCATATGAATCGGAGAATTACGTTTTACTATACCTTTCTATTGATAATTGCAACTTTGTTTACTGCTTTAGGGAACTACCAAAACATCAATGCAACTTCTACATTCTCCGGTTTATCCAATAGCACTTCGAACAGCAATTTGAATGGCACTTTGAACATATTAACACCCTTTAACGATGAAGTAGACAATACCAAATCAAGTAATTTAAAAGATTGTGCTAATTGCATTGGCAATGATGACAAAAACCCCGGCACTGCCGCCCCCCTCATCAGCAATGATAGGCCTGTTGAGAATGATATCGGCAGCGGCGACGGCGGCAATAACGATAATGGTGACGGGAATAACGATAATGGAAACAATGATGGTGACTTAAGCGGCGGCGGCGGCAATAACGATAATCCTAATGAGAATGATGTTTCGGGGGATTCGCCATTTTCACTGCCGTTTAATTCACAGTTTGCTGATCCTTCAGATGATGCAGATGGTGATATAAGCGATAAAATACCATTCCCATAAAATCAAGGGACTAATGACTTCTCTCAAATGGTTTAAATCGTAGGTTTGGCTTGCTCCTGTTCCATTGGTAGTTATAAAACTATGTTCTAATTGATTAACCGCAAAAAAATCCTTGCTGAGTTTTCAAGCGTTGTATGTTACACCGCTAGAATCAGATTGATGTCCCTTGGCGATGGCACTCGCATTCACACTCCCGCATTTTAATGTCAAATGAGCAGTCCTCGTTTGGGCCGCATCGGTCATCCACTGGCCATTTGCTCGGGCACTCTTTGTGCCTGTCTCTTTTACAAAAAAAGGTCGTAAACATGATTTTATGCC
Organism: Nitrososphaeraceae archaeon; assembly: GCA_016782315.1. Classification (GTDB taxonomy): domain Archaea; phylum Thermoproteota; class Nitrososphaeria; order Nitrososphaerales; family Nitrososphaeraceae; genus Nitrosocosmicus. The sequence continues at coordinate 4,045 of JADDOQ010000024.1, read as the reverse complement.
CCAATAATCATAAATCTATATTAAATAGCTGGGGCGCATATATTGACCCCTCTCTAACCCTTTTGACTTTGGCAACTGAAAGATAGTGAGGCCACAATGTTATCATAATTGCCCCTTGGGGAACATTTTCTGGGGACTCTATTATTACCAAATCCTTTAAATCAACACCATGGTTTTGCAGTATTATTTTGCTTTTATCGATTAGCTCTTCTGGCATTCCGCTGCTGTAGAGATAAACTTTTTCAGTATACTCGATTTTTTGGGACACCATTTAAAATGAATTTCCAAATAAAAAAACATACCGCTCCTGCAAACCATTATTTCTTTTATGGTGGATGTTATGATTTAATGTGTATATTTTATAGTAAATACCCGATTTATAATATGCTATGTAAAGGGTATGTATAGTGCCTTAAAAAAATGTGAATGCCCTTAGTTTACTTGAAGGACCATCGTTAGTCAAGGATTTCTATTTGAGCATAAGCACAATGAACAAATCAACTGCAGAGCAATATCTAAGCATGCTAAGCCATTTTAGCGTTTTTGAATAAGGAATAGGGTGGTTTAACGATAGATGGTCTTGTAAACAAAATCAAAGAAAAAAAATGTTGTTGACCCTTACAGCATTTTAGGCGCATACAGCGCATACCTTAAGAACTGCAACATCCCCTGATTACAATAAAGCAACGTGTTGTGACAGTAAAGAATTTCCTTGAATACTGTGGTGTAGATGTCAATCCAAGAAGGTTCAAAATAAAGGTGAGGTTACCCAAAGCTTTAAAGAGTAATAAAGGAGCATTATCAAAAGATGACATTATAGAAATATTGAATCAGTGCTCATATTCGATTAAAAACTTATGTTTTGCTACTGGTGGTAACTGAAATGCGTGCTGTTGAGGCATTGCATATATGTGTCAAGGATATAGATTTTGATACTAAACCTGCCAGACTTTTCGTAAGGGGGGAGAACACCAAAACAAAAACTGATGGAACGGTTTTTCTGACAGGAGAGACAACAAACCAAAGTCCTAGCTAAAACATAAGCATCTAACAAGAAGAGTTTGCTATCAATATAAAGACAAAGAAAAGAATGTAAACAAAAAAATAATTACTGAATAAAGAATCCCCTCCATAAACAAAATGACTGACTTTTGCGGTGTATCAAAATAAACAGGCGCCTGATCATTATTCATTATATTGCGTATTTGTCATGATCCTTTGCCAAAACATTGGACCGTATGGGCAAGGGTGAGAGAGAAACAACAATGAGAGACGCAGGCAGACCGCTCTCTATTCATTTAGGAGATTTGTAAAGACCATAATCTCTGATTTGGGATATGCAGACTGTTCAGAGTATTTCATTGGGCACTCTGTTTCCAACTATTGGAAAAAAAAGGAATCATGAAAGTTTACGATTTTTCTTATAAAAATAACAAAAGGCGTTTCCTATTACATATTTTTTATTTTGTCTTAAATTACGGATAATTAATGGTATTACCCATATTGTTTTATCAAATAAAATTATGTTTATAATTGTTGGGTTAAAATCGAATATTAATAATAGTTATTTGTTAAATATGAAAAAGAGAATGGATTACTCTTGTCCTAAGGCTTGGTTGCCTGTGTTGTTATTAAGCTGCACTGCTACGTTGTTGCATGATAAGAGTGTGGTATTACCAGATATACATTGTGAGTCTTGTGAGCTAAACTGTTGTTGCTCAATTTCTTGCTCTGCTTCATTGCCATTGTTTTTGTTGCTCTTATAGCTGTTTGATTCCCTGTATTTGGAGTCATGTTCTTTGTCTTTGTCCTTGGATTCGCCTGCATATGCAGAGTCAAATCCTGAAACAGAGACTGTTCCCAACATTAATGCTGATGCGATGAAGATTGCGAATATACCAGCTTTGTGGTTCTTTGTTATGTTACCCATATTAATCAGAATCCATAGTCCAAATACATTGTATCTCAGTTAGGACTATCGTTACTACAATATTATTTCTTTATAATGAGACAAGCTATTATTTTGTGATTTTTCTATTCCCCAAAGTAATGCAACAAGGGAACAGTATATTGATATATGATTTATTTATGTGCATTTATCTAATGATTTGTCTTGTTTGGAGACGCCAATAATGGCGAAATATCACCTACTTAACTATGTTATGCGGCTAAACAGTGTACAATAGACATCATAACTTGTGTTATGATTACTATATATCGAATAAATGTTTTAGATAATGAAAGGGAATATTCTTGATAATTACATTTTGGAAAAAGAATTACTATATACAGTTTTAGATTACAACGATATAGGGACGGCGACCAATTTACTTTAAAACAATTTTAATTTTTACTTGACTAATACTTTAATTGACATTAAACAAATTCAATTAGGCTCTGTTCACTTTACGATAAATCTTAGCTTGAAGACGCCTTATTCCATTTGTGCTTACCTGAAATAAAACGCCTCAGAGTATGTGTACTATAGTTTGTATTTTTGTATTTTTCAAGTTTATCACTTTGAAGAGCATCTCAAAGATTATCTTGTTGTACCGATTTGGAATTGGATTCAAAAGTATCATCCAAAAAAGAGTTCAAATCATTAGTTTTTAGATTATTAGTGTATAATTTAATATATGGGATTGCACAAATTCATTGGCATAGTTTAATAATTGTTTAATAAAAGAATATAGTCCAAGATAACTATCTGATAATCGTAATACTCTAGTGTCTCGACCAAAAAAGGTTAAACAGCCATTTAGTCTAATCAATGACCGTATTATTATTTTTCTTTATTCCTTGAAGAATTATCTTTGATGTTTAATGTATTCTAAATATCTTGATTTACAATAAACGCAAAATGGTAAATTGTTAAACCTTGCTGAGATTGAGAGTGGCGGGGTTTACAGCTCGTCTACTTTGTATTTTGTTGTGCAACCCGTACACTCAAAGATTTCGCTCCCAATTTGTCCAGATACGTTAAACCTGACTATTGTCTTGCATTTTGGGCACCTGCCTTCGGTTGACTTTGTCTTTTTGATCGGCCTTGCGGTTTTTCTTTTCCTGCTTCCCACATACTCAAGTAATTAGGAGCTTTTAATAAATTGATTAGTAAAGAACCTCAAAAATGACTGATAATTTATTGATATTTTGAATATCTTTTACAAAAAAAGTGGGTTTATCTTGAACTTGAGATTCCGCCTGCTTGGTTGCCTTCGTTTACGTTTACTTGTGTGCTTGTGTTGTTACAACTATCGGTTGCAGTTAAGCCACTCACACACTGACTGCTTTGTGACGAGCCTTGGAATTGGCCGATGAATTGGCTAAGGCTGAATGCATTGGCACTAACTGCTGCCAAGAGTGGTGATGCAATCATTGCAAATGCTGCTGCAATTGCTGCGAATGCTAAAATGGATTTTGTGTTCATTTTAGGGAATCTATGAACAAGGGCAATATAATTCTATTTTGACATTTGTCCCCAAAATAATGCAATACTATTTTTTAGAATATAAGATAAAATAATGAAAAGTAACGTGTTTGTTATAAAATTTAGATTTTTAATGACTATTTCATGGTATATAATTATGTTTATTTAAATTTTTTTAGTATAATTAAGCAGTTTGATTTCCTATAAAATTGATGAAAATAATAAATAATATACGCAATAAACTACGCATTTTTAAAACAACAACAAATATGCACCGCAATACCCTGGGTTTGGCTCAAGACTGTGTGCATTGGTATGTCATGACAAAAAATGGATTCTAGGGGTTTTCAGGACCCAAATAAGATGAAGGTTAAACAAAATTACAAAGATTTCGCTCCCAATTTGCCCAGATACGTTAAACCTGACTGTTGTCTTGCACTTTGGGCACCTGCCTTCGGTTGACTTTGTCCTTTTGATCGGCCTTGCGGTTTTTCTTTTCCTGCTTCCCTCGCATTTAGGTAATTGGGATCTTTTAATAAATTGATTAGTAGAATTAGAATCAGTTGTGATATTTTATAAATACTTTGATAACTGTATGTTAAAAATTTTCTTTTCCTG
>JADDOQ010000264.1 GCA_016782315.1 Nitrososphaeraceae archaeon | reverse complement strand
GACATAATAGCCCATCTTTTTTGGTGTTAGATAATTAAAAAACTTAAGTAAATTTAGGAAAAGGCGTCTTTAACCTTTTCTTTTGCAAATTACATAAAATCTTTTAGATTGGGCAAAGCCTGAAATTATAGGCATCATCTCAAGTAACTGGACTTACTATTCGCCCTACAGTTGCCATAGCCAAATGCAATGTCTCCAACTTGGTGTTTTGTTACTAAAAATAAAATGATTTCTATTTCGAATTTATTCCTTTTACTTGGGATTGGATCGCTGCAGCATTACTTTCACTTATTCCCTACTAGTATGTCTTTGGCCAATCCATATTCATACTCGCTCAACAGGTTTGAATGGCAGCTTTTGCTGTGACCTAGGCTGCTTGTATAGTTCAATGACTCCACACTGGACAGGGGAACCATTCCGTCATTGGGTTTTGGAAGTTTATCGTACCCGTCCTGTTGGATAGGGGCGAATAGAGAGAGGTCACAGTTTCCCGCATCAGGGTTCCAATCGCCAGCAATAGTATAGTAATTGGTGTTTTGGTTCTCTCTCACTTTTGTATCTGGTGCTCCTGGCCTCAAATCATAAACCGCTGGAGCACAGACATCACTGTTTTCCGCAAGAGGTGAACCCGCATTGGGTGTTCCAATCATTATGAGGTTTGCTACATCTTTGGTGCCGTTGGCAAGGTATACCCTAGCGTCAAGGCCACCTTTGCTGTGTCCCACTATGTTCACCCTGTCCTGGCCTATTTGATCCTTTATGTCGCCTATTTGGGTGGACAACTCTTTTGCGTGCTCTGCTGCAGAGCCGCATTTGTCGTCTGACTGCCTGAACGTTATTGCAAAAACTGGAATGCGGTCTTTTTTCAGCAACTCTTCCCATTTTTTCCATACTGAAGCGTCCGACATATAACCATGTATCAACAAGACCGGTAGAGGTTCTGAGGCATTGGTGGTGGTTGAATTGGTTGTTGATGTGTTTTGAGCATCGACTGAAAGAGGTATGATCAGTATGCCAACCATTATCATCGAGGCAAAGAGCGTAATTGCAGAAAAAATTGCAACTTTTTTCCTGTTATTGTTGCTTAACACATTGATTATGGTATAAAATACTTTATATATCCATTTACAGCCTTTTATTGTCAAAGAAAATTTCTGTGCTGCATATTGACATACAAAACTTATGGAATGCCATCCTTACACCATTGTCTTGTTGAGGTGTGCCTGATTTGTGCATCATGGCCCTTTGAATCATCCTCATATACATTATGTACATGATAAGGATTGAAAAAGCCCTGCGTCCTTCCACCTTAACACTACCGGTTTCTGTTGTCACTTGTATGTGCTAATCATTTCTGAAGGTAAAAAACTTCCATGAGCTGCCAATTATTACAAATCAAAATAAAGAGAAGGCAGATTATGCTATAAAATGATATTGCCCATTGCAATATATATACAATTTTAACTGTCAAGTGCAGTGAGCGATTTTTCTTAATCATCGCCATCAAACAATGAGAAATCCTTGTCCAAGTCTACATTGGTCCTTATGTTCTCCAAAGCTTCTCCGATGTGCTGATTTGGTGTGAGGAATTTTTCAGTTCTCAAATACGCTTTGTCCCCAATCACTTTGACATATGCCCTGAGGGCTTTTTCCACCAATGTCATTTGCATGGCAGGCAATGTCAGCTGGGTTATGTCATCAATATCAAAG
>JADDOQ010000134.1:4679-6132 GCA_016782315.1 Nitrososphaeraceae archaeon | reverse complement strand
ATAGTAAATGATTATTCCAACAACGATACAGGGTCTTTTAGCAAAACAGTGTCATACGGCCTAGGTATCCAGCCGAATCCACACATAACAGGTGTAGAAAGCCAGCAGATTAGTGAAAGCATTGAGCAATTAATGATAACGGGATTAAAAGAGATAATTCAGGAAAATGACGGTGTAAAAGTGGCAGAGTGTAGAAGCAAAATTGTATACAACGACAACAAAGAGACTTTATAAAATTTTTTTATAACCTTTGAAAGCAAAATACAAAAGCGATTTGGTTAAATAAACCTGTTTAAATAATAATAAAACATATCTGCTTTTGATTATTACTGTTGCATTGGATAGATAATGGTTAAAAATCAAAAGGTGGCGGTTGTAACAGGAAGCTCATCAGGCATTGGATTTGAAACATCCTTGGCACTTGCAAGGAAAGGTTATGTTACTTATTCCACAATGAGGAATTTGCAAAAATCCAGAGACTTGGAGGGAATTGCCCGTGATGAAAATCTTTTGCTAAAAACTATTGAGATGGATGTTGATTACGACCATTCGGTGAAGCATGCGATAGATGGCATAATTGATGAATCTGGCCGAATTGACGTGCTGGTCAACAATGCAGGGTTTGGTGTTTTTGGATCTTTGGAGGATCTTGAGATGGAAGAGATAAAAAAGCAATTTGAAACAAACGTGTTTGGTGTGATAAGGGTAACCAAAAAGGTCCTTCCAACAATGAGACTTAGGCAGAATGGAATTATAGTCAACATTAGCTCCATAGCCGGTTTAGTAGGCGTTCCTTCCCAATCCATTTACTGTGGAACGAAATTTGCAGTTGAGGGCTTTAGCGAATCCCTGTCTTTTGAGGTTGAGCCTTTTGGGATAAAAGTAATACTAGTTGAACCTGGGGTAATAAACACGGAATTTGTTCAGGATTTGATTGTGCCCACAGATAGGTATGGAGTTGACAGAAATGGAGAATACATCAATCCGCCCGTTCATAAAGATAATGGGGATAATTTGTTGTCTTCATATAGCAACACCATAGGCAAGTTCTTGTCATTTTATTACAAGGCAATGAGCAACGCACCTCACCCGGAGGTTGTTGCCAATGAGACAATACACGCAATAGAAAAGGTTTCTAATGGAAACAATGCCAAACCTATTCTTAGGGTAACGGTTGGAAATGACTCTATAAAGTATTCCAAATTAAAAAAGGAACTAACAGATAGTGAATTTCATGTAATGCTAAGAGAAGATCTGCTAAAATAGGTAAAGTTAGCCCCCGTTCAACCCACTACACTTCTAGGTTAATAATAAATAAAAAATTAAAAGGCCTTAAGTGAATAGGGAGTTGTCAATGAGTTTAACATTCAACTCAAACTGGATGGATTTGATTCAGATTTACTAAATCTGTATCAACACTATAATACAGATAATGGCGGATACTTTTGGTTTG
>JADDOQ010000134.1:0-4483 GCA_016782315.1 Nitrososphaeraceae archaeon | reverse complement strand
AAGAGAATGTTTGTGTTGGAAAGGTATAGGGGGTTAGGAATTGGGCAGATGATGCCCGATGTTGCCTTTGACTATGCGAAAAGGTCTGGTTATCCAAACATCTATTTATCTAGTTCAAATAAATTACAAACAGCCAGGAAACTGTACTTAAAGAATGGCTTTGTTAACATACATCGATACAATGATGATTATAGAGCTGATGTATTCATGGCTAGAAAGTTATGACGGTAGCAACAATATATAGGCGAATCGTGATGTTCATTGGCAACAAATTTGCAATTTTATTAGTTTTTTCGTTTCTCTTTTTGTTTATCTGCATCATGGAATCCATCTTCACTATCTGGAAAATAAGCTGTCATCACCTTAGCTGCTTTTCTTTCTAATGGTTTCCCTCATTCATACAATAGTCATTTCGTTATATAGTATAATAAAAAACAACTTTAATAATGTCTGTCAAAATATCACAGCAAATAATGTAATCTAAGTAAATCTATTTCAAATAAGAGGTTGAATAAATTTATTTTTCTCATTCCACAAAGTTGTCCATGGTAAAGGTCTCGGTTTTTATTGGAACAAGTCTGGACGGATTTATTGCAAGAGAGGATGGAGACATAAGTTGGTTAGATAGTGTTAATAAGAAAGCAACGCCTGGTGAGGACTTTGGATTCAATAGTTTCTTAGAGTAAGTAGACCTAATAGTTATGGGAAGGAAAACTTTCGAGCAGGTTATAACTTTTAACGACTGGTCGTTCAAAGACACTAAAATGATTGTTTTGACCTCAAAGGATATTGAAATCCCTGAGAAATTAAAGAAAACCGTAACAACATCTAACACATTATCCTCTGCACAATCGATAAAAGAACTATCTGATCAACCTTTTAATCACATATATGTAGATGGGGGCACAGTAATACAATATTTTTTATCAACAGGATTGGTTGATGAAATTACTGTTACCATAGTACCGATTCTCATAGGAAATGGAAAATCATTTAGCAGATTATTACCCAAAGATTTGTATTTGCAGCATCTAAAAAACAACAGTTTATGATTTTGGTTTTGTTCAAAATAAGTACAAGATCAATAAAAGAAACATTAGAAAAATAGTGTGCTCAAACGACAGAATGGTCAAGTCACTTTTCAGCTTTGGCTTAGTGGGTTTGAGTGTGGAAGGTAAACGGGTCCTACAACTATTTTGGGATTAACATTACAAACAAATTTTTTAAATAATCATATGCAATATTTTGATTGCTGACATGGCGTATGGATTAAGAGCATTATTTGAGTATAAAAAAACAATAAAAATAATAATCACAAACATAATGGCCCATTATTTCAGCAGACAACAGATTATTTGATGAAGTTGATAAACCTGAAAGCAGCAAAATTGTATATGAAGGCAATGGCAAGGGATTTGTAGAGGGAGAAACATGTGATAGTACAAATCAGAGGATTAGACCCTTTCCAAGCGGCACTGAAAAGGCTTTAATTTAATGCAGAACATATCATTAAAATGGATAGTAAATTAAATCCTTCAAAGTTTTGTAACAGAGAGAGAGAACGGTACTTATGCCATGTTTTGCAATCGGATTACTGTTATTATTCACTTTGACATCTATTGTTAACCATGTAAATGCTCAGGATGAAAATGTCACTATTAGCACAACAAAGTTAACTAACAACACATACATGCTTAAAGGTTCAGGAGGAAACATTATTGTTTCTGTCGGACAAGATGGTGTTTTTATGGTAGATGATCAATTTGCACCCCTTACGGAGAAAATCAAAGAGGCAATCTCAAATATAACGGATCAATCTGTAAAATTTGTAATCAACACTCACTGGCATTCTGACCATACAGGGGGAATGAGAATTTTGGTGAACTAGGCGCAATAATAGTATCGCATGATAATGTCAAAAAACGTCTTAGTACGGAACAATTCTCGGAATTCTTTAATCGAACAGTTCCACCACTGTCAGAAAAGGGCTTACCAATTATTACTTTCTCAGATAACATGACTATCTCTCAGAATGGTGATGAGATAAAGGTAATTCATGTGGATAATGGTCACACCGATGGCGATTCCATTGTGTACTTTACAAAGAATAATGTAATCCATGTTGGAGATGACTTTACCGACAAATCATATCCTTTCATTGACATATCAAGCGGTGGTAGCATAGATGGATTGATTTCATCACTACAGACAATATCGTCAATAGTTGATGATGAAACCAAAGTAATATCGGGTCATACAGGAATATCCAATAAAACAAAGGTTATTGACCTCACAAATATGCTAACAGATGTGCGCCAGAATGTCAGTCAAATGATAGAAGACGGAAAATCTTTGGAAGAAATAATTGCTGTAAAACACACATCAAATTACGATGAAATCTATTATGAACATAGCACAATAAAACCAGAAGACTTTGTAACACACATATATCAAAGCCTCACCAAAACATAGATGTCAATAAAGAGATTTGACAAAACATCTCTTAATTTCTATTTGTTCGAATCGATAGAAAAACAGGACTTAATGATTCTTTTTGGTTTTATACTTTAATGACTTGTTTCCCAAAAAACTAGAGTAGGAGGCTATTGCCTTTAGGTTGTTGTTTTGGTGCCTTGCTGAGACACCATTGTATTTCATAAACTCATGGAATCTGAGGACAAGGTTGGCATTTGCATGGTTTGAAAGCGATTTATCTTTGTTGACAGTAGTAGAAAGCTTTGCTTGCATCCTTTACGGCATCCCCTCCATTTTCGTTTTCTTTAGACAAACTACAATAGCGCACCAAGTATATGAGCCCATGTTGTTAGTGGCCCCAAGGGGTTTAGTAATGGATGTGTTACGAATCCAAATTTTTCCAAATTAACAATTCATCAAATTTTCACCATAAACCCACTGCCAATAAATTAGACTAAACGGTGGACCGCCTTCTTTTTAAGGATATGCTTTATTTTGCATCAAGACTTTGAAAAATGCTTTTGGCCTTGCAATTATTGAATCTCACACTTTCAGAGATTACATTATAAATAATTAGTTGTGTTTTAGTTTGGTTCAGCATTATTACTACAGTATCTTGGTATCGGCAAAGTATTAACCATCATCAACATCTTCGTCATTATTGCTATTGTCATTTTCACTAGACATTGTTATGGTATCGTCTCCAATTGTTTCTGTGTTACTACTGCAAGCCTCAAAACCGTTCTCTATTAATTCATTGCAGATGACTTTTGAAGATATTGCTAAGGAAACCGTGGAATTTCCTACATCTTCTATGTCTTTATCACCTAAAATATTAAACGCTTCCCCTTGGTGTATTCCATAGTCTAGATAATAATCAGCAGTTGGTAATATGATGTATAACTAATAACATCATTTAGCTTATGGTTTTCCTTATAAAGCATTTGTCTGCAAACTATTGGCATAGATGAAAATATGGTTACACATTAAATTGTAAATAACTTTTTCATAGACAAAACATATAAGCGGTTGTATTTGACGAAAGACAATGTTAAAAAGAAATTTTGTCATTGCTTTAGGCATTCTGACTAGCACGTTATTAATTTCGTTAGTTGCCGCAAATGCGTTTGCGGCACATGAGCAGGATTTTTCAAATTTTTATTCTGGCCCAATAGCCAGCTCAAATGACAACTGGATTTTGTCTGGTCATTGGATGGGCTACCTAAACCAGTCCAGCCCCAAAGATTCGGTTTTTCACAGCATGTTTAACATGGTTATGGCAAATGGCTCTGACCCGCACATCCATAAAATAGGCAACGCAACTGCCATTAGTGTTACCAATGAAGGAAATAACACAGTAATAGGAGGAAATGTTTCCATTACAATGAAAGACGGCCCCATATCCAACATTCCCACCGTCATCACCATTGCAAACAATAACTCCATTACCATACTGCCAAATCCATCAAAAGTGAACAATCATTTTGGCAATGCCACAATCAATGGGTTGGTGAGTAACGACAAGAATACTGCCAAAATAACCGAGATGATGGCGACCGATACCGAAGTCCAGCAAAAATTAAGCCCAATCATTAATATGATTATGATGAATAACATGCTGAAAGATGCGATGGCGAAAGGGAACATTTTGGATAACGCGACTGGCATGGCCAACACGACATTGAGCTCGCCCTAGTGTTTCTTTTACTACTTTTTCTTACTTGTTGCTTTATTGACAGTATTTTTCATTTAGCCTAAACATTGTGGTACAGTGCTATCGACAGCACCTGTGTTTTTATGTGGCACTTGGTGTTGCCGTATTTATTCTCCATTACAAGAATGGATGTTCTTATGGGCATACATCCCAAAAGGTTTACTACCTTCCGGGAGTTAATTACCGCATAACACAAATCCCATTAAGTCCTCCCACTGCTTTTTACAGATTTGATTTAGGTGTTGTTATCAAGGGAACTTGCCAGTCCTTCGTCCATATCAAATACATGTAATA
>JADDOQ010000263.1 GCA_016782315.1 Nitrososphaeraceae archaeon | reverse complement strand
TTGGACAAGGTTCGCCATATTATGGAAATATATCTGCCCCAATGGTGATTGCAGACTTTAGTGATTTTCAGTGTCACCAATGCAAGAGGCATGTCGATAATACTGAACAACAAATCAACTCTACCTATCTTCAAACAGGTAAGGCTATCTATGTATTTAAGCATCTTCCAGTTAGAGGGTTTGATTCCAAACCTGCCTCACTGGCAGCTCAATGCACAAACGACCAAGGTAAATTTTGGGAGTTCCATAGAATTTTATATAAAAACCAAGGTCCGATAGATTCTGGATGGGCTAGTGATGAAAACCTAAAGAAATTTGCTTCACAATTACAAGGGCTTGACATAAATCAATTTAACTCGTGTTTTGAAAGTAAAAAATATGAATCATTCATAGATAAAGATATTGCACTAGCCAATTCATTAGGCTTTACAGAAACACCATCGTTTATGATAATGAACGCTGATGGTTCAAACCCCGAAAGAATAGAAGGTCCAAAACCGTTTCCTTTTTTCCAAGCTGCCATAGAGAAGATTGAAAATGGGAAAGAAAATTGATTGTATCTACTTTTTTTTAATTAATTGAAAATGAGATAAAGATGACAAAAAGAATTCATTCCTCCACCAAAAACTTTAGAAATACAATCCTATCCGCATTTAAAATAGTTTATCTTTCAAATCCCATTCTTTATTTTGGGATATCCATAATAGTATTTTCTTCGTTTTGGATTTCTTTTAATATGTTAGATCAATTGCTATTTTTCTCACCTATTGTGTATTTTTATATCCCAGATGATGCGATACTAGGATTCATAATTACGAACACAAGTGCAACCCTCTTAGCGATTGTGATTTCTATGAATGTATATGTAATTAGAAATTCTAATCTGAGGTTAGATAAATCATTACTTTCTGGTTCTCTTTTAGGAATAGTCTCTAGTACATGTGCAAGTTGCTCATCCGTTGGATTCTTGATAATTTCCACATTTGGAGGTGCTGGAATAATTGCTACAGGATTTCTCACTAATTACCAGATTCCGCTAAAATTATTGTCTATAGGTATTTTGATTTGGGCTCTATATGTTGTGTATAACCGAATTACAAAAAGTTGTATGGTAAATCATGATAATAATAATAAAAAGAAAGAAATAAGGTAAACTAAAAATATATGCAAAATATATGATGGTGTTACATTGGAAAAACATGTAAAAATTTAACTAATGCGAAAGGTTTCACCTCTGTCATTTTCTTCTTTTTCTCTTTCGTTAAATTTTTGTTTGACGAGATTTTTTAAAATCTTGTTTACTCTATATTGATGATATAACTTTTTTGTAGCCTTCATCATAACTGGAGATAAAATCATGCCAATTAACATACCTACTGACATATCAATCATATTGACCATAAGACGCTTACGAATTAGAATAGTGTCTGATCAAATTAAATTTTACAATCAAAAAAAAGCATTGGTTAACATAGACCATTTAAAAAATTTATACCAAATGTTTTAGATCAATATCAGCTACAGGTTAACCCATCAAGTGTTGCCAAAAAATTGAAACCGCTGATTATTGGTTTACTTGAGTTCGATGCTGTTAAACGATATTGAATTTTAGACCACCTGGGGAATTCCAGAGTTTCACATGTCAAATAATGGCAACTTATTTTTTACCCATTCTGTATTTAATTCTTTATTCTTTATTCTTTATTCTATAAGGGAACATTTATCTTTTTTAAAAGTCTTATTTATTGTGCATTAGTAGGGTCTTCAAATAATGTAATAGTCATTT
>JADDOQ010000133.1:4393-6139 GCA_016782315.1 Nitrososphaeraceae archaeon | reverse complement strand
CGATCTGACCTTTGTCATCTTTGAGAGTGCAATTACATTATATGATTTGGCCAAGTTTTGGAGATCATCATATAATTTTACCTTTTTTTCTGGATAACTGGACCTGTTTAATTTATTTATTGTGGGTACTTCTGCTGTTGTTTGGCTCATGCACTTTCACTTTTTGCTTGTTTGTTTAAACTGTTCATTTTGATGGCTTTTCCCATTGTAAACTTTATTATTGTGTTTCTGAGATTTTTATCGCCCTGTGGAAGTCTTTTTTCTACCGCTGAAATAACTGCGTTAGCATTTGCTGCTATCTGTTCATCAGTTAAATCCTCGTCACCTATTTTGGTTGACATGTTCAATTGGTTTTTTGAACGAATTCTTGTAGAGGACCTTAACCTTGTGGCTATTGTTTCAATAGGGGCACCATATGGTAGTGGTGTTGGCATTTTACCTTTAGGACCTAAAAATTGGCCTAAGGCACGACCTACTGAGGACATTAAACTTGCATCTGCAAGGAAAAAATCATGGGCACGCACTATTTTCCTTGCATCTCTTTTATTTGATCCTAGCCTATCAAGTGTGTCGGGCTCCAATACTGTTTCAACACCTGCCCTTTTGGCTCTCAGACCCATATCACCACCTCCCAAAACACATAATGACGCTCCTTCTTTTGTGGGGTTTGGCAATACCACTATTTCGTTTAAACTAAATCCCTTTTTGACGTCAATATCCTTTAACACCAATGTTATTTCTGCTGATTGAGTAAACTTCTTTTTTGGGGTGGTTTCCCTAGCTTTTTTAATTAGTGTACTTAACTGATCATTATTAACCATGATTATATACAATAAACCTAGTAATAGCCATTTAAAATCGTTTTTACAGGCAATAAAATACAACAATATAATTTATGATAAAATGGAAAAGAAGGAAAAAGTGTTTATTTTGTTTTGTAGTTTTGTAAGGATCTGAATTTAGTTGTTATGATGTTGCCTTAATCGGCGTGTCTCAAATCAACTACCTACATTTTTGATTTGCCTATGATGCAATAAAGATTATTTATATGGTATCAAGATTTTATAGTCAATGAATATGTTTATAGCCAAATTTTTTTTTGCTGATAATTGTGCTGTGGATTAGGCTTTTACATTAAAAAATAATGGTAATCAGATTTTTTTGTTGTGCTATTAGCTCACAATGTCTGCTAATGCGTCTCCAGATGCAGCAGGGTTTGAATTGTTGTTGTTTATGATGGTGCCCCCAATAGGATCGAGTCCTCTTTCTGCTAGAACTTTATCTAACAGTGTCAAATCATAGATATTTGATAAATTTGGCCTTTCTTTTCCCTTCTCTATCAATCCAAGGTCATAGGCATCATTAGCATCTTTGATTAACGATAGTTTTATCGGATCATATGTAAATTCCAGCTTTGTCACTGCAGTTGCTAAAACATTTTCCGGTATTGTTTTTCCAGTCAGTTTCTTTAGTTGAACGTTAAATTCACTTATTGCCTTTTCTTTGTTATTGTTTATTCTTAAAGTTTCATCTACATGGGCCTCCAATAGCTTTTCTATTACGTCTGGGTTTTCCTTCAAATAGTCGGTTCTAACAATGATGTTTCCTGTAACGAATTTCCCTTCAGGTGGCCATAATTCCCTCTCATCGACAAACACTTTACCATTTGCCTCGTTTATTAATGTTGTTGCCCATGGTTCGGGAACCCATGCCCCATCAATTTCTTTCTTTAACATGAGTGTGACT
>JADDOQ010000133.1:3195-4357 GCA_016782315.1 Nitrososphaeraceae archaeon | reverse complement strand
CCTCCATTTTCCACCGTATTGAATCCATTGTCAATGATGTACTTTCTAAGCGATATGTCCTGTGTATTGCCCAGCTGCGGGGATGCAAACTTCTTTCCGCCCAAATCGTCAACCGATTCGATTCCTGCATCATTTCTCACAATAAATGATGCCCCACCGCTTGATGCCCCTGCTATGACTCTTACATCCTTCCCACCTGAAACTACATATCCATTGATTGCGGGATTGGGGCCGATGTATGTGACATCGATCCTCTTTGCTAACAATGCCTCAATGGCTGATGGCCCTGCGTTGAAAACAAACGTTTCAACATTAGTGTTGTTCCCTAAACTCTTTTGATAGTCCCCGTTATTGAGCCCAATAACTGCCTGAGCGTGATTTATGTTTGGAAAATAGCCTATTCTTAAGGTACTTGTTTTTTCTGATGGGGTTTGCTGTGCGTTTACACCGTTAATTGGATAACTTGTTAATATTGCAAAGGTTACAAAAATCGTGATAAGGATTGAAATGGATTTTGATCTCTGGACGTATTGATTGTTGTGTTGTGATTTATATCTATTTTTTGACAGCGATATTTTGAATTTCATTTTTAAGACTTCTTTGTGGCAGTCATATAATATGGCTATTGAATATGCAAGTTATTCTATTATTATGCGAATTATACCTATTCTTTATGGTTAACGGGTTTACAGCAATCTGATGAACCAGATAGAAAATAAATTACACCTATTATCAGTTAATGTTTGGTTTTAGAAAAAATATAACTTTCAAAACAAACCAAAAAATAAATCATGAAAACAATGGATGAAACTTTATTTTACATTTTTATCGTATTTCTCCAAGTCCTTTTTCTTGTAATACTTTGTTTAACAAAGTCAAATCATATATTCCGGTGATGTCTATCGCGTTATTTCCTTTTGTGTTCTTTAGGAATCCTAATCTGTTTGCATCATCTGCTATTTTGAATAGTGATGCCTTTATCGGATCATATGTAAAGTCCATCTTTGTTAGTGCTTCTTTTAATTCATTTTCGGGTATTGTTTTTCCAGTAACTTGTCTTAAACCATCGTTAAATGCATTAACCACTTCCGCACTGCTGCTAATATTGTTGTCGTCGTTAAAATTCGTCTCTTTTGATGTATTGTTTTCATTATTTATTTCA
>JADDOQ010000133.1:0-2904 GCA_016782315.1 Nitrososphaeraceae archaeon | reverse complement strand
GCAGGATTTGGACCGACATATGCAGCATCTATTTGACCTCCAAATAATGCCTCTATTGCTGATGGTCCGGCGCTAAATACAAATTCATTTATCCCTATTTTACCTTGATCTGTGCTGCTGCTGCTGCTGCTGTTAATGCTCTCGAAAACCTTAAGAAACTCCCCGTTTTTTAACCCTATTATGGCTTGGGCATGATTTACATTGGGAAAATACCCTAATCGCAATGTTTTTGATTCGGGTGTATCGTTGTTTGTAATCCTGGTAATGCTGTTTGTATTAATTGAAAATAATCCGTGGTTATCTGATTGCGAAGATGCTATTACTGCTATGATTATTCCGAATGAGACTGCAAATTTTGTTTTTGTATTCACCAACTATTTTTTAATGTGTGCAATGTATTAGCAATTAGAAATAGGCAAAAAATGTAATATATGTGTGAATATTTCCTACTTTGTTACCCTTTTGATTTTGGAGTTTCGATATGTTGTTGTAATGTTGTGCGGAATGTGCTGTTGTGAATTTCATCTGATGGTATTTTGCGCATTATGTTGACAGAAGGAAAACAAATGCTATCTTAGTTATTGTTATTTATGTCCACAAATGAGATTTTTTTAATCTTCCACGGTACTATGTAGAACATCACACACATGCTTTTGAGAACTACGAAGGATTATCCATTGATGGCATTATGTTATGGACCTGATTGTAAAATATACTATCAATCCAAAAATAGCAAGTTCAAGAAATGTGTATATTATCCATTTACTGTTTGAGATTGGAAAACCAAAAAATACCTAGTAGATATATTTTATTGCATGTTTTTATGTATTTTCTTGTTCTTGCTTTAATCCCCATTTTTCTCTTACCTTGTCCTCTAATTTCATGAATAACACCCTGTCAAATAACATGCCTAATGCAAAGATTGTGATCATTGACGCTATAATCTGATTCATTGCCTGAAACTCTCTTCCAATTAGTAATATGTGGCCTATACCTATCGATGCGGCCATTAGTATTTCAGCCCCAATTAGTGCATGCCACGCAAAAGACCATGCTTGTTTGATTCCGGTTATCAAAGCGGGAGTGGCAGCGGGAATCATGAGATACCGAAATAAATGAATTCCTTTGGCGCCCATGTTTTTTGCTGCTCGGATATAGATTGTCGGTATGTTGCGCATCCCACTGTATGTTGACATCATTACTGAAAACACAGAACTCATTACAACAACAAACAATATTCCAGCATCATTCAGGCCTATCAGCAGGATTGCAAAAGGAACCCATGCTACGCTTGGAAATGACTGTAGCCCTATAGCAAAAGAGCCCATGGTCTTTCCAAAACCTGTAAATTTTACCATTGCAAGACCAATTGCTACACCTAATGCTATGGATATGAAAAAACCAATTGTGAGCCTATACAAAGTCATTGCTATACTTGTTATGAGCATATTATTTTGTAGTAGTTCATAAAATGACTCTGCAACCATTAATGGGGATGGCAAAGATATTTTTGGCCATATTCCTAAAACGTAAATTAGCTGCCAAATGCCTATAAACGCCATCAGGAATAATGTTGTATTTGCTAATTCATCAAAGTTGATTTTTTTTTTATTGGCAAAAATAAAGTGATGCTTTCTGCTTTTTTCTACTGTGGTTGATTCTACATCTTGTAGATGTTTTATTTTTATTTCTTTATTTTTGTCTTCCTTTGTGTTTGTGTTGTCTTTGGATGAATTGCGCACAAAAATCTCTTTTTATAACTGGATGCCCGTATATCAATATTCTTCCTTTGTGTTTTTTAATCTTTTATTTCGCCTATCTTGTATAATTATAATTGTTCTATTTTTTCATAATGACTTTTCGGCATAAAATGATAATGCCGAAGAAAGGGGTAGATTATACCCATTCGTCTTTAACCAGATTGTAAACCTTTTTTCTGGTGTCATCAAGACTGTTTTTTTCTATTATTAACCCCTGGTTTCTCAATTCTTCAACCGATGCTTGAACCGTTCTTCTTGGGAGATTAGTCATATAAATCAACTCGCTTTGTTCTATTGGATGCTTGTTGCGAATTATGTAGTAGATGAATTTTGTTGCCGGACTCCCCTCGGGTCCTTTTTTTACTGGATTTATGCTAAAGCTTGCTTTTGAAAGAAACCCTCTTCTTTGAGATTCAATGGATGCTACGTTTTCTAGTTTTACCTCTCCTAAGTTTACCCTCTGGCCAAATTCAGCTATCAATACAGCCTGCTGGATTTCAAGTGGTGCTTCAAAAATTATGTTGTTTGGCGGGATTTTGGATGTAATGGCTGACAAAAGATTCCACTTTACGTCCCCTTTTTCATCATAAAGCCCAACATTGTAACCTAGATTTGCCTCCAGTATTATCTTCTCCCGTTGGTTTATCTCCAATGCCTCGTTTGCCCTTTTTATGGTCTCATCCACTGTTAACTGCCTTCTGGGATCCTTTCTGCCTATTTTCCATTGGTGTCTCAAATATTGCGACTCAATTATTTTTGTAATCTTCTTCTTTTCATCAAAAGAAAGGTGTATGTTATTTTCACTAATTTCTATAATGTCAAATCCAGATATTTTGGATTCCTCAACGAATTTTTTGAAAACGTTTTCTCTCAAAGCGTATTCTGTGAGAGTGCTGCCTGTTGAAACCAAAACGTTGTTTTCATGATAGAAATTTATCCTTTTTATTAGATGGTTATCTGATATTAAAAGAGGGTAAGCACCATAGATTTTCACCATATCCACGAAAGGGGAGATGATTTCAAAGTTTTCCCTATCAAACCCTTGGAATTTATCTATTATGTAGGTAATTCCTTCGTGTCTTGGCTTTTTGTGGTCAACCCTATTCTCGATTAGACTATCTAACATAATATACATCTTTTATGT
>JADDOQ010000132.1 GCA_016782315.1 Nitrososphaeraceae archaeon | reverse complement strand
AACATCATCAATAGCGGCAGATTTGGAGTTTACTCCTCCAAGGGGATGGGACGACGCGGCGAAAGAGAAAAAGATGGAAAATTTGGCAAAGACCATAAACTCTCTGCACAATGGTGAAGGGCCTGATCTAATGGGATTGTGTGAAATTGAAAATGAGAAAACAGCTCAGGAGTTGATAGAGAAATTGGAAAAGCAAGATGTTTATGATGTTGCCCAATATGCAGATAGCCCGGATATCAGGGGAATTGACACCTGTTTGATATACTCAAAGAACATGTTCAGATTTAACTTTGCAAAAAGCTACAACATTAATTTTAGGTACCCGACAAGGGATGTTTTTCTTGCGAATTTATCGGTACTCCAAAACAATGCGGAGATATCCGTTCTCGTAAACCATTGGCCGTCAAGAGGTGGGGGCCGCTTTGAGACTGAGCCACTTAGAATAGGGGTTGCAGAAAATTGCGCCAGAGCGGTAGAAGATGTGGTAAAGGTACCGATAGGTGAACTTCAAAAATTGCCCGATAACATAAGAAACAATGAAGAGGTTTTGGCAAAGATAAACCAGAGATGGAATAGGAATGTTCTCATCATGGGGGACTTTAATGATAATCCTTATGATAGGAGCATTTTAAATTATTTGCATGCTACTCCTGACAAAAACAGGCTAATTGATTGGAAAGACCTGTTTGAACACCCAAACTTGAGGAAATGGCCTGCCAGTCGCCAAACAGATAAGCACAATTACCTGTTTCAGCATGCCTCTCTCTATAATTGCATGTGGGGTCTTATTCCTGATGGCACAATATTCTATGAGGGTGGATTTGACCTGTTTGACCAGTTCATTGTTTCTAAAGGGTTGCTTCACGGTGAACAGGGATTGAAAATGGATTTGGGTGGATTAAAGATAAATAAATCCACAAAAATGAAGGACCATGTTCACCATGATACATTTGAGCCACATGGGGAGGGTAAAATTCACCCAATATACAGGGAAAGCCCGATGGAGTTTGTATACATAAAGAAGGACCAGGACGGAAATGATAGATACATCCCTTCCGGCAGAGATGCCTACACCGGTTTCAGTGATCATTTCCCAATTCAATCAGTAGTTGATATCCTTTAATTTAAGAACGCCTGATTATTGTGTTTTCTGGAATGAAAATCACCAAACCCTCAATAAAAGTTAGATGCTACCGCCTCCATGCTGAACTTCTGTGTTTTGGTCATGAAGTAAAAACATGAAGTTGAATTGGTAGAGGCAGAGAGTGCATATTACTATTTTTTGAATGAATTGGGGGGCCATTGTTTATTCCATATTGCTTTTGTTTTCACTTTGTGCATCGGCCTAAACTTATCGGCCTAAGATTGGAGCCATGAACAGGGCATTTTGCAATAATTTATTTCCGATAATGAAACAAAGAAAAATAGGCAATAAATGGTTTTATCATGATTATACAATAATTAACAATGACACTAATTAAACATGTGAAAAAACCTGTAGGGTTTATTCGAGATTGATTCCGTTGCTTATTGCACCTGAAAAACACACACAAAGTGGATAAACTCATACACCTGGCTTCAATGGTATGCTAAATGCCTCCAAAAGGTTTGGGTGAATTTGTGTATGAACAACCATCATTATATCCATCGGCGAAGCCTTATCCCTGACTGAATGGTTGAGCTGTATTAGACCATTTTCAAGGTTTGAGATCGAAACTGTTGATTCGTTATCTGGTGTCATGGGCTTCAGTTCATTGTTAAATACTTCTAATGCCTTTGCAGATAACGCTTGAGCACTTTGGTATTCTGCAACATTTATCGGTGAATGATTTTTGCTCATGTTGTTGCCACCTTTAATCATTGCTGAAGAATGCATATTATTCATCTGGTTCATTCGCAGATCACTGTTATTGTCATCAGTCATGCTGCTGCTCATGGACATTGTAGAATTGCCGTCCGTCATTGCCATGTTTGACATATTTGTCATGTCAAAACTAACTGCATATGCGTTACCATAGTTTCTCAACACCATATCAACAAGTTCCGCTACCCTTAGCGAATGGAGTTTTGTGTTACCATCGTCTTTTTTATCACCAAATATGCTTGATATGGCCCCAAAAACAGGATCTAAAAAGCCTAAACCGCCTTCTTGCTGTCTTATTGTCATTGTTGTGATTTCACCTGCTTTTGTATCGATGTCGCTAACCAGCAGGTTAACTTGCTGTTGCTGTTCAGGCAATGCTGATGCTGATGATGATGAAGCCGATAATGTTATGTTCTGCAAACTTTTTACCGTCATTGAAAGATCTTCCGCCGCTTTTTGGTCCTTTTCTGCAATTTCAAACATCAGGTTCTGAAAATAGAGATTGGCCGCCTTATCGGCATGTCCTTGAGCCAATGTTAGATTATTGTTGGTAATGCTTGCCTGAACTAGCTTTGATACTGCATGAAATTGATCAATGGATGCTATAAACAAAGCATGGTCATCTGGAGTAAAACTATGACCATGTGCATTATGAACAATGGCGCTATTGATATCCGTGTTACTCATATAAACAGAGCTAAAAAGGATGACAGTTATCAGTACAGTAGGAAAATGCTTCTTCTTTAGCATGGTTATAGATAGTGAATAATAGCATATTTGTAGTATTTTATTATTGAAACAAATTCAACCTTTTTTTTATGTTGTTGCAGTAACAATGAATATACCTTATCAAGTAACTCAATTGCCCCGTTGGGAATCCATATGAACATCAAAAAATCCATTTATCCAATGTTGGTTTATAAAATTGTTAACTTTGGTAGCCTACTGCCTATACTTTCGTCATTATTGATTTATACAAAGAACACCGGAAACAGAACACCTTCAGAATATGTTGGATATTGTTTTTTTTAGGACTTTTTTAGGAGAACACCTGAAAGACTAACTTATTTTGTCAAAAAAATTTATTCGATTTAAATTGGAATCAAAAGCATTGAAAAATCAATATGGCATAGGGGGTAAGAAGATTGAGGCATTAATAGTTGATGAATCAATAATCAAAATTGGTTCAGAATTTATGGGATTTGGATTGACATTGAACCTAAAGATAAATGAATTCTTAAAATTAGTATATAAAATGAGCAAGACATGCTCATTGCAATGTGTTTTATCGGATCTTTGGTAAAGGGATTCGGAAGACATCAAGTTTTCACATGAGGTGATGCTTTTGGTATCGGCAATTTCTGGATTTCTTAAGATCCAAGGCTATATCCATTCCTCTTTGAGAAATGCTTTAGTGTCAAAAGAACTCGCAATGTGTAAGGCACATTACCGAGTGCTTTGATAGCTATTTTCTTTATGGTAGGAAAAACTGCAACCCATAGCGTATGAATAATTAGCTTGTACTGTTTGTAGATTGTCATGACAAGAATTATGTATAGGGTGGGAATGGGGCAAAACTTCTAACAATTATTATTGCTATTTTTTTTGAAACCGTAATGCCATTTTCGAGTCCTTTTTGTTAATGGTTGAAAGAATGCCATTTCAAAACATATGTTTCTATAACGATTGATCTGTTTATATATCATTTTATCAAATTAACCCTGATGAATAATATAGTATTTGTGGCATTAGCTTTATTGTTGGCAAGTGCCTTTGTAGTCGGAAACTTTGCAATAGGCCAAGCAGAAGCGGTAGGACAAGACTGTCCAAAAAGCGGTAACTCAAATTCTCCACTAAATCCACAATCTCCTCAGCCAGTTAGCACAGAGGCATCAACATCATACAAAATCTAATACCTTTCTTTTTTTATCTATACTTAGTTTCCTGTAACTAATTATTTTATAAAATTGTGTAATGTTAATGCTTTTTGGGATTTCTGGAGAATGTCGATTCTTTAAAACCCCTCCATACCTTTGCCTTGACATGACCTGGCCTTAAACTGATTTGGCTTGACTGATCCTCTTTATGATGGCCATTTTATTGTGTGTTGGTTATAATGCTTTATGGATAACAATACCCTACATCTATTAAAATAAACACGGACAATATTTGATGTGGTGTTATTCTTACCGCAAATTGACATGGGTATGTTATTTTTTATCATTATTGTAGTAACTTGACGAGACAATTCTCATTGGTATCTAAAACCCGTATTAAAAAAACTATTAAGCAAATGGAAACTGAAATTGGTTGCCATTTTAGGTATGAACATTTGATTGCTCTCAATTCTCAATTCCCCAAACTCAGCACTTCGATAATATTTGCAAATGATATGTCTGGCGTAGGCCCTCCTCCTATTACATATATTTTGTCTCCTACTGTAGCCGCTGCCAAGCCGTGTCTTGCAGTGGGGATTGGGGGGCCAATTGACCAAGTATCATTTGTTGGATCGTATACCTCGGTATTGTCAAATGTTTTTTCTGGTGCTTCCCCACCAAACACATAGATTTTTCCATTTGCAACCGATGCTGCTATCCCACCTCTTTCAGTTGGCATTGGAGCTTTGGAGGCCCATGTATCTGTATTTGGATCATATGCTTCGTTTACAGTTAGTGGTTCATCAGCGACTCCACCCACTGCATAAAGAATTCCATTTACAAATTGAGCAGTCAATGCAGCTCTTGCTGTAGGCATTGTGGGACCTTCTGTCCATTGGTTTGATGGTGGATCATAAACAAACAGCTTATTTGATGGAACTTTTTCATCTAGATATCCGCCAACAAGATATATTTTGCCATTATGAGATGCTGCAGAGGCATGATTGAGATTAACTGGAACTGGAGCCGCAATGCTCCAACTATCTGTTTGAGTATTATAAACTTCGACTGTGTTTTTGTTGCGTTTGCCTGTCTCACCATAGCCGGAGATGATGTATATATTGTCACCTATTGCAGTATAAGCGGATTCCATCTTTGGGTTTGGACTGGCGCTAAAGCCCGTACTCCATACTCCTGTATCAGTTTGGATGGTTGGAGAAAAAGTTGATGCATGAGTTCCTTCCTCGTCATTACCATCTTGACTTTCCTCCTGTGCACTTGTTGCTTGAAGTAGATGTTTTGTCAAAATGCTTGTAGAGTGGAAACTGGGTGTAGGAACTAGTAAAAGAAACATTATGGGAATAAATACTGTTAGAGTAAAAATATTTCTCTTATTCATCTAATGGCAGTTTCAGTTATCGTAATTTTAATCTTATTTGACTTTCTTTGATGTGAAATAAATTTCTAAAATCATCGATTCTTTAAAATTCATCTATACCTTTGCCTTGACATAACCGGCCTTAAACTGACTTGCAGGATATTTTGATTATTATATATATTATGCATACAGATGTATGTAAATTAATACTATGAATGGGAATCTACCAGATATGCTAAAACGTAGTAAAGGTTAGATGGATATGTACTCTTTATCAATCATATAATACATTGTATAATGATCTCGCTCTTAATCATGAATCAGGATCATGGTATTATTTGGATGTACTACACACTATTCAAAAATTTATTCTAATGTAGTAGTAAGGGGGTTTGAAGTGGATCCAAGCCTCCCTGTATGTCTTTGATTTTTGTCAAAAAGAAGGGAATTCATTTTGAAATTAATTTGAATTTCAATCAAATAAATACAATGGTTTGATATGTAAAATTTTACATATTTCTTTGATTTGAATG
>JADDOQ010000262.1 GCA_016782315.1 Nitrososphaeraceae archaeon | reverse complement strand
TAAACCCGATCCACTTACCCATTATCGACGAAACAGGTTTTTGATAGGGTTGAAATGAATAGCCTCCAGAATGCCATTGTTCTTTGGAAAACCTAGTTTTTCCATCAACAACCAAACTACCTTTATATGATGTACCCTCACATGGAACTTCGCCATTGTGTTTGGCGCCACGACCATACCAAGTCAAATCAAGGTCACTTGGGGCAGAATTTATCTTAACGTAGCCAGTTATTTCTACATCTTTCCAATCATTTGGTGATTGCATGTAACCTTTAGTGGCCAATTCCCTTTGATTGTAGGTTGTAATTTTACCTTGATCATAGCCTGTGCTTGTAAAGACATTCATCCTCACTTGGGAATCTCTCATTTTCCATGATCCATCAGGGTTTTTGCTAATGCCTGTTTTGGGGTCAAATCTTGAATCAGAAGTAGGATTAGCCATATTCATGAACCATTTTTCCCCATTGGGCTTATCTTTATAGATTTTGGTAACATTAAACACATCTCTATCGCCTGTTGGCGTTGGCGTTGGCGTTGGCGTTGGCGTTGGCGTTGGCGTTGGCGTTGGCGTTGGTGAGGCTGGCTTTGAGAGCATTTGAACCTCAGTTATAGAGGCCCAGGCATTTTCCGTGTTCCCGTTGACGGTTATCCTTATGTACTTGGCCTTGAGATCAGAGTCCCCAATAGCATAACGTTCAAAAAAGTTTGTCTTTCCGCTGCTTTTGGACGAAAACACGTTCACAAAGTTAATGCCATCGTTTGAAGCAGAGACGGTAAAATCATATGTCCTGACATCGCCCCTGTAAAAAGCGATATCAATGGCGCATATTATCTTATTAGGCTCAAGTTCATACTGGATAATCGATCCTTTTCCATGGTTTGACCATCTGGTGTTATAGTTTTTATCAACAGTATTTTGCGGAACCGTACTACCATCATGACCACTTGCGCGAACTCCAATTATCCTAGACTCGCTGCATCCGGCAGTGGGGTCTGGCGTTGGCGTTGGCGTTGGTGAGGCTGGCTTTGAGAGCATTTGAACCTCAGTTATAGAGGCCCAGGCATTTTCCGTGTTCCCGTTGACGGTTATCCTTATGTACTTGGCCTTGAGATCAGAGTCCCCAATAGCATAACGTTCAAAAAAGTTTGTCTTTCCGCTGCTTTTGGACGAAAACACGTTCACAAAGTTAATGCCATCGTTTGAAGCAGAGACGGTAAAATCATATGTCCTGACATCGCCCCTGTAAAAAGCGATATCAATGGCGCATATTATCTTATTAGGCTCAAGTTCATACTGGATAATCGATCCTTTTCCATGGTTTGACCATCTGGTGTTATAGTTTTTATCAACAGTATTTTGCGGAACCGTACTACCATCATGACCACTTGCGCGAACTCCAATTATCCTAGACTCGCTGCATCCGGCAGTGGGATCCGAGGTTAGAGATGCGGAGGATTGGGGAGAGGGTAATGGAGTAGGGTCCGAGGATGGAGTAGTATCACCAAAAATAGGTAGTACATCTAGGTACCTATCAAGTAACTCCGAAACAGACGATGCAGCATAAATCTTGGTCATAAGATTAGTCATGCCAGGCATAGCAAAGACTAACATTAAAACAATAGATGCAAACAATAAGCGATTATATTTTATCACTGGTATCCACCTCCAATTAGTTTTGTATATTTTTGTAAGTTTTTACCAATTCCTATTAGTAAAAGTACACCATTTATACTCATTCCAAACGATAAGGGAGTTTAATATATATGAGAACCTTGTTTTTTTTATGATAAAA
>JADDOQ010000131.1:1982-6312 GCA_016782315.1 Nitrososphaeraceae archaeon | reverse complement strand
AAATTCATCTTGATTATGTGGGTTTTACCCCTTCCAAGAGGAAAAAAGATTTCCAAATCATCTAGCTTATCTGACACTTCTATTCCCTCCAATTTCTTTATCACAACATGTATAGTCTCATGGGATATCACCCTTTCAATCAGACCCTCTAGGTGACCGAATCCATTTGTTCCGTTCATCTCAGAAAACCTAGAATGGATAAGCATTAATGAATACCCCATCAATTCATTTTGGAAATATAATGGATTATCATATGTGCAGTATTCTTGAGAGTCATCAAAAGAACACGCCACAATTACATCAATTATTCCCATAACATATCCCTGCAAAATCCAATAAAAAACATTACTCACATTTGCATTAAATGAGTATGGATTATATCAAACTAAATTATTTTAAATAGTTGATTATGAAAGTTTTACAATTACACGTTGATTATGTAGAATATTATCCTGTTAATACCGAAATAAAAGAAGCCGAACCCGGCATAGTTAAGGAAAAAAAGAGAATTGAAGAGTCGGTTGTTATTCTGATATCTATCGAAAAAAACGATAATGACGGACTAATAATTAACGATTTCATAAAGGAGGTCAGAATTTATTTGGATAAAATCAAGTGCGATTCGGTTTTACTGTATCCCTACTCTCACCTAAGCTCAAATCTGGAATGCCCCGAAAACGCATATAACTTACTAAGACAAATTGAAACGGAATTAAGGGAAAACCTAAAGGATGTAAAGGTAACAAGAGCACCATTTGGTTGGACCAAGGAATTAAACCTAAAAATCAAAGGACACCCCTTAGCTGAAAACTCCAAAGCATTTACAAAAAAGGAAAAAGGCATGGTGGCAGATAGTAACCAAATAAACCAAAATGAAGGAGACTCCATACTTGCAACTTCAAATGCCATATCCGCTGAAGGCTCGCTGAAATCCTTTTGGTACATTTTGGATAAGGACGGCAACTTGATACCACATGAGGGCTACCCGTATAAGAAAAGCGACGACAACCTGAAAGCGTTACTAAACTACGAGTTATTAAAGAAAAGAACAGTAGACGAACAACCGCCACACGTTAAACTAATGAGAAAGTTGGGGATAGCAGACTATGAGCCTGCCTCCGACCCCGGAAACATTAGGTTTTATCCAAAAGGCAGGCTCATGAAATCCCTTTTAGAGCAATTTATTACAAAAAAGGTTTCCCAATATGGGGGATTGGAGGTTGAGACCCCCATCATGTATGATTCCCATCACCCATCCATGGAAAGTTACTTTAACAGATTTCCAGCAAGACAATACAGCATTAAATCCGACCAAAAAGAACTGTTCCTTCGCTTTGCGGCTTGTTTCGGCCAGTTCCTAATGGCCAAGGATTTTCAAATTTCCTATAAAAACTTGCCGTTAAAACTGTATGAGCTCACAAGATACAGTTTTAGAAGGGAAAAAAGTGGTGAGCTGGTTGGCTTAAGGAGATTGAGGGCATTTAGCATGCCGGATTGTCACGCATTTTGTAAGGACATGGAACAATCAAAAGAGGAATTTATGAAAAGATTAGAGTTATCAAAGTCAGTAATTGAAGAAATTGGTCTCTCCCTGTCAGACGATCTCGAAATGGCCATAAGATTTACAGAAGATTTTTACATAAATAACAAAGATTTTATAAAGCAGTTTTGCCTCAAGATAAAAAAACCGATATTGGTTGAAA
Source organism: Nitrososphaeraceae archaeon (assembly GCA_016782315.1). Lineage (GTDB taxonomy): Archaea > Thermoproteota > Nitrososphaeria > Nitrososphaerales > Nitrososphaeraceae > Nitrosocosmicus. The sequence continues at coordinate 4,609 of JADDOQ010000131.1, read as the reverse complement.
TGTGGAAAGATAGGTTCTTTTATTTTGTGCTAAAGTGGGAATTCAATTATTTGGATAACCTCGGGAAAGCTTCTGCCCTATCCACAGACCAAATCGATATTGAAAACGGATTGCGTTACGGAATTACATTTGTGGATGAGAACGGCGATAAACAAAATCCAATAATTTTGCATAACTCGCCAAGTGGAGCTATTGAAAGGGTGATTTTTGCGTTACTGGAAAAATCCGCAAAACTAATGAAGCAGGGAAAAATACCCTATTTGCCCCTATGGCTAATGAATACCCAGATAAGATTGATTCCAGTGGATAAGGATTTTGTCCCAAAATGTATAGAAATCAGCAACCATCTTAAAGAAAACAACATACGTGTTGATATAGACGACAGGGACGAATCGCTAGCTAAACGCATAAGGGAGGCGGAGATGGAGTGGATTCACTATATAGCCATCATAGGCAAAAAGGAGACAACAAACAACACCATTTCTATTCGGGATAGGATAAGAAAGAGCAATCATGAACTAACAGCTGAGGAAATCCAAAAAACCATCACAGACATAGTCAACGACAAACCGTTTTTACCTATAAACTTGCCTGAATTTTTATCAGCCCGACCCAAAATAATGATGTGATAGCCAAATCAGGATCCTTTTCTATAGGTGAATGTGTGTGTTTGTGTGGGTATTTTTTATCTATGAAAAAAAGCGCATCACAAGTTTTTTATAAAATTATGAGTCAGAATCCTCAATAGCGTATTGGTTGCCAAAGCTCCCTCCCTGTAATCGTTATTCTTTAGTCCGGTTTCCACAAAATCCAACCCAACAAAATTGGAGGAGTCATCTATGCTATTAATTATATCGCAAATTTGGAAGGGATTCAGCCCAAATGGTTCTGGAGTCCCTGTACAGGGAACATATGAAATATCATACACATCAATATCAAAAGATATGTAGATATTCCTATCCCTGGATTTAGATTTTATCCAATCTGTCAGAGAACTAAATGAATTGTGACAATACCAGGCATCAAATGTTGTGATTTCATTATCTGTTGCAAAATAGTTTTCGTTTTTATCGGATTGCCGTATTCCGATTTGAACGAGATCTCGGCCTTTCAGATACCCTTCATTAATCAGATGATAAAACGGGGTTGTATGGCAAATTTCCATCCCATCGTAAATCGGTTTTAGGTCTCTGTGGGCATCAAAATGTATCAACAACGGGTTCTCCTTTGAGATTTCTTTAAATACGGAATAAGTAATTGTATGCTCCCCTCCCAAAACTACAGGTTTCTTATTTAGTCCCAACAAATGCGACATTATTTTGGAAATCTGACCATCAAACTCATTCCAGAAGGACTTTATCTCGCCTTTGTTGTTTACATCGAAATTTTTGTTGGTTGACAATAACAGGTCACCTAAATCATATATTAGAGATTTGTCAAAAACCTCTAGGTTTTTTTCATAGACAAGCGTTTCTACCTGATTTGCAGAGGTTATTCTAATGGATTCTGGGCCATAGGAGGTTGTTTTGCCAAATGTGGTGGTTATATCTATCGGAATCCCTATAACATTTACATTTGATTCTCCGAAAGATATCGGCTTTGGAATATCGCAAAAACAGCATTTTGAATTTGTATATTCTGGTTTGATAAAAAAGTTTTCAAGCAGGGAAAGTTCATCCATTTCAATCAGCTATCAGACCGTCAACATATAAAACAGCGGAGCTTTGGGTTAATTCCAAAATAGTTCATCCAGATTTGTTTGGCGAGGCTTTCCAATTATTGATTTGAAATTCAAATTTAAAGACGACAGGATTTGGTCAAACGTTGACTCCATTGTTTCCAGGTATTTTTCAGTATCAATGTCCATTTGGTTAGCTAATGCAACAGGTTTTACACCATCCAACGTCCTGGTCTTTACATATGAAATAATGTCGCCTGCTTTTACCTGCTTTCCTATCTCCACCAATTGTTTTGCGGCCTTGATATGCTGAGGGATTCCCTTGACGTTTTCTATTTCATTTTCTTTGCCATCTAGGGAAAAGGATTTATCATTTCGCTTTTCTGAAGTCTTTATGCCGTAATTGCTAGGGGACTTATTCACCATGACATTAAAACTTAATTCCTCAAGGGAAATCCTTTTGTTTTCCAAATTTTCTGCAATGGATTGAACTATTTTTTTTATCTTTTCTTTTGCCTTTTCAAAATCGTTTTCAGAAAAAACCTCTTTTAGAACATTCAATATGTCGTAGAAAGCGTGCCTGATGAATGGTGGGGTGTGGGACTTTTTCCCTGTAAGCCCCTTTACGTCTACAGTGCCATCTTCCAACACTCCAAGATAATTCTTTTTTAGTGCACTAAAAACTACATACCTATATCGTTTATCTATCTCTAAATCAATACCCAATTCCTTCCTTGCCCAAGAAGAGATCGTATTCAATCCGTCTTGGGACGGATTCTTCAAAAAGAGCGAGTCCGTATCACCATATACAACTTTGATGTTATTTTTATCGCATTTTTTTATAGTTTTTGTTGTGGTGATTCTTCCAATTGCTGCGGTTGCTTCAGCTACAGGTAAACAGTACAGGGGGAATATTTCTGCACCCATCACACCATAAGTAGCATTTAAA
>JADDOQ010000131.1:0-1824 GCA_016782315.1 Nitrososphaeraceae archaeon | reverse complement strand
ATTTGTTTGCTCAATGTGGGTATTTGGATCGTTTCGGCATCTTTCATGTGGGCAATTAACTGTTTCATATGATAAATTGTGAACCTTAATTATGCTAGGATACAGGCTGGCAAAATCCACAACCACCACATTGAAATGAATCCCCAAAACGGGTTCGACAACAAGGCCACCACGGTATTTCTTTTCTTTTATGATGGCCACTGTGGAAGATGTTCCTTTTTGCTGCAATTCCTCTCTTCGGGGTATAATGATATTTTGTTGCCTGTGTTCATAAAACATCATGGACCTAATCCATTGATTTACCCCAAACCTTGTGATATCTTCGATAGACATTCTGGAAATTCTTGAAATGATAATTAACAATTTTATCAATAAATTATCGTTAAACGATGACAAACGAAAAGTCAAGTCTGCGTCTTTGAGGCAGTATTCGGACAACTTTTCAATCGGAAGATCACTTATGTTGCCGTCAAAATCTATCTTGGAATCATTCAAGAGGGCCTCACAAATTGCATTTAAGGTAAATTCCGAATACTTGTGACTGAAGGCATAGTTTTGGACTGATCTGTTTTGAAATGTCCTAAATAAATCAATATGTACACCAAATTTTAATGAAACGGGATCTGCCTGGATGCCTCTTTTGATATAAGACTCCTTTTTCACTAAAATGGGTATCAGTTCTTTTTCTATAGGTTTTTTAGCAATAGGATCTATGTCTGGATCCTGTGCTCTAGCATAAAGATAAGGCAAATCAAAATCATCACCATTGAAAGTTAAAACGATAGGATAGTCCTGAATAATGGCAAAAACCTTTAAAATTAAATCCTTTTCAATATCGCATAATTCCACCGTCGCTGTATCTAATTTTGAGAGATCATAATCTGGGTTTTTGTTTAGTACAAAAACCTTTCTATATCCGTCGGAGGCTGATAGACCAACTGCCGATATGACTTTATCATGATCTCTTGCAGTAGGCATTCGACCCTCTTCTGAATCTACCTCTATGTCTAAGGATATTCTCTTGATGTCGGGAATAGGTTGGTTTAGTAATCGGGACCATTTTAAAAGAAATTTATCATATTCATTGTTTTTCAGATCATTTTTTGCGGTGTTGGACTGAAAAAGGTTATCAAGGTATTGATCAACTTTTTTGGGGATAGGGAATTCATGAAACATCAGATTATTTCCTTTTCTGTTGTAAAATGCTCCTGGGATGAGGCCGGAATCAAACAAATAGCTATCGTGATACCTTATGTCGGCTTCCCAAGAAGTTACTTTTTCCCTAAAGCTGCTGTCGGTGCCTCCAATAGAAAGTGGATCAGGAGCTATTATTTTAAAGACATCAATCTCTTTATCTACAATATCATCTTGTTTTTTTACACTTTCTATTTTGAACCTATGTGATTCTTTGTTAACCGCTGTTTTAACCTGATCGGCATACATCTCCTTCACAAAACAATAGGGTTGATGTTTAGTTTGATTGCCATTTTCAATGAAATACTCGCTCCAAAAATATATCTGAGAGTCTTCTGGGTTGTAAAATTTTAAAAATACCGATCTTTTCTCCCCTACATACATAGAAGAAAGCAATAATGAAGGTATATTTTCTGGAAGTTTTCTTAAATAATAATTCTGTTGCTTCTGCTGTTCTTCCAATGACAAATCGGATTTCATCACCATACCTTTATTCCACTCAACCTTTAAAAATTAATGATATTTGTTATCGCCCATTTTTATCTTATTCAAAGTGAAAACATTAATATTATGTTTTACACCATACTAAATAGAACGCGTCCAAGATACAAGGCGGCGTCGGTGATGAAG
>JADDOQ010000261.1 GCA_016782315.1 Nitrososphaeraceae archaeon | reverse complement strand
AAATAGACCAATTTGGAACTAATTTCCCATAACAATATCTATCTGTGACCCGCTAATAAATAAAAACATTCGATTCAACGTAAATCCAACGCGATGCAGATTAAATTCTGACGCAGTGCCACAACACAAATTGCCAAAAGGTGATATAATATGATATAATATGATATAATATGATATAATATGTTCTTCCATAAAAATTAAAAAAATGCTTTTGTTTTAAAGATATGATATGTGCGTTTGAAAAGGGTTTATCTTTATTTTAGTTAGGGTTTATTGCAAAACTTTTTTCCGATTTATGATTTAGTATTTAACATATGATTCTAGCTTATAGATGGTATTTGTACACATCAAGACTATCAATATTTGCAGCCTCAATGGTTTTTATGGCGGCACTCAGCGCACTAGGATTGGTACAAGCGCAACTTTACAGCGACATAATTAATTTTTCATTGGATGAAGACAACAACCTCGTTTACAAATGTCCTTATTCTGATTATGGCATTTCCATAACCATACCTAAAGATGTGAAATTCCCAACTCCTGCTGTTGCCAAAGAATACAGAGATCTAGAGTGTGCACAAAAAGAACTTCAAACAGATAGTGATATTTCAAACAGAAAGTGATCTTTCAACCCAAAGCTATATGAATAAGGTATTGGTGTTGAGTGTTGTTTTTGCGACTCTTACTGCAGCAACTGCCATGAGCATTAGTTCGGTGTTGGCCATTTCATGTATACAATGTGCCAAGGAGTTTGCCCCAGGGCAGGAAAAGTTTGCAGAAGATTCTGACTTTAAGTCAAAGAGTGCCAGGAGTTTGCGCCTGGTCAGGAGGCCGAGTTCCAAAATCCGGGCTGTGCTGAATGTAACGGTGCATCCGAGCTCGCGCCAGGGCAGGAGAAAGTTAAATTCGGTAACATAGGCCAGTAGCCATCATCTTTTTTTTGCAGATCTTTATCCAGATGTCCACTAAAGACATGTTCTTTCTCTCAAGTCAGGATTTAATATTTGCAAGACCATAAGCAAGTCTCAAGGTCCTATGATTACAAATTAAAGTCCATCATCAAAAAGATACTGGCCAACCGTTGTGTAAAGCGATACCTTTGTTATACATAATGCAGGATGCTCAAATGGATGAAACAGAATTATTGGTTTGTGCTTAGCAGCGGCCATATGATGTAAGTGTTCTGGTCCACTTGTTGACGTTCTTTGATTAATCATCCACAAACTGAAATAAGTTTGCCCAGCCTGGTTGTTAAGGTACATGGAAGGGAAAGCGGGTTCAAATCCCGCACTTATCTTTAAACAACAATACGAGATAGTTTCCTTTTACTCAAGACGCTTTTTTCACATATTGGTTAAGATTTAATACTTTTTCCCACTTTCTTAAAACATATGTCTCTTCTCTCAAAGTCAGAGATTCAGTACCTGCAGGGCCAAAAGCAGGTCCAAGGTCCTACGAGTACAAGTTAAAGTCCATCATCAAGAAGAAGGTGGCAAACCTTATGAGCAAGGATATTCCTTTGCTGTCATCCTTCCTCCCGAACCCTGACCTTACTAAATTCGGTAAGATATTCGGCGAAGACAAATATACAGATCTTACCAAAATCAGTAAGGCACCCAAACCAACAAAACCAAATGGAAGGCAAAACGATGTTGTTGGCAAGTTTGTACGCGAAGCCTCCAATACCAAAGATTTGATGGGCTTAAATCCGAAGTTTTATATTCTCAACAGCATTAACAACCAAAAAGAAAACAGTAGCTCCGGTGGTGTAGAGGCTACTATTACAAAAAAAAGCCGCATAGTCCGGTTAA
>JADDOQ010000130.1:3071-6291 GCA_016782315.1 Nitrososphaeraceae archaeon | reverse complement strand
CGAATGCTGCTGGTGATGCCATTCCCACAACAAAGGATACAGCTGCTACGATACTTACGATTGCAATCAAGTTTAATTTATACATGCATCTATAGTGTAGATTTTACTGGTATATAAGGCCTTTGTGGCAATTGTAAAAACGCTGTAAGATTGTTAAGATGTGTAAGAACATTGCAAAACTGTTAAAATAAAAAAATAGTTTTATAAACTATTATGCTTAATATCTAAGTTTTTTGTTTATATTTATTTGGTGCTTGGATAAGATGGTTTTGATTATTGGCCAGTCAAACTAGTTGCATTTGACATTTCTGACATTGTCAGTTTGCCACCGGTCATTGGTGTTGCGTTGCCACCTGTCATGTTGCCCATTAACCCCATGTTATCTGTCGTATTAATGCTCGCATGTTGTGCTGCGAATGCTGCTGGTGATGCCATTCCCACAACAAAGGATACAGCTGCTACGATACTTACGATTGCAATCAAGTTTAATTTATACATGCAATTATAGTGTAGATTTTACTGGTATATAAGATCTACAAATATTTTTCATTTTACCATAGTAATTTTTATTGCAATACATTTCAAAAAACATCACAATTAGCTAAAATGGCTTTTAAAAATAAATTATTTGTGTAGTTCCAATAGGTTGGCTTTGTTTTTGTTTATCAATGGAATAACCTTTTCCGTTATCACCTGATGAAAGTTATTAGTCTCGGGATCAAAAGACAATAATAAAACATAAGACAACACGCTATACTCATCTGTGATTGGAATCGTGGCCCTCATTAGTTTTTCATATTTGGAGCTTGCATACTGAATCTTTCCCAGCATATACTCCCAACGCAATCGTGTAAATTGCCTTGTAGCGGCAGTGATTGCGTATTGAGCTCTTTCCTCAGGGCTTAGTAACGGATTCAGACCGGGTCTTTCAGCTATTGACTTTAGCTTGCCATCTTCGTCCGCTATCCCAGCAAACCTAATTGCCTTATCTAGGCCTATAACCTGCTTGCAAAACACATTAAATACCCCTTCTCCTTCTACTTCTTCTTCTCTATTCATTATAGTTATTCACCTTTCATTCAAAATCAAACTACCCAATATATTAATATAAATAATAAAATGGGGATTTTATCTACCCGGAATAAACAAATCGCATTTGTCTTTATCAAGTATTCTATAGCAGGAATCTAAAAAGTCTTTAAAAGATTCGTTTGGGATTGGAGGGAAATTAAATGGTTGATTTTGTTCTAGCAATCCATCACGTTTATTACCCAAATCAAGTTGTCCATCACTGAACTCAGTTAAAGTCAAATTCTTTGTCATGGTTGTGCCATCTCTAACTATAGTAATAACTATCTTGTCCCCACTGATTTTTGTAGAGAGATACTTTTTGATGTCCTGGTTGTTTCTTACAGTGCTGTTATCGATTTTTATTATGACATCCCCACCTAATTCAATTTGTGTACCGTTTATTTCGGCAATGATATAACCACCTCGCAAACCAGCTTTTGTTGCAGGACTTTGGTCCAATACACCGGTTATTAGGAAACCTGTTGGTGTAGTCAAGTTGATTAGTTTTGCTATTTCAGGGGTGACATCAAGTCCCACCACTCCAATTGAGGGTGGCGGTGAAATAACGCTAGCATTGATTTGTGGACGAGCGGCCAATTCAAGGGTTAGCACTTTGGATTGATTTCCGTCCCTCAACACAGTAAGCGAAACGTTATCTCCTACTTCCTTATAGGTTTCCAAATAAGACAATACATCATCAACTTTTCTTACAGTGCTGTTATCGATTTTTATTATGACATCCCCACCTAATTCTATAGGTTCGCCGTTGATTTGATATGTAGTGTTACCCTCCATAACCCCGGCTAAAGATGCGGGGCTGTTTTCTGTAACATTAACAACAAGAAAGCCCGATGACTGTGAAAGATTCATTAGTTTTGCTATTTCAGGGGTGACATCAAACCCATTTACTCCCATATAGGGGTGTTCATAGGTTTTTCCTTCCAACAATGTTGGAATAATTTTAGTTAGCATGTTTGAAGGTATCGCAAAACCTATTCCGGAATAAGCACCCGTATTTGAAAAAATAGCACTATTGATTCCTATAACCTGGCCTTTCATGTTTAACAATGGACCGCCAGAATTTCCAGGGTTTATGGCAGCATCAGTTTGTATAATGTTTGGTATAGAAAATGAGGGAGTAGGGGCAATAGGTGGGTTATTTTGGTTTCCAAACGGTGGTGTTGGTGGATTATACTCTTCAGATCCTGCGGGGATCAACCTACCAAGACCACTGACAATACCATCCGTCAAAGAGCCAGATAATCCAAATGGATTTCCAACTGCAGCGACTTTCTCCCCAATTCTCAAACTAGTCGAGTTTCCGAGTTCCAATGGAACTAATTTGGAGAGAACATCATTATTTTCATCCAAATTCAGTTTTATAACCGCCAAGTCAGCATATGGATCAGAGTTTGTTACATTTGCCTCATAAGAGACACCATCCAAAAAAGTAACATAGACGGTGTTGTTTTTTGCTCCTGCAACAACATGATAGTTTGTTACTATATGGCCCTCCTTATCATAAACAAATCCCGAGCCTAACCGAGAACCGGCTATTTCACTTTGTTGCTGTAAATCTTCAGGATCAGTTATCTGTACTACAGATTGCTTGACATGGTTAAACAGGTCTGGCAAGGAGGATGAAAAATCTTGAGACGCACCCAAACCACTAGCTGAGGTTTCCTTTAGAGATGCATTTGATTTGTTGAAAGTACTTGTAATATTATCATCCATACTAGTAGAGGAATTGGGATTTTGTCCAGACACTACATTATAAAAGGAGAAACCAATCAAAATCAAAAAAGCTGTTGTAAAACATATTGATAATTTAAAAAGTTTTCCTTGATCATTGTTTCTATCAATCAAAGCATTTTTTCTAGTTTTCATTTATTAAATCATAATTAAATTAAGTCAATTTAAATATTTCACATTTACCTTAAATTAAAACTTTTGATTTACATAATTATAAAATGAACTTATTGTGATTTTTTGTACTTCAGACTGTATTGAGCCTGGACGCAAAGATCTTATTTTTTTTATGGCACTATAGGCGTCCAACCCGTCTTTTTTAATAATGTACGCAGCCAACACAGTTCCAGTCCTTCCCTTTCCGGCAGCACAATGTACAACCACGGGCTTTTCATTATTT
>JADDOQ010000130.1:0-3057 GCA_016782315.1 Nitrososphaeraceae archaeon | reverse complement strand
ATAATCAATCACCTCAGAAAGTTCATCGACCGTAGGTGAGTTGTAATCATCTGTCTTTAAGAAAAAACTATCAAGCGTAAAGTTCATTGAGTGGACTTTTTTTATCCACGCATCAGGTAATGGTATCTCCCTTACAGTCACAATTGTTTTTATGTTGTTTTTTACAAGCCACAACAAGTGATCATATGAGGCGGGCAACCCACTTCCGGCCAATTTTTCAGGTATAACCCAGCTAAAGTTCGTTGGCCTGTCCACTATTCGCCCATGGAATCTTCTGTAAACCTCCCCAATTCTTGTCAATTTATCCCACCCTGATTAATCAGCAACTATAAGAAATAATATTGTTATTTGTTTTTCCAAGTTATGTTTGAATATACAAGGTCAGGAGTCAGTTTTTTAAACGGAATGCCATTACCCTCAAAAAACTTGGTAAAATATTCATAAAGATGTAACCTGAGTGCCTGAATATAGACTATTAATCCCTCCAACAGCATTACTCCAATATTACCCAAAAGAAACATGAATATGGCTAATGGAATAATCCCTTGATCCAAATAGAACTCAACACCCCCAGTGGTAGTAGCCATTAACGCAACGTGAACCAAAAGCATAATTCCAATTCTAGAATAACTAATGGTATTAGCAAACAGTTCTACCAGTCTTATAAGCATCACTTCGATTATAGTTATAAACATCTCCTCACCAAAACTACCGTGAAAATGCAATTTGCCTGTCTTTATACCAATTGGAACAGCGATAATCTGGATAACCATGGTAGCAATTAATATTGGTGCTGCAATTTTAGCTACAATTTCCACCGTTACCCAATCACCAAAAATATTAAAGAAAAATGGTGCGGGGTTTTTATTTTCAAACATGCCCATAACCTGATAATTAGCTCCAACAGCTGCCAATAAAAGTGAGACAATAGAAAAATACATTACTAATATTGGAAGTCGCTGTGAAACAACCTCGAATGTCCTTCCTTCTTTTAGTCCCTTGTAGATGTTTAAAGATAAAGCGCTCGCTATATGTATTATGCCTATATTAATAGAAATGGTCAATATAGTCATTACATTTTCTTGAGTGAATTCAGTTGCGTTTAAAAACCCTATAAACCCAATTGACCTTAACGCTTCGGCTCCAGGAAGCTCCACTATGTGAAAACCAAAGAACTCTCCGACAAGCAATCCCACAACCATTGCAGATATTCCGCTTGCGAGTATCAATGTTCCCCATCTTTGAATTGTACCAATACCACGAATTCTAAAAATCGCACCTATGGCAGCAATCACCGCACCTTGACCAAAATCACCAAACATCAATCCATATAAAATTGGAAAAATAAATGCTATCATTGGAGATGGGTCAAACTCATCATTTTTAGGATATCCCTGGGTTAAAGTTATAGGCTCAAAGGATCTAAAATACCTTTTATTTGCGAATAATGATGGAATTAACCTATGCTCTTGCTTTTTTCCATCATCAGCACTGCTTTGTGATGCGTGTTTTGGATTATCCAGTAACACATCCCCAACATCAAATTCGTCATTTTTGGGAAAATTGGGATTGACTTCCCCATGTACATCGGGTATGATATTCTCAAATGTAGAGTACCATGTTTTAGTAACTTCATTAAATTCATCCGATACGTCTGTAGGTATGAATCCCCGTATGACTGCAAAATTCTTTAATCCACCAGGTTTCCTAAATGCCTCAAGAACTTCCTTACAATATAGTGAGCTTTCACGGAATGCCAGTAAAGTATTTGTAACATCACTTACGTGTTTTTTTAACACCTCATCGGTTTCCTTTTTCTTTTTACTTAAAGCATCTAACTGTGACCTAACTTTTTCATAGGCAGACTTTGGGTTCTGTGGCAAGGATTTTGGAATTGCAAAAGGAGATATATCAAAACTCCTAAGGACTTTATTCACTCTATCCAATTCCTTTGTTGAGCAAAAAATGAAGATAACAGATTTAACATTATTTACGGGAATGGTTATAAAAGCTAAACCACTTAACGAACGTTCAATCTCGGCAGTATCTTTAGAATCTATCAAATACAGGCGCTGTGAAAAAAGAGACCCGTCACGAATATTATCAATATTGATATTTAGATTTGAAACCATTTTTAAGGTATCATGGAAAGATTGTAGCTCATCTATTTCTTTATTTAAAGAGGCACGCTCATTCAATAAGTTTCTTGATTTTTCCAATACATCTCTGGAATCCCTATCAATCTCATTTAACAAAGACCTGATTTCATCTATATTGAAGTCTTTTTTTGGTTTTTTAGCGCCCTTCTTCAGTGTGTCCATTATCCCAATATCAGGTTTAATATTCAAAGAACGTACAATTTCGTCAATGGATTGAAATTGTTTTTGAGAGTGCAATAATAAATCATCCAATTCCGGGTTAGAGTAATCTGACGTAGATGATACAGGAATTGGGTGAAACCACTCAAACTCAGCCAATCTACTTACAACATTTGCTGATTCGGCCCGTGGAACAAAGAGTGTAACCTTTGATAATCTTGCTAATCCCACTTCAAATAATAAAAATTTTTACACCTTTAAAATCTTAACTGATTGATAGTCAAAAAAAAATTAAATGGTAATCAGCTCATCGAATTTTTTTAGAAATAATTCTAATTTTTCTTCTGGAATAACCGCACCACAAGCTTTATCATGCCCCCCTCCACTTCCATTTAAATCAGAGGTTAATTCATTAACTATTTTCCCTAAGTGATAGGAACAATCTTTTGATCCCCGTATAGACAAAACATAAGAATTAATGTTGTCTTTTAATTTAAAAGCAATACCAACCTGTTTTCCCGATAAACCCAACACAAAGTTTACGATCATACTCGATGCCAGATCAAGATCATGCTGAAGATAAGCAATATTATTCATTTTTATTATTTGGGGTTCAATAACATCTAAAGCATTAGAAATCTTATCTGAAAACTGCTTTACCAAATAAAAACCATTCTTAATTTCATGGGGTAGTTTAAATATTGAAATTGATTTGGAAACGTATTTTAAAAAATCAATA
>JADDOQ010000023.1:8610-21894 GCA_016782315.1 Nitrososphaeraceae archaeon | reverse complement strand
AAGATCCAAATCAATTATCTCCACTCCCTCTCTGGTGCCCATATCGAGAATTACAATACCAAATGGGTCAACTATCAAGCTATGGCCACAAAAAATATTGCCTACTTGATTTGGGGCTATCAAATAAACACCATTTTCTATAGATCTAGCTTTACACATAGTCAACCAGTGATCCTCTTTCATTGTTCCCTGAACCCAACCAGAGGGAGCTACCAATGCATTTGATCCCTCAATAGCAAGTAATCTGCCTAATTCTGGGAAGCGTAAATCGTAACAAACCAAGACCCCTAGTTTACCTAATGGAGAATCAACAGGTGAAAAAAGTTTATTTCCAGCTAATAGTTTTTTTGATTCTTGAAAACCAAGAGCGTTATAAAGATGCAATTTTCTGTAGCATGACACCAAAATTCCACTATTATTTATAAATACTGCCGTATCGTAAACGCAATATTGATTGTCAAAACTATCATTGTTATTTGGTGGTTTGGTGGATTCATTAGAATCCGTAGTTGAGCGTTCATATATTGTTCCTATAATATGAATATCATTTTCCTTAGCGCTTTTGCGCAATTCTGTAATAAAATCACCGTCAATTAGTTCAGAAATCGAAAATAATTCTTTAGTTGATTGAGAATTTGGAGAAAATGCCATCTGAAACTCAGGAAAACAAATTATCTGTGCTTTTTTCCTCCGAGCTTCCCTAATTTGTTCTAAAGAGAACTTTAGATTCTCATCTTTATTTACAGATGATTTCATCTGAACAATGGCAACTTCTACCACTTTTATTCATTAGATATTAGGATAATACCAAATATTAAAATATATTATTCATTTTAATCCGGGTAGGTAAAAGACGTATAAAGAAAATATTTAACTATTTTTAAACATAATACCAACAATGAACAATAAACTAAGCGGACTTCATGGTTGGGAAGAAATAGAAGGGAAACTGTGCAAAGATTTTGAATTTAATAATTTTATTGAATCTTTTAGCTTTATTACAAAAATTGCACTTGAATCTGAAAAAATGGATCACCATCCCGACATCCTAATTTCATACAATAAAGTGAATATAAAACTAATAACGCATGACACTAACCAAATTAGCGAAAAAGATACAGATCTAGCCAAAAAAATTGATGAGTTAAATACACAAAAAGTATAAAAAAATATAAATATAGTTGTAATGGATTTAAAAAAATTAAATGAATGTTGCACATAGTTCCGCCGAAATCATTTCATTGGAACCTAAAATAAAATTTGTCGGGGTTTTTGAAGATGGCAACATAGAATCAAACTTAAATGATCCAGGTCAAACAATAGACAACAATATTGCAAAATTAAGTTTTATCCAAACTCCCCATATAGTGCAGATTGGAGAAAGGTTTTCAAAAGAATTGGGAAAACTAGAGTATATAGTTGTGGAATATGAAAAACTAAAGTTATTTGACTTACCGACAAAAGAAAAAATAATCACCTTTGCTACTACAAAAGACATAGATAATGAAGTAATTGTAAAGACAATATCAAATCATGTATTAAATCCTGAAAAAGATAAAAAAGTACCAGGTGACAAAAACATGTCATTGAAAAGCAATTATAGCAATCCATGGAAAACATATATGTTAGATTATATTGAATCAATGAAAGAATTTGCATTAAATTCTATTCGTTTCAACGAAAAAACAATAAAATCTTTTTGGAAAAATATTTATAGAGATTGATTATTCATGTATTGAATTCAGTAATGAAATAGTTGACATATATCTATAACTCCAAAGTAACGCTTTTCCAATCAGGCAACAAGTAAAAATTTAAAGAATAATTCCCAAATAAAATTGAGTTTGCATTAGCATTACAGTCTAATTTAGGGCTTATCAAAGATAAGATAGGAAAACTATTGTTTATTTTATTTGACATTTTTATAAGGTTATGTATTTCACATCCGAGTATTTTCGGTATTCTGGTGCTTGATTTTATTTGAATCAACCAAATGACATCGTTTTTTATTGCTATGATATCAGACGGGCCTCTACTTCCTTTAGAAAAATACACATTCCATTCCTTAGATTTCATACATAAACCAACTAAAAACTCCGCATCACGCCCAAATTTACTAAACGAATAGTACAGAATAATCAATAGACATAAAAATATATTAATTTCTTACTATATTTGTAATTACAAATTTGAATTCATACATGAATTCAATATATTTTTAACTCAACCAACATAAGAAAAAAAATGGTAAAAAGAGGCCTCTTTGTTGGCAGATTTCAACCACTACATAATGGTCATATAAATTCGATAAAATACTGTCTTGATAAGGTAGATGAATTAGTAATAGTTATTGGCAGCTCTGATAAAAGTTTTGAGTTTAAAAATCCTTTTACCGCAGGAGAGAGAATAGAAATCATAAGAGAAACCATCTGTAAGGAAATTAGGAAAGACATATTGCAAAATACTATTCTCATACCAGTTCCAGATGTTGGAGTACATAAATTATGGACACACAATATTGACTTATTGGTACCAAGATACAATGTAGTATTTACAAACGATCCGTTTACAACCATGTTATTTAATGAAAGAAGAATAGAAATAATCCATCCCGAAATAATCAATAGAGAAAAGCTTTCGGCAACTGAAGTCAGACATAGAATTTCAAATAATAGAAATTGGAAAGAATTGGTATCCGCTGAAACAGCAAAAATCATTGAGGAAATAAACGGAATTGAGAGAATAAAGGCGATACATAACATCAATCACCAAAATAAAAAGCAACAATAACAAAAATTTAATTTAAAAACAAATTATAAAACTATAATTGCTAATAATAGATGGATCAACTGGCGAAGGCGGAGGTCAAATACTTAGAAGTGCATTAACAATTTCAACTATCATTAAAAAGCCCATAAAAATAACAAATATCCGAACAAAAAGAAACAATCCGGGCTTAAGACACCAGCATGTTACAACAATAAAACTCCTGTCAAAATTATTTGATATCCATATCGAAAATGCAGAATTAGGAGCAGAGTGGATAAATATATCATTCGATAAAAACAGCGAAAACAATGATGAGATAAATAAAGATACATACAATATTGATATTGGGACTGCAGGAAGCATCCCGTTATTACTTCAAACAATAATTCCAAGTATCGCAATTTCCCAAAAGAACATTCTGATTCGGTTGACAGGGGGAACCGATGTAAAGTTTAGCCCCACAATTGATTACATAAAATATGTGATGAGGGAAGCGTTCAACAGGATAGGAATTCTATTTGATGTAAATATAATAAAAAGGGGGTTTTATCCAAATGGTAAAGGGATTGTTAATATAGAAATCCAAAAGGCAAAGAATCTTAAATCAGTTGACTTTTGTAATTTCAGGGAGACAAACCCACATATAATAAGTATTGTAGGTAGGCTACCAAAGCATGTAAACGACAGGCAAATCAGTAGTGCTTTGTCAAATTTGGAGAAAAACGGAATAAAGTGTGAAAAATATAAGTCATCAATGGAAAACTCTGAGAGCCCAGGATCATCTATTTTGGTATATAGCATATCCGAATCCGGGGTTTATTTGGGAGCTGATTCAATAGGTGAAAAAAATTTAAAAGCTGAAACAATAGGATATAATGTCTCAAAAAAGTATATTGAGGAGTTTAAATTTCGGGCATGCATAGATAAGCATTTGGCAGACATGTTGGTATTGCCACTAAGTTTTGTTAACGAAAAATCAAGGTATAAGATATCAAGTATTTCAAAGCACCTTTTAACAAATTTGGAGATAATCAAAAAAATAAATGGCATGGAATACCAAATAGAGAAAATTGCAGAAAGCGAATTCATTATAACAATAAAAGGTTCTGAGATTATTTAAAAAATTTTTTTGTTTCCCCTAGTGTAACCATGTCTACGGAGTCAACTTTTACCACCATTGGCAGGTTAGAGACAACCTTGCCTATTGAAAGGCAATTGCGGTGTGATAGTGTTTTTACTAAAGACTTTATTGTGGAATTATCAAGCAAAGAAACTTTGGATATTTTTTCCAAATCAGCATCGTTTGTAAAGTTAAATAAAAAGATATTGTCAACTTGCCTATAAATGGTATCGTTAAGTGCGTCAGGCTGATTAGTGATGAACGTGGTGTAAATTCCAAAATGCCTCATACGGGTTATCAAATCTTCCCAATAGGTATCGCGAATATATAAATGGGCTTCTTCGGCAAAAATAAATATTGGCGGAATTAATGATTTTTCCATTAAATCAATTAATTTATTCATTACAACCTCAACAATCATACGCCTTACAACAGGAGAAACCCGACTCATATTGATTATCATTCCGGCTCCTTTTCTTTTGGTTTTTATTAATTCTTCGAATTGAAAACCTTTCTCATTGGTATGATTAAGAGAAAAAAGATGAGATGAATCGATAATATGGTATCTAGATAACAGAGCATCTCGTACCAACTCATTGATGTTCCATGTACTAAATGCATGTCCAAGCTCATCTAATCCCAACATCTTTTTATTTTCAAGCGAGTCCCATATTCTAAAAAATTCCCTTAATGAAGCCGCAGGCATATCAAGAGCATTTCTTAACATATTTGAAATGGACGGTTTACCACAATATCGTAAATCAAATTTCAACTCCTTTCCTGGTTCCAACAAAAGTAACTTATCGTTAATGGATGATGCTCCTCCGTTATTGTTGAACAATAACCCGCTGTATTCATTGTTTAAATCAAAGACAATAACGTACGCGCCATATTGAATTAAAGATTTTATGAGAATTTTTGAAAGATGGGATTTGCCGGTTTCTTTTTTTCCAGTAATTATATTTAACTTGCCATCCAGATCTTCAGCATAGATCTCAAAAACCTGATCTTCAGTTCCGGATTTGCCAATAGGTATAGGATACTGCAAATCTCTTTTTGTCAAAGATTTAATCTCGTTGTAATTAATTTTGATGATTTTTGAATATACACGAGAGGGAACCCAATCCACATCAGCAGACAGGTTATCAAATTTATCGATAGATCCCCTGATTTTTGTTCTAAAAAGCCTTACATCTCGGATTATTTGAGAAAGATTGTTGATTTCTAGTGGATCAAAGATGTTTTCAGAGCTATATTTACCTATAACCTCATCTTTAATTATTTCATCTGCTAGTGATTGGGATGAAAGATACTCCTCATCATAAATTTGGACTAATAGTTTTTTATTTAAATTGGAATCTTCAATAATAAAATAATCACCTTTATTTGCAAAATCGTTAGTTACGGCAAGCAATATTATCTCATCTCCGCTTTTTGAGAGGATCTTCATTTCTAAATGGATCCTAAAATGGAATTTCGTATGTTTTCATAATAAATTTCCTTAACGAAATAGTTTGACTTTATAAAACCCTGTATACTAGATAGATCGGTATTTGAAAAAGTTGAAACATGATGAGACAACTGTAATGTACTGGGATAACCATTTGTGATAAATTCGTTATAAAGCAAAGTACCTAGGAGATTAGTAACGTCATTATCAAACGCCACCACATCCGCCCTTAAGATATTGGCATATTTATCATCATCAAGCTTTACCAAAATGTGTTCTCCATATATTTTTCTAATCAAACTTGTAATAACTAGATCAATGTTAATGAAAGAAGGGTTTTTTGATTTTAATAGAGGATAAGAAAAATATTTCAACACCTTAATCTTAGTGTTCTTGCTAATCCCGATTATTGAGTTTTTGTTGATGACAGAATTCTCAAATATCCTCAAAATAGAATAAAAATGATTTTCAAATATCGAATATTTAAGGGAGCCATCTATAAGAATGATTGAATTCGTGACTAGTTTGGATAACCAAAATTGGATGTATCGTTCAAGGCTGATTCTAAGAAACTTTTTTGCGTAATCATCATTAAATAACGTTAGTTTTAGTATGTTATGATCTATTCGGAAATTTTTTAATGTTTCCTCATTTAAGTAAAATAAAAAGGGACCAACCTTAAGGTGGTTCAAAGGCCTTCCCTTAAAAGAGATACAAATACAACCTTTTATTGCATACAAGCCCCCATCTTCTACTTCAGCAACTTTAATACAGCTTGAATCAATACCAAAAACAAACTTGTTTACTTTAACAGTGTCAATATCATTAACTTTCACATGATCGTATTTTTCAGAACGCATTCCCCAATTTTGAATAGGTATCCCATCATCGTCGTTTACAAAAACCAATTTTTTGCTCTCTAACAATTTTTTATAGTCTTTACAAAAAAAGGAATTAGTAAAATTGTTAATTAGTGATTTTTTCATGTTAGCTATATTTGACTCGAGCTCTTGAAAATTTAATTGATTATTCATCTTGTTCAAGAACAGCAGACTGGTTAATAAATGTTGTTCATCATGTTCATGGTGAACAGCAATAACTTTATCAAAGAGAATCCCCAATATAAAGACTGATGAATGAGGCAATGTCAAAGCTATCCGTAGAGGCAAAAATAAAACTAAAATATAAAGAGTGGGAAGTCGAAATCACGTGTACAGAAGACAAAGTAAAACAGGTTGTAGAGAATGTACTTTCTGGGATAGATATTGCCTCACTCTCAAACACAAATACAAACGATGAGATTGAAAAACTAAAAGATGAAATAGGTTACATAAAATCCAAATTTGAAACAAACAACAATGCATACAACAACAACCAAAGAAAAAACAGCAGCATTTCATTAAAAGAATTAGCTAAAAACGGTAACACATGTAGAAGCCTAATAGAAAAAATATTTTATGAAAAGTATTTTGAAAGCGAAAGATCATTGGGTGAAGTACATGATGAAATATCAGCAATGGGATATAACTACGATAGGACAGCTGTATCACACTCCCTAACAGACATGGTTAGAGAAGGAATCCTAACTAGAGTGGGAACACTCAGGAATTACAGATATATCCAGAAAAAGCCATTGTTTGAGAAACAATAACTATTTTGTACTGATTTTTTTGGTTATAATATTATTTAGCCAACTAATGCCCACAGTAGTAATTCCATAGACTACCAATTCCAATTGGTTTTCTTTATTAACGCTTCTAGACACATAACCAGCTTTAACCAATTCAGATAACCTGGAGCTTATGGATTTTGGATTCAAATTTGTCGAGGACTGAATATCAGAAATACGAGAAGATTTATCAGAAATCTTTCCTAATTCAAACGCAATTTTTGATCCCAAAAGGTATAGCATAACTATTTCCTTATCGGAAAATTTCTTATTTTGGATTTCTACACTATCCGGTAAAATTTTAGGCCCTTCGGGAGTAATTTTGATTATAGGAGAGTATATGTTTATCAACTCGGGTATAGAATAATTTAAGGAAATTCTTCTAGCCAAATCTATTTCAGGTATATTCTTAGAGAGAAAATTCATGACAGAAATAGTAACATTTTCCGGTTCACCATTAAATTGCACCTTTATATCGCCAAATTGAATGGACACGTTAATAGTTTCATGTTTGATTGAATCTTTTGAGGTCATCGGAATATATTCAATAAACCCATAAATACACAAATCTTATGAATGTATATTTATTAATTTGTATCCGATATCATTGTTATTGTCAAATCAAAAGAATCATTATGAAAAGTACATTAATGGATAAAATATCAAACCAATTTGAAGGACAAATTGCAAGAAATGTATAATAACATTGATAAAAAAGATAAAAAAAATAATTTTATTAAAACAGGATTTACAACTTTATTAAAGCCGTTTGAGGAATCCATAAAGGATGTTGAAAAGATTACAAAATCTTTTGGATTAGCCATCCGAATACATAATGAAATAGTTAGAAAATACCAATCCGACACTAATGAACCACAGATAAATCATTCACTAAGAGTTGCCTTAATTTTATCTGAAGAAATAAAAATGAATGAAACAGATTTGATTTGTTCGGCCCTACTTCATGATATTTTTAATAAAGAGGAGCCATCTCAAGAAATTAAAGATTACATTAAACTTGAAATAGGTGAAAAAATATATAAAACAGTTTCATTTTTTGTCAAAAAGACAAAAAAAAATGATGAACCATCAATCGAAAAACAAATCTCGAAAATAAAACAAGCAGATAACTATACCAAATGCATAGTTTTAGCAGAGAGATTAGACGACCTCAGATCATTAAAAAACTCACGAAGAAAAGATAAAATCTCTAGGTTTAAAGATGAAACCCAGGAATTTTTTGTGCCGTTGGCAGAGAAAACTAATGAGAAAATTTTACTAAAATTAATAATAGCACTGTATGAGTTAAAATAATCATTTTGTGCAATTTCCATTGTTTTTTTTATGGCCATTCCAATGGCTAACACATCCGAAAATAAAATGTCCAGTGCATCCGCAAATAATACATCTCTTTTTTATTTCATTCACCATTTAATATCAATGAAACATTAAAGGAATTTATATTCAACTAAAAAAAACACTATCTTCTTGGGCTAGTTACTCCAGTTACAATATAATTTACCGAATCTGCGATATAGCAGGCATGATCCGAAATTCGCTCCAAATATTTCATTATCAAAGCAGACGAAATGTTGCATCTGTTATCGGAGTATAAATTATCTTGGTTTATAATTTTAGTAGATTCCCTCATGCTTTTTTTGTACATGATATCCACAACATCCTCCATTTCATATATCTTATTTGACATAGAGTTGTCAAGCAAACGCAGAGCAGATACACTTGTTTTCATCATCTCTAAAACAATCTCAGACATACAAATAACAGAAGACTTGTCACACAGTTTTAGCGGTCCTAAAACTTCTAGCACAGTAATAATATCATAGGCGTAACGCCCAAACCTAGAAAAACCATATGAAATTTCCATACATGATTTTATATACCGCAGATCGGTGGCAACAGGTTGGAATCTAGCAATTAGCTCGATTGTTAGTACTGAAACCTCATCTTGAAGAAAACGCAATTTAGAGGACGACTCAAATATTTTTTTTGTTGTTTCCAAGTTGTCTTCCTTATAGGATACAATGGCCGTTATCACAGTGTTTTCACCCAGGGTAGCCATCTCAAGGATAATGCTGCTTAACCTGTTTAGTCCTAAATCAATTAAGCGGGTCAACGTATTTGTAAAATATCATAAAAGAAAAAAGAAGCAATCATTAGCCAAACTTACCTGAGATATATCTTTCGGTCAACTCTTTAACGGGGTTTCTAAAGATCTGAGCAGTATGACCAAATTCTACCAATTCCCCAAGGTACATAAAGGCGGTGTAGTCTGAAACCCTTGCTGCTTGTTGCATGTTATGGGTCACAATTATCACGGTAAGATTTTTTTTAAGATCACTTATCAATTCCTCTATCTTAGAGGATGCAAGTGGGTCGAGTGCAGATGTGGGCTCATCCATCAAAAGAATTTCAGGTTGCATTGCCAGTGCCCTTGCTATACAAAGTCGTTGTTGCTGGCCACCTGACAAACTTATTCCAGGCTTGTCAAGATCGTTTTTAACTTCATTCCAAAGTCCAGCACCCTCAAGACTTTCCTGAACTATATCCTTTATTAGAGACTTGTTTTTTATGCCATTAAGCTTTAGGCCTGATGCTACATTATCAAAAATACTCATGGTAGGAAAAGGATTTGGTTTTTGGAATACCATGCCCATACGGCGTTTGATGACAACAGGGTCAGAACTTTTATCATAAATATCAAAATCATCTAAAATTACCTTTCCTTTCACAGAAGCATTAGGAGTCATCTCATGCATCCTGTTGATGCATCTCAATAATGTTGTTTTTCCACATCCCGAAGGACCAATTAAAGCAGTTACACAGTTTTGTTTAAAATCAATATCAATATTTTTTAATGCAAGTTTTGTACCAAACCAAGCATTTAACGAAGAAATAGAAAGCTTGGATTCATCACTACTGCCTGTAGCAGAGGAACCATTTTTAGAAGAAGGTAAAGAATAAGATTTAGCATCGGGTTTTTTATTATGTGAAGATTTTAATATATTAAACAACAAAATCACCTATAATACAACATTAATATAATCATTATATTATATATTATCTATATGAAATAAATAGTGCTATATAGATCTATAATCACCTCGAAGATTTACCTGAAACCCCTTTTTTGAGATATCATTCTCAATACTATGCTTAAAGACAAGATAATCAATATGAGTAGTAATGCAGCTCCCCATCCTTGCTCATGTGCCGATGGATATGGCTGTGAGGCTAGTCTCCAGATTCTTAAAGGCAATGCATCAACAGGTGAGTTAAAACCACTAAAAAAAAGACTAGTACCTAAAATAGTCATTATCAATGGTGCCGTTTCACCAGCAATTCTAGATATTGCCAAAACAATACCGGTAATTATACCACTTTTAGAGCCTTTTACAACGATATGCCAAACAACCTTCCATTTAGAAATACCAAGGGCATAGGCGGCTTCCCTTAATGAATTTGGAATGAGCTTTAATGTCTCCTCAGAAACTCTAGCAACTATTGGTATCATTATAACGGATAAAACAAACGCTCCAGCAATAATTGAAAATGAACCCAATGTTAAGACTATTGTAATATATCCAACTATTCCTATAACAACAGAAGGGATACCAGTCATCACATCGTTAAATAATCTAAGAAAATATGCAAATCGTCTGCTAGATGAAGAGTATTCTGAAAGATAAACCCCTACCAAAACTCCAACTGGTGCTCCAATCATTGTAGCAAACCCAATAATCATAAGAGTGCCCTGAATGGCAGGCCCAATTCCTCCATCACTGGCACCCATTGCACCGGGTGGGAGAATCAGAAAATCAAGGCTAAAAGCAGCAGCACCATTTCTAAAGACATCTACTAAAATACTTACAAGGGGTGCGATCGCGACAACTACAAAACTAAATAATAAAACAGTAATTAAATTGTTCACAATTTTCCTTTTTCTAGAGTTTTTTACAACGTACTCTTGAACTATAGATTTATGATTTGTATTATTTTTATTGTTATTTTTATTGTTATTTTTATTATCTTTATCCATCTTATTCCCTCAGATTAGAATTTGATTTTGTTACTTTTGAAACTATAAAAATTGAAATCACATTAATAAAAAGAGTCATTATAAACAATACTAGTCCCAGGCCGATTAACGCCGATAGATGGAAATCACCTGAAGCTTCATTGAATTCATTTGCAATAATACTAGACAAGGTTTGGCTAGGAGAAAATAACGAGGTTGGAATTGCAGACAAGCCAACTGCATTGCCTATAATCATTGTTACTAGAATTGTTTCGCCAATAGCCCTTCCCAAACCTAAAAAAGACGCTCCCAATAAACCTGATTTTCCGTAAGGGAGAATTGCCGTTTTAACCATCTCCCAGCGTGTTGCGCCAAGCGCATAAGCAGCTTCCTTTTGTGAATGAGGAACTGCTTTGATGACTTCCCTAGAGACAGCAGATATTATAGGAATAATCATGATGGCAAGTACTATGCCTGCAGTAAACACGTCAAGTCCAAACGGGGTTCTTGCAAAAATGTATAAACTATCGCCAAATGTGCTATGGAGAGGCAATTCAACATAATCCCTTATCCAAAATCGAAATACAAATAGCGCCCATAAACCATATATAATACTTGGGACTGCAGCAAGTAATTCGACTATAAAGGATAAAACAGTGCCAATTTTGCCTGGCACCATTTCATTAACAAAAATTGCAATTCCTATGCTAATTGGAACAGCAATAGCCATTGCAATTGAAGAACTAATTAGCGTACCAATAATATAAGGCAGCGCACCAAATGATTCTCGGCCTTCTATCGAATTCCATTCTGTACCAGTAATAAAATTTATGCCTTCTTTAAAAAATATTGGAAGGGAGCCTTCACTTAAGGCATAAAAAACCAGGACAACCATAAATAAAGCATAAACTGATGCTCCAAACACAAGAGCCTTAAAAAATTTATCACCTGCTATAAATTTATTAGATTTTGATCTGATTAAATGGGCAACCTCTGCTTTATGATCCTTTGAGTTCAATTGGCACGATTATTTAAGAATTTTAACTAAAATACTTTACATATATAAAAACTATAGAATAGATGAACTATATAGAAAAAAATTAGTTGGTGGAGATTGGGTTTCCGTTAAATGTTAAAGAACTCAGTGTTTGTTTATTCAGGTCAACAACAGGGGCAGGTAATGGGACATATCCTAATGGTTCAGAAAACTTTTGTCCATCCGTTATAGCCCATGAGATAAAATCAACAATAGATTTTGCCTTCTGCTGATTTATAGATGGATTTGTGCTTAATTCTTTATATAATACAATATAGGAAAAGCTTGAGATTGGATATGAATTTTGACCTACCGCATTTGTGAGCGATACGTTATTCCATGACGCCGAGCCATTTGGTAAAACAGCAGAGACTGATTCAACCGCAGCCATAGTTGAATTTATTGATGGTAAAACGAAACTACCTTCCTTATTTTGAATAGCAGCATAATTCATCTTGGCAGTCAAAGCATATGCAAGTTCTACATACCCAATAGAATTTTCCGAACCAAGAATTGAAGCCGAAACTCCCTCATTACCTGGTGCTCCTATACCTGTTGGCCATGGAACTGATTTTGAAGCTCCTACCCTATCAGCCCATTCCTGGCTTATCTTAGACAGGTAATCTGTGAATACAAAAGTTGTACCGGAACCATCAGAACGATGAACCACATTTATATTATTTGATGGCAAAGCAAGGCTTGGATTTAATTCCTTTATGTTTGGATCATCCCATTTGGTGATTTTTCCCAAAAAGATATCCGCAATCACAGGGCCAGATAGTTTAAGAGAGTTATCTTGAATTCCAGGTATATTATATGACAATACAACAGATCCAATAGTTTCTGGAATATGGACAGGATTTCCTGCTTTAGTGAATTCAGTTTGTGTTAATGGGGCATCTGTTGCACCAAAATCAACTGTTTTTTCCAAGAATTGTTTTATTCCACCTCCACTGCCTATAGAAGCATAATTAACATTTACATCAGGATTAACTTTTTTATACTCTACCCTCCATGTATCTATTAGGGGAAATGGAAAAGTAGCTCCTGCACCATTGATTGTTACTTGTTGTGCATTGGCTGAACTAATAACCATAGGAAATAATAAAGACAGCGCTAGTAATGACACACCTAATTTTTTTAAATTTGTAATATTTGCCATTAAAAGCATTATAGTATTTAGTTATTAATCAATTACGTATAT
>JADDOQ010000023.1:0-8379 GCA_016782315.1 Nitrososphaeraceae archaeon | reverse complement strand
ACCACATCACCATAATAGAAATAAAATTAATTTTTAGATGTTATTGGTGTATAACGAATGAATAATTCATCATAGTGATGAGATTTTCTACTAATGGATATACCAAGTTTATATGGTTTTAATTAATTAATCATTATTTGTTTATATATAATGTTTGCTGTAGCATCCGACAATAAGGGTAGCAATCAAACCAATACGGGGTTCAAATGCAATTATATCCAAATATTCTGCCTTTCGTATGACTATGGCCCACCTTGCATTTGTATCCATGGCTGAATATGGTGCTATTCCTTGATACATTTATGACTTTATTTTAGTAGTTAAAATAGATTTATCGTTCTTTCATTAATGTTCATTCTTTGATACAGATAGACATACTTTATGATTTGATTTTATTTGATACTCTATATAGATATCATATAAAGGAAAGTAGTTATTTTTTTTATATTTGTTTTCCCATAATATCAAACCTTTACTAATTTTATTGATTAAACATTTATTATTATCTTACAAGTATTTTAATAGATTTTTCCAATACTTGCAGTTTTATCGGCTCCATTAAATACTCTATCCTTTTGTTTTCAAAGAATTGTTCATTATAATTTGTTTGAGCGAAATAAGCCATGTCACTAATCATCAATATCGATGTATTAGGAAAATTATTTAATATCCTTTTAGAGATCTCGATATCTTTTTTAATATCTAATAAATTATGATCAATTATGACAACATCTGGTTTATATTTTTTATATTCATTCAAAATATTTGTAGTGTCAGTATCAGTAAAAATAATTGAATATCCTTTCATCAATAAAAATTCACTGTAGAGGTACAAAAGATCTTGTTCATCTTCAATAATAATAACTTTTATCCTATTACTAAGGATCATTTTTTCAACCTTCTAAGTGTTATTCCTACTAATAAGTAAAATCCAATGCTTTTATATAGATCCCATATATTGAATAAAAAACCAATATTTATGCAAAATCTTTACAATGATATTTTTTATACATATAGATTGTTTTGGAAGTCATTTTTATTCCAAACAGTTATGTCATTTTATAAAATTTTCTAGTTTAAATGGATATATCGTAATTTATCTAATTATCGGATTATTTATCCTCATAAAATTAATTTTATAGTATAAAAAATTATAGTCAATTTTTTCCATTATTATAGTTCCATCTTAATATTGGTTTAATTAATTAAATACCATAACAAGTAGGTATAATAAAGTTAATCTAATTGATTATTTAATGGGATTAATAAAGTAGCAATAGGTTAATAACATGAAGACTGGAGTCATTATGCTCAAAACTATAAACTACATCATCTATATTTATTGAGAAAGAAACCATCATCGCTTTTTAACAGATCAGATTTACAATATTGAATAAA
Organism: Nitrososphaeraceae archaeon; assembly: GCA_016782315.1. Taxonomy (GTDB): domain Archaea; phylum Thermoproteota; class Nitrososphaeria; order Nitrososphaerales; family Nitrososphaeraceae; genus Nitrosocosmicus. Next base: position 6,981 of record JADDOQ010000023.1, on the reverse strand, counting down.
TTGTTCATATTTATTTTTTCTGTTAACAGTAATATTATTTTCAACGTCATTGTGTTGATATGTATGATGCTTTTTTAAATAGGCAATTGCTACATCGTGATCATGGATAACGCCCAGCATATCCTGGATATTTTCCAATGTCCCAATTAAACCAGAAACACCATAAACGTCATCACCTGTATTTCCACTAAGTGGCCCCTTTTTGTCAACATTTTCGTTACTCCTATCCTTATTACTTAATAAAAGCTCAAACAAATATCGCAATTTCTTTGAATCCTTTCTTATCTCATGCAACTCGTCTATCCTTTCACTATCACTAATTACAACAGGCAGGTTTTTCTCGATTCTAGACGCAAAACCATTTACAATTTTATTGTATTTCCTAGTTAACTTCTTCTGTATTTTGTTATGCTTATAGAAACTACTGTCTTTTACCGGATGCGAAACATTTATCTTTTTTAGATCAGTGGCAACGGATAACGCCTTACCAAGTTTTTTATCTTTTTTCTTTTCAAGTGATTTTTTTATTGGCTCAAGGTGTTGTTCAGATATCTGTCCTTCATTAGATAGTTTTTCTAATATTATGTCAAAATCCCTGATTTCACTATTTAATTTGAAAAGGCATTTACTAATACCAACATATTTTTTTATTTTCTTTTTTTGTAATTGTTTTGGACTTGAACGGTACGATGCCTCTAATCTCCTAATTGCCGTTCGTATGTCATGTATGTTTTCCTCATTAGGATCCTTGGTATATTCCTCAAGCCTCTTGCCTACCTTTTGCACATTATGAACATAATTATCAAAAAAAGTATCCAAATCAACAGGATATGAGATTTCAATAGTTAAATTGGCCATTAATAAAAATAAATCCACCTCCAAACATTTTAGCATTTATACTAATTGCAAAATATAAAGAGTAGGATCAGATAACACCTTCATAAAAGTTTTGGATTTTGAACTATAGCCAATTTATATGGTGTAGCATAATGTCAAACTGATCTTCACGCTCTTTTATAATCCCATCTCCAAATTTATCATCAATATTATTTTTTGGTATTTTTATCATCTATAATAGGTAAGTTGCTTTATGATTTAAAACCTTCAATTAAGTTTAATGGTTATTTTTTAGGCAATTGATCATTGTACCCCATATCACTTTTGTATTTATTTTTGTGTGTAGATATAAGCGAATGTCTCAGAATTTCATTCGCCATAGATTTGGGCATATTGTAACTTGATGAGATGCAGTCCCTTAATTCATTTGCATATTCCCTATTTTTAAAAAAACAGAGATTTTCTTTTAAAGTAATAGCTGGCTCAAGCGAAAAAACGGCACGTGTAGCCATCATATTGTAAATTTGATCTCTTTTATCGTGAGGATATTTCAACAAGCATTTATTTAATTCAGCCAGCATTGGAACTAATTTCCCTATTTCTTCCTCAAAAATTTCATCATCTGATCCCAAATTAATTTTGTTCGTTTTCTTAATAGTGAATGGGTATTTAATCACGTCATTGTTATTTGGATCCTTAACATTCGTCTGAAAATCGCCAATGCTATCCTTTAGAATTGAAATGTCCTCGGATGACAATAATGGCAAATTAGATACTAGATTGTTTAACCTATCATATACCTGGCCCTGATTCATATGTACTATCCTATTATGCCGATGAGCATTCCATTTCCTTGTATCCTTCTTATTACAAATGGAGCAAACATAAGGACCTGTTCTCAAACTATATACAAATTTACATAAGTGAAATTCTTTATATGTCCATTAAAAATACAATTTTTACATATTATAACTGAATTAATATATAATATTTAGATTATATAGGTTGTTTTTGTAGTTTATGTTTAATTTAGAATAAAATTATGAAAAAGATTCTTTTTAAACTGAAATGAAAGATCGTGGTGTTATCTTTCCAACGAGTTACTCATAGCAACTCACCTGAAATGATTGTATAATATACATGGATGCACTTCCTTTCAACTTTCAAACTGCCATGATCAGGATACACAAAACATCATAACATTTTATAGACAACAAATAGCCTTTAATCTTTATAGAAGGCTTTACAGGATATTTATTGCCCGCCTCTTTTTTCTTCCACTAATTTTTGAGACTCTGTTTCTATCCATCCATTGATTGCCTCTTCTAACGCCTCAGATATATTACCTTTTTTCATCCCTTTCTTCTCAAAAACAGCTTTACGGAACTTTTTTTCTAAATCATCAGGTAACACGATATTCATCTTACCCATATTAAATATACGCCAATAACTCTATATAAAGATATATGTATATATATTGCTATGTCTTTTTCATTTGAGAAAAACTGTAAAAATACATTGGCAACTTTACAACCAACCTCAACTAATTTACTGTCTATGGTTTGGTTCAAAGATTTGCCAAAATTTCAAACTATATTAGATCTCAAATCCGCAAATATCTAGCAAATGGCATTTAGAACAGCCAATCATCTAAAAGAATAATTAGACACCACATGGGCAACGCGGCATATCCTATCTGTCATACATGGTGGAATGCGAATCACGATCCTTGATCGCATCCAAGCTATCTGTAAAGAGAGATGGAGGGTCAATCCGTTTAGATCTATCACAACAAAAATTTCAAATTTTGGCATATGCTTTGGATAAAAACTATCTTATTCCTTCAATATTTTGTTGGGAGTTACTCAGAGTGACTCACTATTGTAGTTTTTCTTTAAAATATACTTTACAGTATCAAATCCATATATCAAATTATGGTTCAGTGTATCAGACATTTATCGAAAACTGCAGCAGCCTTGTCACATATAATTTACTGTTTTGGTCCAAAAGCAGAATTATTGTGGTAAAGAAGAAGATGATAGGCATCTCCATATCAATATTACAGGTGAAGGCATAGATTTCCCTTTGGTTAGAGGCATTTACCAAGCTGTAACAATAAGAGCGACATAAGGATAAATTCCAAAATAACTTATGATTTCATGTTATCATTCTTTTTGCGTTATCTAACAACTGGCATAATTTGGCGGTTTGTGTAGTCATTGGCCATATTGACAAAAATTATTTTTATTTCCAATAAGATGCATGTATCTGTGTATGTGCCTTAGGGCTTGATAATTAAAAGTTGATAGGAGGACTCTGATTGATAAATATAGCCATAATTCTACATTTTAAATCCTCTACTTAGCATTATCAATTCAGGGCCAGTTGTTATACTACCAACAACTAATGATTTTGAATTACAGATTATTCCTGAAGAAAGATATGGAATGCCCCCATTGATTGTTAAAGGTTCTACATCAACTTTTAAGATTGAAGATACAGTTTCGATTTCTTTTTCCGAAGCCTTTGGATGAATTCCTGCACCGTGATTATTGGATACCAACATAGACCCTGCTTGATTAAAATCTGCTATTGCCATAGTATGAACATTAATTCCAAGAATATCCCCTATTTGTTTATCAAATTCACCCTTAAATAGCGGTGAAACTATAGCACCGTGATCATTTGCAGATATTAAATTCCCTATTGCAGTGAGTTTTGAATCCAGGCGCGCAACATTAAGTCCGGTCACCTGTTTAAGATATGTAATTTCATCATCTGATGCTATTGAAGGCAATATCATGCCGTTATTATTTAAGACCACCATTGGTCCAATTAGTCTATTTCCCGCAATTGAGACAAAAATTGGTTCGACTTCTAAATAGTCAACCAGTTTTTTACTTTTAGTCTCGGCATATCCAAATGGAAGCAATACTATACTGTCATTAGATTTGGCGAAAATACCTACGTTAGGACTCTTGTATAAGTCATATCTAAAAATACCCAAATAACTTAAAGTATATTCAATTTATCATATGAACTTATTGGTTAAAAATTTGGCATTTATAAAATTATAAATGCCAAATAATACCATAATTAAATATAGATAGAGTCAACAAAATGGGAATGAAAAAAAATATGAATGTAATTTTTTTTTTGTTATTGCCTATGTTAATATTTTATAGTTTGTTTATCATGCAATTTCTCAATGGCAACTCATATTCACAATTCCCAAACTCAGAAATAGAAAAAAGCATAATGAACAACAACAACGAAGGTATCAAATGGTCTAACTATACCGATAAAAAAGAAAACTATACCACGGTATATCCAAACGAATGGAAAGTCATCAAAGGCGAGAATAATGACAATAATCAAAACGGCTCCATCACAATATTTCGGTCCCCTAAAGAAAATTCAAATGATACATTCCAAGACAATATTGTCATAAGCATAATAAAATCAGACAACAGCACATCTGATAATAACGATTTTCAAATGCAGCCAATAATTGAAAAACTGGAAACGAGAAATAAAGATTTTAAATTGGAAAACTTTTCAGTCATAGATATAGGAAACAAACAGACCGGAAAGAGTATAAAATATGGCTTTAACAGTGTGGGAATAAATTTCAAAACTGAACAGATTTTTTCAAATATGAATAATAAAACCTACATATTCTCATTATTGGCCGAGCAAAAAACATTTGAAAAACACTCCCAAATATTTAATCATATGCTAAAAAACATAGTGTTAAATAATAATTAGCAGGACTTTCTGTCAATCATCTAACCCAGCAAATATTTGAGTATCGATGATATTTGAAAAACTAGAAGGTATGTCACTAGCTATTCCAGACGAAAAAGGCAATAAAATTGAAGAATCTGCATATGGCTGCTCAGGATTCCCTATAGAATCATAACTATGTAATGAAAACTGGTTTGACACATCGGACTTCTTAGCCGCGTCTTTAGCCAAAACAATTTGAGAGAAAACATTACTATCAGCAACAGCAACAACCATCATAGAAATCAAACAGGCAGATATAAAGAATGTTAGTTTTTTCATATATTTGAAACAGGGTTTATATCAAATATAAGAAAACCTTCGAATATAACAATAATAAATCCATTTGTATATTTATGTGGCAATTTTATATTCAAAGATCAGTTTAATTTTTTTTATCATTTTTCTACTATAAGATTATTGTGTAATGGTTCATTATGCAATTTTACCCATAAGAATATAATTAACCCATCACTAAAGATTCGTTTTTAAGCTCATAGTTTCTTATGTGATTTTCGTATTTTAATGTTGTAGAGATCTCATCAATGCCCTCTAGCAAATGATGTTTTAAGGTAGAGTCGATTTCAAATTTATGAGTGTCCGAATCTATTTTTACTGTCTGGTTTGGTAAATCAACTTCTATATCCCGATTTGTTTTTGAGGAAAAAATATCATCAATTTTGTCTTTGTCCAACATAATGGCCAAAACACCATTCTTAAAGCAATTGTTATAGAATATATCGGCAAAAGAAATGCCAAGGATTACTTTGAAACCAAAATCTTTGAGTGCCCATACAGCATGTTCTCTTGAGCTGCCAATACCAAAATACTCCCTTGTCAGAAGAATTTCTCTTCCTGCAAATTCAGGTAAATTTATAACAAAATTGGAATCTATGTTACCGTCTTTATCGTAACGCCAGTTATAAAATAAATATTTCCCATAGCCAGTCTTTCCCAAAAGTTTCAGGAATTGTTTAGGAATAATCTGATCGGTATCTACGTTGACTATGTCAAGTGGAACAGGTTTGCTTTTTAAGTATTGAAAAGGCTCCATAAAATCATTTAATGCAATTTATAATATTAATTTAAATCCATTCTCTGACGTCAACGAATTTACCTGCAATTGCTGCTGCAGCCGCCATAACAGGACTGACCAGATGAGTTCTTCCACCTGTGCCTTGTCGCCCTTCAAAATTCCTATTTGAGGTACTGGCACACCTTTCACCAGGTAAAAGTATATCCGGATTCATTCCTAAACACATGCTACAGCCAGATTCACGCCACTCAAACCCAGCAGCCATAAATATTTTGTCAAGTCCGAGTTTTTCAGCAGACAACTTTACCTGTTGAGAACCTGGAACGACCATGGCTTTAACGTTAGGAGATATCTTTTTGTCTTTCACTATTATGGAGGCTTCTATCAGATCTTCCAGTCTCGCATTTGTACATGATCCTATAAACACCCTATTGACCGGTATGTCTGTGATTGGCAACCCAGGGGTCAAATCCATGTATTTTAATGCCCGTATAGCAGACTTTTTCTCCTCCTCATCTCCTTTGGCATATTCATCTGGATTTGGAATTGTAGAAGTAACATCAATCGTCATGGCAGGATTGGTACCCCATGTAACTTGGGGAACAAGACCATCAACATTTAAAGTGAACGATTTGTCATATTTTGCGTTAGCATCAGGTTTAAGATCCCTCCAGTTATCCAGTAACCGTTCAAATGATTCATTTTTAGGGGTGTATTTTTTTTCTCGCAAATATTCAAAGGTTACATCATCGGGAGATACAAGTCCAGCTCTAGCACCTGCCTCAATTGACATATTACATATTGTCATTCTTTTTTCCATAGAAAGATTTGAAATAAAACTTCCTCGATATTCAATTACAGACCCAGAGCCACCAGATGTGCCTATGTTTTTAATGATTGACAATATCACATCTTTTGCGGATACTGCAAGATCCTTTTTTGAATTGCTATTCAAAATAATTTCAAAATTCTTGGCTTTTTTCATCCACAAGCACTGAGTTGCTAACACATGTTCTACTTCACTAGTGCCTATTCCAAACGCCAATGCACCAAAAGCCCCGTGTGTAGAGGTGTGACTATCTCCACAAACAATTGTTGTCCCTGGAAGTGTCAAGCCTAATTCAGGTCCGATTACATGAACTATACCCTGGTTTTGATCATTTATATCAAAAAGAGTTATTCCAAAATCTTGGCAATTTTTTTGCAAAGACTTTATTTGCAGTGAGGAGATTTCATCGACTAATGGTAAGGATCTATTTGTAGTAGGAACATTATGATCTACAGTAGCATAAGTAAGGTTAGGTTTTCTTACCTTTCTGTTA
>JADDOQ010000129.1 GCA_016782315.1 Nitrososphaeraceae archaeon | reverse complement strand
GCAAGCCAATAGATAATGCTTTCCCATAATAAAAATAATGTTTGAAAAAGGTTTTAATAAAAAGTGATAAAATAATTCAAGTATATCAAATGGTAAGAAAAGCAGCAAAGTCAAAATCGGAAGAAAACGGCCTCCCAGAATGGGCAGAAAATGAAATAAAAGGTGCAAATTTTCAAGAATACAATGTCATCAATAGAACAGGCTATTTCCTAGATATTAACGAACAGAAAAAAAAAGCAGATATTCAATTGTACGAAGCACTACCTGACGGCAGGACTATAATTGAAGAAATAGAAATATCAGATAAATCAAACATTAGTGATTTTATGAAAGGTTTTGTATATGAATACAATATAAAAATTTCAAAAGCAGCATTGAGTGAACATTTAGTAGAATTGTTAAAGACAAAATACCAACTCGATATAGATGAGATTTACAAGTTTGATTTAGAAAACGCACAAATGATGAATGTAGAATCAGACAACATACCAAATATTCAGGATGAAGAAGACGATGAAAAATAAGTAAAATCAAAGGCAGGTTTTTATTAAATGTTTACTCAAATAGAACATACTATAACGGGAAGTATTATTGATGGATTAAGAATTAGGACCATAAAAAATGTAAAAAGCATCTGAATGCTCAATAGGATTTTTAAACGGTATATTCTTTTTTCATAGAATTTGCAAAAGATCATGCGTAAAAACATCACATCAGCAAATTCAAGGTGGTAAAGACCTATATACCAAATTCTCTTATTCTCAATGTAATATATTTTAGAATAATACAGTAGTTTTTAAATATACTTTGCCAGTCAATAGTTACCTAATAGTTATCTTAAAACTTTTTTTAAACGTACAAATAGAAATCAAACTTTTGATCATTGTTGTCTTTTATTGCAATTAATAAGACCGGATAATTGGGTTATTTTTAAAATAAATACAGCAAGCCAACCTAAATTTTAAAATCACAAGTAATGGATTACCAATACTACCCAATGTCCTAAGTTATAGCTATTATAATTTGTCTTTTAACGGATAAAACAGCATATTTTTATCAAACACATAAAGCATATTACTTATAAAAGTATAAAGTAACATCTTAAAAACTAACAAGTGTAGAGTGTGAGGAAGGCTTGGAATAACTTTTTCCTAAAGCTAATTTCATCAATGCAATCCACATTATAATTAAAGGGATATGGTATGAAGCTATACGCCAAGCAATTATCACATTCAATTGGCTATCACTGATAATATTTCCAAGTTGGGAAAAATCATTTAAGTGATTGATATAACCCCAAAGACCTAACTCTGTCAAACCAGATCCCCCTATTGTAATAGGCAAAGTTCCCAAAACAGTAGATGCCGAAGTAGCCATAAAAGAGGAAAATAAACCAATATCACTGTTTATGGAATGAGTCAAAACAAGAAAAGAAAGACCTTGGAAAATAAATGCTAATAAAGTAATTCCTATTCCAATTGAAAATATTTTCACAGATTTGGATGAACCGAAATTCTCTCTACTCATCATGCATAAATCATCTAATGCTTTGTTTACTGAATTAATTCCACGCAAAGCCTTTTCTTCAGAAACAAATCTCTTAGATAACTTTAATGAAAATGATGGCAATCTAATATTTTTTTTTGAAGAATAAATCAACAAAAAAAACCAAAAGCAAAAAGTTGGAAGGGCAATTAAAATCAATAAAATGCCGATAAAGAAAGCACCCGTAAGAAGTGCATGAAAGCCGGCTATAAATGCCAATATCGTGCCAACAAAAACATCTGCTATAATTTCCATAGTAGTAACCCAAGCAGCTTTCCCTGTGGGAACTTTATTTTTTGTTAAAAATGCAATTCTCACAATTTCACCTCCCACATAAGATGGTGTAGTTTGAGTTACGAATTCACCTGCTAACCTAGCATAAATTATTTTCCAAAACGAGCTTACACCGTCTCCTATAAATTTTCGTACAAAATAATAAAACCTAACCGCTTGGAGAAGGATCCTTGCCATTGTTGCAATAAACGACAATAAAAAGGGAAAAATTCCAACGGAAGATATATCATTAAGTGATACGGGGGTAAATGCAAACATTAGAATTATAGGTATTATACTTGCGACAATGGAAAGTAACCGCCAATTCAACTTATAACAGTCAGTTCAAATAAAGCAATATAATAATCATACAAATACAACAGTAAAATTACAATAAGGTATAAAATTATTTCACATGTATGCTATTTTTGTTACAGGTACTGCCGGCTCGGGAAAATCACTATTAACATCCAATCTTTTAGAATGGTATAACAGCAATGACACTTCGCCAATATCAATAAATTTAGACCCAGGTGTAGCTAATTTACCCTACAATCCAGATGTTGATGTGAGAGATTTTATTGATATTTATTCAATTATGGAAAATTATAATTTAGGGCCAAATGGATCCCTGATATTAGCAAACGATCTAATATCCACCAAATTAAGCGAAATACAGCAACAGGTAGATGAGCTGAATCCAGAATATGTCATTGTAGACACACCGGGGCAAATAGAATTGTTTGCTTTTAGGTCGAGTGGGCCATATTTTGTTTCAAATTTTTTTTCAGATAACAAAGTAACTCTTTTTACTATTGATGGAACTTTGGCTGAATCACCTATCAATTACGTATCGTTAATGTTTTTGTCCCAATCAGTAAAATTGCGATTGAATACTCCCCAAATTAATGTCCTGACCAAAAGAGACAAAATAATAGATAAACTAAAAGAGGTATTAGACTGGTCCAATTCCATTTCATCGTTACAAGACTCCCTTGACAAAGAAAAAAATTTTGAGCAATCTTTACTTAGCAAGGACTTGATAAAGACATTGCTCAGAAGCGGAAACATAACAAATCCTATTGCAATATCAAACATAACAATGAATGGAATGATAAATTTATCTGCAGCCCTTTCACGAATATTTACACATGGAGAAGAAGAAAAAAACAACCAATAGAATGTGAGACCAACATGGGAAAAACAAATAATACAAATGAAACAGAATTTCGCGAATGCATAGCAAGTGCACCGTCATCTACAGCAAACCTAGGTCCGGGTTATGACGTTTTCGGTTTAGGATTAGATGCATTAGAAGACCTTGTTTATCTAAAGTTAATAAAAAAATCAGAAAGCAATTCAGACAGCATAAAGATAAAAATAAAAGGAGAAGGGAGCAAAAGTATTCCACTTGATCCCGATCAAAACTCATCAGGAAAAGTGGCAAGAAGGATAATTGCAAATTATAAATTACATAGATATGATTTTATAATTGAAATTGAAAAAAATATTCCTCCAGGATACGGAATGGGAAGTAGTGCTGCTTCGGCTGTTGCGACAGCTGTTGCATTTAATAAAATTTTCAAATTGGATATAAACGATGCAGAATTACTAGATTATGCTGCAGAAGGGGAAATAGCAAGTGCAGGTGTAAAACACTACGATAACATTGCCGGATCATTTTTTGGGGATTTTGTAATAGTAAGAAGCCTTCCAAAACTAGAATTTATAAAAATAAAATCGCCAAAAGATTTGACTTTGGTTGTTTGCGTCCCATTGATAGGTGTTCCTAAAATGAAAACAGAAGTGGCAAGAAAAGCACTTCCTGAAGAAGTCCCACTAAAAAAAATGGTGCAAAATCTTTCAAACGCATGTACAATTGTTGCGGGTTTTTTCAATCAAGACATTCAAATGATATGCAATGGTATCGACGATTGTATAATAGAGCCTGCAAGGCAAAAACTGATACCAGGATTTGAGCAAGTAAAAGAAAGATCTCTCAAAGCAGGTGCATTAGCATTCGCTATTAGTGGCGCAGGCCCATCCACAATTGCATTTTTGAATTCTAAAAGCAGAGGGTCTGAAGTATCAAACACCATGAAAGAAACTTATGGAAAATTGAATATCGGATGTAAAACTTTTATATGCAACCCAAGTTCAGGAGCAAAAATAATCTCAATAAAATAGATGATAGAAAAGTTATCTTTTACTTTTATTAAGAAATGCAGACATCATCTTTTGCCTATCTTCATGGGCAAAACATAGTGCCCAGCCGTAAATCTCCAATCTTAATCCTGTATCAATATCTGCATCCATGCCTTTATTTATCAGCATTTTACTAATTTTTATTGCATTAAAGCTATTTTTAGTGATTTCTTTAGCTAATGACAGAGAATGCTCTAAAAGTTTATTGTTAAGGATTTTTGAGAGAGCCATATTTTTTTCCTTCTCACTCTTTTGATCTAGAGATGAATCTAATTGTGATTTATCCTCATTGGTAAGTGAAACAACCTTATTGACAAGGCCTATGCTTTCAGCTTCTTGAGCAGAGATCATCTTTCCTGTAAAAATCATTTCTTTGGCCTTTGCCGGACCTATTATTCTCAACAATCGTTGGGTCCCTCCCCATCCGGGTGGAATTCCGATTGTAACTTCAGGTTGGCCCATTTTCGCATTTTCAGAAGCTATCCTTAGATCACAGACTAAAGCAAGTTCGCAGCCCCCACCTAGAGCAAAACCATTTATAGCAGCAATTACAGGTTTTTCCATTTTTTCAATCTTGTTTAACATAGATTGCGCAGATGACGCATATTTTTCAGCAGTAACAGCATCGATATCGACCATATATGAAATATCGGCTCCAGCACAAAAAGATCGTTCACCTGAACCAGTAATAATCAATACCTTTATCCCCTGATCAACAGAAATTAAATCTATTGCTCGAGATAATTCAGATATAACATCTAAATTCATTGCATTGAGTGCTTCGGGCCTATGTATTTTTAAAACAGCAACATCATTCTGCAGGTCTATTTGCACATACTTCATAGAAGACATAATCAAATTTCAACTATTCTTTAAATTAAATCTTATTAAGAAATAGTTAATTATCAGGGGTGTCAAAAGTATCTTTTTGTAATTTCCATAAAAGTTCAAAAAGATTAACATAACTTTCAGGAGTGGGTTCGTTTGGATTTACATTATTTTTCCTCATATCTATTACAACCTTTTTCAAGGTATCAAAAACAAATGTATCTTGTATCATTTTAATAAAAAGATCTTTTTCAAACGGTTTTTGAAGGATTTCTATGAAACATTTCAAGCTTTCCATGTATTCGTTAAAAATTTTTTGAGGCCATGCAGAAGCAAATATTATTCTTTGATCTCTATTTAAACGCAATACTTCTTTTGCTACATATAAACCATTTTTAGTAGATAGAGAAGTATCTTTTTTTGGCGGTAGATCATAATCTAATACAATTAAATCAAAACTATTGAGATTAGCAGAATTTTGCTTTAGTGAGTTGTGATATTCATAAAGGCCATCTTCAACAGTCCTGGCAATAACATAATCGCAATCAAATTCTTTAAGCCAAATAGAATACAAATAGCATATATCAGCATCATCTTCAATAATTAAAACATTCATAAATTAAATAAAAATAACAAATAGAAAAATTTTCTGATTAATATATTAAAATCTAAGTAGTATATTCTTTCTTAATAATTTTTACAATCGAGTCTAATAGAATGGGTTTATATATGAACTGATCGTACTGTATGCCTTTATCGAAGAACACATCTATTGCGTCTTTATTTATTTTGTTAGATGTTATAAAATAGCCTTTGATATCATTATCGCGTTTTTTCAATTCATCATACAGATCAAACCCATCAAAACCTCCAATATCAATACCTAAAAAAACCAAAGAATATTTACCAGAGACGAAATGTTCAGTAGCATTTAGGGGATCTTCATAATAATCTAAATCATAACCTAATTCTTGAATTCTATTTTTAATTAGATGTAGGTTTTCTGAAGACTCGTCTATAAGTAATATTCTATTATTATATAAGGTATTTCCTACGGGTCGAGAAGACGGTTTATGATTCGATATAGGAAGATCTATGATAAACTCCAAGCCTATGTCAGGGGATCTATTTTTTATATCGATAGTTCCACCATGAATATCAAATAGTTTTTTAGAAATAAACAAGCCTAAACCAGTCCCTCCAATCGATTTTGTGAAAAATTTTGTAAATAGCTGATTGAGATCTTTTATTTGCATCAAATGCCCTTCATCTTCAATAGTTATAGTAACATGGGAGGCATTTTTTTGAGACAAACTAACTATTATTTCCTGACCGTGATTATTTTTTGTGAAAAAATATGAATTATTCAACAAATTGTCAAATGCTTGTGAAATTAGAGATTTATCGGCTTCAATTAATAAACCGGACTTGCCATAATAAATGAATTTAATACCAACTGATTCTCTAACAGATATGGCCTGATATTCACTAATAAGATCAG
>JADDOQ010000128.1 GCA_016782315.1 Nitrososphaeraceae archaeon | reverse complement strand
GCTATTATTTTGTGCATATAATGTGTCGCTAATTGCCTAGGTAGTCAGCACAACAGAAATGCCAAGAATAAATGCTATGCACAATTTGTCCATTATTGAAAATTCTCTCATTCCATATATCATTTTTAAACTATAAAAGAATTTTTGACATTCTTGCTAACTACGTATGTATAAAATTATATTTGCAAAACCCACCGTATTGCATTAAACTCTATTTCATTGTTGTTTGTAAATCTTGGATTGGGCTATTCCCGATTTATAATTGGCAAGCCTTTTGGAGTCTTGTTAAAGATGGATGGATGGATGTTTATTAACAAAAGTGTTTTATTGTTTTCCTTTATCCATATGCTCATCAACTGTCTCGGGTTGATGATTTTAGCCATATCAGAGCGTATGAATCAGATCTGTTAGTTTCCTCTTTGGTTTTGGCAACAGCATTTTCTTTGGATATCCAATGCATAATATTGAAGAAGGTTGAAGATCTGTATTGATTATGTTTTTCACCAATTGCTCATCGAACATGCCTATCCAAATAGAGCTTAATCCCAAGGCATGAGCTGATAATTGAGCGTAACCTGCAGCGAGCGTTGCATCCTGAATTGAAAATTTGCGTATGATGTTTTCAGGAAAGTTAAGCTTGATTCTGTTTGAGTTTATGCAAAAAACCAGAACTAGAGGTGCGTTAACATAAGGCTGCTTGTTTGCAGCCGTTACCAATTTCTCCTTTAGTTCATCTTTTGTGATATGAAATATCTCAAACCCTTGGAAACCCCCAGCAGTTGGTGCTGTATCTGCTGCGGCAAAAATGATATCAACTTTCCATGGTTCTATTCCTTTATTTTCAAACTTTCTCTGAGAACGCCTGTTTAGCATCACATTAAAAATGTTACTGTTTAGTATGTCATCAATTCTTTCCATGTCATTACCACTGGGTCTTGTTTCCTTTGGGTATACGTTTGGAAGAATGTCTCCCGGAAACATTCTCTCAAGTATCTTGCTATCTTCGCTCAATACATTATTTTAGGGAACCAATAATAGAAAAGCATTATATGTTGCTGAGAATGATGAATAGGTTTTATTAACACCGGTGAACAATAAATCGGCAGTTTAATCTTTTTATTGGCATACCAAAAGTTATTGTCTATTCCTTTTTGTGATTTTGATTTATTAGGATATTCAGAACGGCCAAATATACAATCTAACAATATTAATTGTATAGTTTCTGATACATTAAATAGCATTATTTTTTCTTTTGAGACTTCTTGATTTTTTATTACTCTTTGATCTTTTCTTTGTGAATTGCATTAATATGTACTTTGTAGATTACCTTGTATTGTGATCTCGGATAAATGCATATGTGTGGTATGGTTCCATTTGTCGCTAATTGCTAGCTATAGTCTCGACAACCAGAATAATGATCCGAATGCACTTTCCTTTGTTATTTTAAGCGTATTACTTTCTCAAATGTGTGTTCTTTTTTAATATTTTGCATTCCATTGTGAGTATAATTTGAAGATGTGAAGATGTGAAAACACATCCTTTATGTTTTCATTCATTGTTTTTGATTCCTGTTTTAATCATTTCGATGAATTGCAATTGACAAAAAACACGCGTTAAAAAGTTAAATACCTCCAGATTACACAAACCAACAATGTGTTACTTACAACAAAACTAATTGTTGTATTTTTATCTGTTTCCCTTATTCCATTATTTATCTTTGATTTAATAACGTATTTACAAATAGAGCAACACGTCAAAAAGGAAAGTCTGGCTAAACTAGATGCTCTTGCCTCCATTCAAAAAAACAGAGTCCAAAATATGCTGGATCAAAACGCCGAAAGATTGACCATGTTTACAAACAGAATCCAATTAAAGGTGGAATTGGACAATTACAATAAACAAAACTCAAGTTACTCGCAGCAATTCATAAATAGGTTATTAGATTCTGCAAAATCCGAGATAAACAGTTTCAAAGATATCTCTATCTTAGACGTTAGTGGGAAGGTAGTTGGGTCTACCGATAAAACAGAAATAGGCAGCAATAAATCAAATGAGGAGTTTTTTCAAAAGGGATTAAAACATGATGATGTTTCAATGATTTTCAAGGACCCCAGAAATCCAAATGCCATAAGAGAGTATCTTGCAGGTCCGTTAATTCTAAATGGAAAGACGATAGGAGTGGCTGCAATTGAATCCGACGCAACAAATGATTTTTTTACCACCTCCTAGAACTATGATGGTTTGGGACAAACAGGGAAGTTTTATGTAGCAAAAAGGGACAAAAACGGCGATGCACTACTAATCAGCTCTCTAAGGTTTGTTTCCGATGCACCTTTGAATTTTAAGGTAAGCAAAAATGAAGTACACACGCCAATAATCCAAGCAACAATCCTAAAAAAAGAAAAAATCCTCACAGACACTCTGGACTATAGGGGAGAGCCGGTTTTAGCTGCAACAAGATATATTGACTCTGCCGATTGGGGGATAGTGTTAAAAATAGACCAGAAAGAGGCTTTTGCCTCCCTTGACAACCTACGATATTTGATAATATCCGCAGTCACTATAATCAGTGTTTTGATTGTTGTCTCATCCATAGTTGTAGGGAAATCAGTTTCCAAACCCATAATAAAGCTAAGAAATGCAGCTAAAGAAATATCAAATGACAATCTTGATGATGCCAAGTTAAAGGAGACTGATGATTATGAATTACCTAGTAATTGCAACATTAAAGAAAAGAATCGCCGTAATGACGAGATAAAGGATTTGGCATTCCAATTTGACAAAATGAGGCAAAATATGGAATACACAAACACACATCTACAAGAAATAGTAAAGCAAAAAACAAAAGATCTTGAAATAGCAATAGGTGATTTGAGCCAAAAAGAAAAACACCTGAAGGCCTCCAATGAAAAATTATATCACTTAGACAAAATAAAAAATGAATTTATCAATATTGCTGCCCATGAACTTAGAACACCTACACAGGCAATATTGGCATTTGCAGATTTATTGGAGTTTTATCCCGACAAGCAAGAGGTAATTGTAAGAATCCAAAGAAATGCTAGAAGGTTAAATAGATTGATAAGTGATATTCTCGATGTCACAAAAATTGAAAGTCAACGTCTGATATTGAGAAAGGAGGTTCTTAACATAACCGATTTAATTCTTTCCATAGCGGAAGAATATAAAGAACAATTAAAAAAATTGCCGGTAACCAAAGACATTGAATTTGTCTATCTGTTTCCCAAAGAAAAGGGTGTTTTTCTTGTTTGTGCCGATAAAGAAAGAATGACCCAGGTTATTTCAAACCTGTTGGATAATGCAGTTAAATTCATTGAAAAGACGGGTTCAATCTATATAACAATAAGAAAAGGAAGTAATGGTGAAAAGGATAACAAAGGCAATGGGGATGATGAAGTTATCATAGATATAAAAGATACGGGAACAGGAATCCATGATGAAATATTCCCAAGGCTGTTTACAAAGTTTACTACTAAATCTACTACTGGAACGGGCCTTGGTCTGTACATTTCAAAAAGCATTATTGAAGCGCATGGCGGCAGGATCGATGCTGGAAACAACAAAGATGAAAAAGGAGCAACATTTACAATAAGTTTGCCATTGAGCAAAAAGGGAAATCCCAATAACCTAGTTTAGGAAGCGTGTTAAAAAAATTGGACAAAACAAAAAAGATTCTAATTGTTGATGATGAACCTGACCTCACTTTTGCATGCAAAATGATATTGGAGTTAGAGGGATTTGTAGTTGACACCTTTAATGATTCAATGCTGGCTTTATCTAATTTTAAGCCAAATTACTATGACCTAGCCTTATTTGACATAAAAATGCCAAAGATGGATGGTTTTGATCTTCACAATGAAATAAAAAAAATGGATAATAAGATAAAGATATGTTTCCTAACTGCCAGTGAGGAATACTATGAACATTTTCGAAAAGCCGAATTTATTAAACTGCATAAGGATATGTTTATACAAAAACCAATTGAAAATAAGGAATTAGTGAACAGAATCATGAAAGTTTTAAATGACCGTTAGGATGCTGGCATCAATGAAAAAGGAGTAAAGACCGGTCAAATAAAAATCCAAATTCCTCAATAACTGATCTCCTTGACTTACTGTCCACCACATCGTGAGGGGATTTTGATCAAGTTGTTGTTGTTGGTAGTGGTGACGATGGCTGCATACCCAAGAACAAAGATACATCTTTGCAGTTTTTCACTATATCCATATCACAAACAGTGCCTTTTTCATGATATTTTACAATAAGATACATGTTTAACAACATACCTTTACTCTGTAAAACAATCTTGGCAATAAAACTATATTGGTTTTACAGATATAGTTTACAGTTTTATTGCCTGCTATTGAAAATGTAATAATATGACTCAAAGAAAATCCTAAGGAACAGGAACAGGAACATTTGTTCTTTAACCCTGTTCTGACTAAATTATGAAAGTGTACATTAAATGTCTTTTTAGAGTCATGGAAAATACAATGACTTTGAAATACCCGGCATGAATATTGATAGTCGCAATTTATATTTAATTGATTAATTTGTACATGTAAAGTAACGGATTTATGGCCTATCCGCATCAAGACAATGATGACTTGTTTTTCTTTCTGTTTACCAAAATATAATATACCTACCGTATCTTTCTTTGGATTTGTATTTATGATGGCGTTGCACTCATTATCGTTAGAAACACCACAACAGCTATTTTATAGTGATGATTTTTTTAAACCAGCTAAAGCGCAACAACCTTCTGCAAACAGTTCACCAATAAATGCAAGCATGGACTCCCAAAACAAATCTGAAAACATGATGGAAGCGGCGGGACATTTTGCTAATAATCAGATAAGGGATGGAGTTGTTACTTGGATCCAAGGCGGATACTGGAATTTGCAAATTGTTGACATGTCCGATAATAGTGATAACAATAACCAAATAAGCAGCAGCATCAGCATCAGCAGCAATAGCACTGCCAACTTCTTGGCCAATTTTACCATGATAAGGCCAGATGGAAGCCTTTCGCATAACCACATAATCAACAATTTTTCATCTAATAATGTTGTTCTCTCAGATAACGATATAGTTGTAACTGGAATGGCGGATATTCGATCAAATAATGGGTTGGAGTATGAACAGGTTCCACTAATTGTTCATCTGATGGGTAAGAAAGTATTGGGACTCACAATTGATGTGAGTAAAACTGAAGGACATTTTGCTAGTCCAAACGAAATGTTTGGAACGCTAATTAGTGGAGTTGGAATCAACGGTTCTAATTCTGCCTCAACAACAACAATGAATCATGAAGAGCGTTCTATGACAAATGAATCGTCAAATAAGGCATCTATGCCCTTGATGAAACATTGATTTACAACACATGATTTTTTCTTTTTTTTATCAAGTTTTTAGTTGAACATAACAAAGCAAGCAATATGTGAATGCCTGTATTTTTTGTATGTGTTACATTTGTTCTGATTTATGTTTTTGATGTAGGCAAAAAGGACGGAGCATGAATGTATTTGCTAAAGATCTTCGTGTTTTTATTTGGCTTTATTTGTTAATTTGCTTATTCATTTACTGTAAAGTTGGATTGTCCAGTTAAATGATCCTATTATCATTTACTGTTAAACTGATTGAACTTATATTGCATAAATATTATTATCTGAAATTCTATCTCCAGTTTTAATGGATTATTTAACACAAAAGGGAATCTGGGAAAATCTAAATTAGTTATTGGGAATGGTGTTTTAATCCAAGTATTTATCATTAATTGATGGATTGATTATTATTTAATTAATTCTATTACATGTTCATAATCTTAATTAAGTTAAATAAAATAAATCCAAAGGTTTTACTTTAAACTTAAATCCTTGTCTTTTTAATCTTTGCAAGCAATTATTACGATATAATTGTATTGGAGAAATTTGAGCATCTTTCTATTCTTTATTATATTGTGCTTTTCCCTTTCAAGTTATTGTACTTGACAACCCATAAGTTATTGTTGTAATTTAAAGGACAGAAAAAAACGTTAAATTTTCTTGACTCTATTTTTGTATT
>JADDOQ010000260.1 GCA_016782315.1 Nitrososphaeraceae archaeon | reverse complement strand
ATCAAAGATTAATACCACGTATCATTTTGTTGTGCCATTAAAGCAAGTGCAGGATGAAGACGGCATATTCTGGTTCTATAAGATGGCTCATATTTCAAATAGTATTTGCATTTATAGGATCAGTTTAGTCAATCCCAATAGCATTTACCGCTTATGTTAGTGGATTTATAGCCGAGGGTCCCAGGAAATAAGCATACAATTATTGATGTTCCAACAAATGTGGCGGTCCAATATAGCCACAGGTTCGCTAGCTCTCCTGACAATAAAGCAGGTGCTAATGAACGGGCGGGGTTCATTGACGCTCCCGATATAAATGCCAAAAAGAAAATGTCCTAGCCTACAATACCGCCAATAGCGATTCCGCCAAAACCTCTCAAGCCTTTTTTATGCACCACAACCAAGATTACGGCCATAAGCAGAGCGGAAGCCAATATTTCCACACCAAATATCAAAGGCAGAGGATAAGCATAGTTTGGGGAATTGGCGCCCAGAAAAGCCTCACTTCCTATTACAAACTTTACAAAAAGGCTACCAAGTAAAGCGCCTATTATCTCGGCTGTTACGTAAAGGATTACAAGCCTTTTTGTGATGTGCTTTGTAATCAGGAAGCCTAGTGTTACTGCGGGGTTAAAATGCGCCATAGAGACTTTGCCAAACAGGTAGACGCCCAACTCAAAACCCACAAAAGGGGCAAATGCAACTCCGAATTGCCAAATACGGCCATCTTGTCATATCTTTCCTTTATTTCTCTTTGATGTTGACATCATTGTTGTTCATACATAAGTTTACATTGTAAACTATTTTAAATGGTAAGAGAAAAACAGTAAAGTAAGTGAAATCAGGTAAACAAAAGGGTTCTAAAGCCGTTAAAGGAATTGATGGACCCAAGAATATGGCCTCCAAGTTACCAATAGTTCAATCTGATAGTGAGTATTGCAATTTCAAGGGATACGATGTAGACGTCTTAATGAAAGAAACATCCTCATTGAGAAAGTTAATTACAAAAATGGTGACACTTGAAATTCTTCTGCCATTGTGCTGTTCTACCGATTCGGTAAGATACCTAAAGTTCAGAAAAACAATGAAAGGCTTTAGCAGCAAAACCCTTGCGATAAGGCTAAAGGAACTGGAAAGAAACGGAATTTTGCACAGGCAGGCCTTTAACGAAATTCCCCCCAGAGTGAATACCAGTTGACACCCAAAGGGCAAGAACTAACAGAATCCATAATTGATTTGTTACAATGGATGAGAAAATGGTCATCAAAATAAATGATTATTTATTCAAAGTTTTATTGATTTTAACGTTCGGCAATATGACATGAAGAGAGGGGGATTTTGGCATAGAGTATACCACTCAACAATACTTTCTTTGGAGATGGGCAAAGCAGTTTTGCCACACTTACTTTAGCCATATGAAATCAAACAATGCAAAGAGGGTGTTGTAGATGGGGCCAGTCATGGTATAGACATCGTATTTGATAAAATTTATTCATACATCCTTTCATTTCACATAGTTTAGTAAAGTGTTGTAATGTTATTGCAACTCTGAAATCCAATGTTTTTCTGAATTATCAAAAACTAAAGTTGGTTTGTCATTGTCTGGGACGTTTGCAGAAGGCATTTCCGCTGTTATTCTGTATTCCAGATGGCCGGGGTTGGAGGTTATATGAGGTTCAGCAAAATACGAACATAAAGGTTCTGTGATTTCCTCATTGCACATGAGGCATTTGATAGTATGTTTCCTTGTT
>JADDOQ010000127.1 GCA_016782315.1 Nitrososphaeraceae archaeon | reverse complement strand
ATTTTAGGCATTCAAATTACCTTGGTAATTTAATTTTTCTGTTTATTTTCTATTTCTTTATACTATTCTTGCTATGTGCTATGAGGAATCTGCTTGTCCGTTGTTGTTTTTGTTTCTCCATTCTTTTTGTTTTGTATAATTTCTTTTAGTTTTTTCTTTTTGAATTTCCAAAGCCGTGCCTATCTTGTATTTTAACCTTTTACCACAGCAAATACAAAGTGAATTATCGCAATTGATGAATAGTATTTCGCACTCTTGACACCATCGGTGAAACTCATCTCTCCATTTACGTATTTTGAGTGTTTCGTACCTATTTTGATTTTTACAAAGATTTTTGCAAACTTTATTTTGATATGACATTGGATGAGATTTAGAATTGGCTAACATTATCAAATGTCAACTTTTGTTTGATAGTCCTTAAAGTATGTTATATTTCATTCATTACCTTGTTTCTTTTAGTTGAGTAATTCCTAATTTAGAATAATGCAGAAAAGCCGTTATTTGTGGTGAGTATAGATAAATATCATGTTTATTGATCTTAGAAAAAGTTGTATCCATTATATTGTATATTTACTTTTTGATTATATTTATAGTAATATGTTTTTTTACCTGTCTTAACAACAATGGTGGAGATTTAAACGCATAACTGTCATGATGTCCACAAGCAAAGGATAAGTCTGTATTTCTGTATTTTCGGCAATGAATTAAAACGGCAATTGAATACTTATTTGATGGCATATGGTGCCTATATTACCTGGCATATGGTGCGTGTTATTTGATGGCACAAATACCCGTTATTTAGTGATTAGATAATTTAATAGTATTAATGTTTTTTATGGTTTTGTTGTTTTTTATTGTAATAATCAATATCACCTTGATTGAAATTACCTTTAAATGTCCTACTAAAATCGATTTTATATTTTTAAGTGGGTATATGACGGAGTTCTATCATTTTAACGTATAAAGTAATAATATATTTTTAAACTACATGCTCTATATAAAATATTTAAAGTAAATGGTAGTATTATTTTAAACATGTCCTAAATATATTTTATAATTTTGATCATATGGGCGTATAATATCATATGAGTGCCAGAAGTATATGGAGGGGAAGTATATCCTTTGGTTTGGTAAATATCCCTATCAAGTTATATACAACAACGGATAAAAATAATGAGTTTTCTTTTAACCAGTTGGATAAGGAAGGACATAGGATTCAGTACAAAAAATGGTGTCCTATCGAAGAAAGGGAAATACCTTATTCGGAAATAAAGAAAGGATATGAAGTATCAAAAGATAATTATGTTTTGATTGAAAAGGAAGATTTGGATAAAATAAAGGCAATCACCACAAAAACAATAGATATTAAGGAATTTATAGATGAAAAGGAATTTGATCCACTTTTGATTGAAAAGAGTTACTATGTTGCACCAGATGCTGGTAACGATAACCGTAGAAACGGCGCAAGCAAAGGAAGAGCAAATAACTCTATTTCTAGCAAAGCGTATGTATTGTTTGTTAATACCATCAAGGAAACAAACAAAATTGCGATAGGCAAGGTGGTGCTAAAAGATAAGGAACATCTTGTAGCATTGAGATCCTATCAAAAAGGTTTGATAATGCATCAATTAATGTATCAAGAAGAAATAAAGCCTATCGATGAAATTGATGGAATGCCTGGATCTGAAACCTCTGCTAAATTGCCTCCTATAGATAAGAGGGAGATTGAACTAGGGAAAACTTTGGTTGACAATCTAACAAGTAAAGAATTCGATGTTAGTCAATATTCTGATGATTACACAAAACAATTAGAAGAGCTGATATCCGCAAAATCTCAAGGAAAGGTGTACACCACTGAGGAGAGGGTTGACGAGAATGGTGTGGGTGACAACCTCCTTGAAGCATTAAAGGCCAGTGTGCAGAAAAGCAAACCTGCCAATAGGTGATGTGATAAAATACGTTTTTGTATTATCACAACAGATCTTGGTTATTTTTTTTTATTCAAAATACTTGTACTGCTATTATAGGGGTAGTTCTGATATATTGCCAAGGATTTTCACAAGATCTTGCTTATTGCTGAAAATGTCTTTCCAGGGATCTTTTTCTGTTTCAATTATTTCTAATGCATTAGTAATGGTATAATCGGTAGGAACTACATGTTCTAAATTTGTCCATCCTATTGGCATGGAAACTGTAGCCAAATCTATGGGCCTAGGGGAGAATACGGAAGCTATTGTCTTTCCAAGAGAGTTTTGATTATAATCAAAGAATACTTTTCCCTTTCGGTTTTCGGTATTCCATTCTGTTGTGATTTTGTTTGGCAGCTGCTTGAATAACATCTTGCCTATGATTTGGGCAAAAGATCTTGTTTGACCATAGGTGTATGAATTAATTATTGGGACAAATATGTGGAGGCCCGTCTTACCTGAGGTTTTTATGAATGATTTTATATTTATGTTATCAAAAATGCCTTTTAGCTGATAGGCTGTTTCTACTGTCACTTTAAATGCTTTCAAGTTATATTCTGGTTCCTGGTGTTTGCCTTCATTACCTGAATATATGTAGGGATCCAAATCAAAGACTATGAAATCGGGGTAGTTTAGGCCGCATTTGTCTATCTCTGAATCGCCATTTAAATCGTGATTATTGACTCTACTGTACCATGGATGCATTTCAATGCATCCAAGGTTTGCCAACCACAGCAAAGTTTCCTTGTTGTTGCACAAAATGTAGTTGATGTCTTCATTTCTAGACTTGGAATAAATTTTTATGGTTTGTACAAAGTCAGGTTTTTCATTTTGCCAGTTTTTGTGGTAAAATGATTTTCCATTAATCCCATCCGGGTATCTATTTAGTGATAGTGGCCTGCCTTTAAGATGCGGAAGGATAAAAGAGCTAATTTTGTCATAATATTCAATTAAATCCCTTTTCGTGATTGGGCCGCGAAATTTCGTTTTGCCCCAATATATTTTATCAAGATTTGAGAAAACGGTGTGATGCTGATTAGGGGACGATGGTTTTGGTGCCGTCTCATGAATTATATTGTCTTTGAAATTGTTTTTGTTGTTTTTGTTTTCGTTTCTAAAATTTAAAACATCATTAAGCTCGCTCTCTTCTATAACGCAGTCTTGTGGATTCTTATCTTCTCTAAATCCTAAAAATATTGGTGCCCTCATGATTTTGTCCTCTGTCCAATCACTGTACTTTATCTCAACCACAAGAACTGGCTTAACCCATGTTGTTTCCCTGTTTGTATATGGAACATGGCCTATAGGACATTTTTCTATCTTGATTTCTTTAAGATTGTTGTATATGTGTGGGAGGTGTTCAAAATCAAAACCACTACCGCTATGCCCTACAAATTTTAATTTGCTCTCATTAGGTGATTTGTTGTTGTCAACAGCCGCCAAAAGAATGGACCCAAAGTATTTTTCTCTGTTGCCTTCTCCCCTTGTATAGCCTATTACCACGCAGTCTTGTGTTTTTGTATTCTTTATCTTTAACCATTCCTTTGATCTGGAACCGGTATGGTATTTGCCAAGTTTGTGTTTGGCAACCATTCCTTCGAGGTTCATTTTCTTGATGCCTACAAAAATGTCATTGCCATCACCTTCAATAAAATCCGATATTTTTATTCTTTTGTTACTCTTGTCTTTTTTTATTATGTCATTTAGGATTTCCCTTCTTTCAATAAGGGTAAGTGCTCTTAAATCAAAACCATCTAGATATAATATATCGAAAATGTAGTATGTGGCGGGAAACTGACTAGATAGCATTTCGATATCCTTTTTTAAGTTTATGTTCATCCTTTTTTGATGACTTTGAAAATCTGGAAAGCCGTTTTTATCCAAAACCACGATTTCTCCATCTAAAACAATGGATTCATTGCATTTTTGATCGTCTATTGCTGATTTTAGCGGTTCAACCAATTCCGGATACCTTTGAGTTATTGTGTTTCCATTTCTTGATTGAATCTTGAATATTTCCCTTGATTTGTGCATATATGACAGAGATCTTATACCGTCCCATTTGATTTCAAAAACCCAATCTTGACTGTTAAATGGCTTGTTGAATAAAGTCGCTAACATGGGCTTAGTTCTATCTGGAAACTCTTGCCTATTTGAAGTGGGAAATGATGATGGATGGGTAAACACACCAATATTTGGTGTGTCACTGTTAGTGTTGTCATTATCATCATCAAATGCAGCATTCTTTTTAGGCTGTTTTCTAATTTTATTGCCTTGTTTTGATTCTTTGTCAAATTCGTCTGTATTTGATTTTTTTATATCATCGTTTGTTAATCCGCTTAAAACCGATTCTGGATTGCATTTGATCAAATCTGTATTTGCTTCCTCTTTTCCTTTGTCATGTGGGGATGCGAATGAGTCATTTACTTTAATTAAAAGCCACTGATTTTCCCTCGATGTTTTAATTATTGAGAACTTGCCTTTTAGTTTTTGCCCAAACAACGTAAAGTTGATTTTTCCCCTATTGAATTGATCTGATACGTCCTCGTCTTTGTTTTCTGTTACCTCTATGGAATATGTTCCAGTATCCCATACTATTACGGAACCAGCGCCATAATTTCCTTTAGGGATATTGCCTTCAAAAAGCAAGTAATCTACGGGGTGATCTTCTGTTAGTATCGCAAGTCTCTTTATCTTTGGATCGATAGACGGGCCTTTGGGCACAGCCCAGGATATCAAAACATTATTTTTTTTTGATTCTAACCTAAAGTCATAATGTAATCGTGTGGCCTCGTGCTTCTGTACCACAAATCTTGCATTTGTATCTAAATCTGCTTTGCTATTTTGGCTGAAATTTTTATCTGTAGCATTGTTATTGCCAGATGGCTCGGGAGTCTCTTTAAAGTTTCTTTTCTTGTTATAACTTTCTAGCATATTTTTCCCTTGAGGCCATTTTTTATGAAATGATTTTCAATTATGGATATAAAAGAAGATCTCAAACTTAATAAACAAATGGGAATGAAAGAACTTGACCCAGCCTGATGGTGATAGTTCCCCATTATCTGTGGTAATAATAATTATGATGATTTGTGTTCTGCTGCTCTTTATTTTTATTGGTCACAATCTGGTTTATGTTGTAATTTGTTTAAGTGATAAAATAATTGTTTATTGGATTTTTATTAATACCAAAAACCATAACCACAACAAATAAATTTTAAAGTAATTGACCTGTTTGTCCTATCCAATAACAGTTGCTTTTTATTATTCATTTTTATATTGTGTGATTAAAAAATTATGGGCCTGTAAATGAAGTTGTTGATGTTACCTTGAAATTTTTACCTTGAATTGGTCTAGCCTATCAGACGTAGCATTAAGAAACACTTCAGAACCGTTGAAGCCTTCTACTTCGTCCTTTGGTACGTTATATTCGTCTTTTGCTCCCTCTGATGTTATGATTATGGATGATTCTGTTACAGCTGATACGTTACCTAAAGAATTCATTTCCTTGGTTCTGACTCCTTTGTGAAGAATTGAATCCCAGTCTTCTATTACGTAACTTGCTGATGTTTCTCCTCTGCTTGTATCTTTAACCCTGTTCTGTCTTTCTATCATTGGTAGGCGATCTTCCAAGTTATAATTGCCTTGGGATTTGCTAGAATCCGCTGTAGATTCTGAATTGGGTGAAGAATCTGTATTAAGTTGTTGGGTTACTGAGGCGGAGTGATATCGTGAATATTCCCCTTCATTTGGTGGATGATCTTTTTTGAAATTGTTTTCTGCTTCTTCTTCTGTGATACTAAACCATAGTGTCTCCCCATCATATCCTTTCACTAAATGTTTTGGCAAATAAAATTTGCTTTTTCTCAGTCTTCCCCTCTCTGTAACGACAAACTCTTTACCTATGTCTTGCACTTCTCCAAGATCATCACCATTTTCAAATCCTCTTGCCTCTTTTTTTATGATTTTATTCCATTCTATGGTGTTGTCTTTCCAATCAAAATTATCCTTGTTAGTATTTGAGTTATTCATACACTATGTAATAAAAATATAGTTTATAACCGCTATGATTGCCAAAAATTTGGAAAATCGTTTTTATAAACAAACTTATAATATTATTAAAATTGTCTTGGTAATCATACAAATTTAATGCATGCAGGCAAAATTTGGTGTGTGAGTAGCTATTACAAAAACATGATTCCCGCATAAATTGCTATTTAATTGAATAACTGTCTATTTGTATTTTTTATTTAGTGGGCCTTTTTGCCATAAATAATAATGATGGTTATTTTTATATAAGTTTTTGATGCCATTTATGCAATTACGCAT
>JADDOQ010000126.1 GCA_016782315.1 Nitrososphaeraceae archaeon | reverse complement strand
CCTGGGTGATGGCTTGGTTTGCAGTTGCACCACAACTAGCTGCCTGTTGCTTTGCAATCTGGGCTATTGCCTGTGATATGGAAGTGCCTTTAGCTACCTGTTTGGCCAGTTGGGTTATGGCCTGGTTGGCATTGCCCCCTTTATCTGCAATTTGCAGAGCAATCTGCTGGATTGTCTGCTGTACAGCGGCTTGGGAAACACCTGTTTGTTTTGCCACCTGCTGGGCCATCTGGGTTATTTTCTGGTTTGCATTGCCCCCGACAACCACCTGGACAGCTAATTGAGTAATGGCTTGGTTTGCATTTGCACAACTACCTGTTGTCTGTTGCTTTGCAATCTGGGATATTGATTGGGATATTGCAACCTGCTGGGCAAGTTGGGTTATGACTTGTTTGGCATTGACCCCTGTGGATGCGGTTTGCAGGGCTAACTGTTGGATTGTCTGTTTTACCGCTGTTTGGGAAGTACCTGTTTGTTTTGCCACCTGCTGGGCAAGTTGGGTTATCTGCTGGTTGGCTTTACCCCCAACAGCCTCCTGGACAGCTACTTGGACTATTGCCTGTGTTACAGATGTGCCTTTAGACACCTGCTGGGCAACCTGGGTGATGGCTTGGTTTGCATTTGCACCACCACCACTGCTAGCTGCCTGTTGCTTTGCAATCTGGGCTATTGACTGTGACACTGCAGCTGTCGTGCTTCCTGGCTTTGCCACCTGCTGGGCCAGTTGGGTTATGGCCTGGTTGGCATTGCCTCCTTTATCTGCAATTTGTTTAGACAACTGTTGGATTGTCTGCTTTACCGCTGCTTGGGAAACACCAGTTTGTTTTGCCACCTGCTGGGCCAGTTGGGTTATCTGTCTGTCAGTTTGCCCATAGGCATCAGGCAGTATTGCAATGGAAACATAAAATACACTAAGTAAAATCATTGTTACAGTAAATGAGAAAATTCCTATTTTAGATGAAGATTTTGTAAAATGCAAATCCATCACCGTTAGTTACTACAGCTAATATATTAATATATTCAGAATATTATGGAAACAGAGTCACAAGTTAAAAGAAGACCCGACCAAAAGATGGATAGTATTGAGAATTACTTTTCCATTGATACTAACACAATCAATTTGTATCACAAATTTGGCTTGTTTTATTTGTAATAACGCTGTATTAATTCTCGCATCAGATGAGGTATTACACAAATATCTTAATCAAATGTAATGGTAGCAAAAAAGGTTGAAATCATCTTCTCTATCAACTGAGGTGTTTGATATATACAAATGGTCAAAATTATCAAGAACAAGAACCAACAAGGTGAAGGCCAAAACATATTGGGTATAACACTCAGAGAAGTTTCAGAGTATTAAGTCTAATTTGGGTCATATATTCACTAATGTACAAATTGTAAATAGATAACATTACTTAGAATCTCGGAGATATAATGATTGCAAAATACAACATCTAAACGTGAATACAGAATATATATCAAAAAAATGACAAGGCCAATGTGTTACAGTATTTTCATTTTTCTTAATTGCGTATTCCATACACCTCAATGTACGGAATAGGGTTAATACTGATGAGATCAGTTTTCGTTTAGATATGGAAAACATTGATGATTTTTTTGAAAACATGCGCCAAGACATGCAATCAAACATCAATACAAATAGTAATAGCATTAATATTCAAAGCAGCAGTCAAAGCACAGGAGCATTTAATATTGATGGCCATAATTTAGATTATTCTGGAAAAATTACAACAGCAGAATTTAACCTAAATAGCGGCCAAATCCAAAGAACATATTTTGGCGATTGGAGGTTAAATATTCAGAATCAAAAACTAAATTTTGCAGCATCATTTACTATGAATGATCCTAGTAAAAATATATCCCCACATGAATATAAAATGGATAACGTACAAGTTAACTCAATACAGATAACTAACGATAATCTAAGATTGGGCATGATTTTAGACATATCTAGACAATCAACCTCAAGTGGTAAAATAACCACATTAAATAGGATTCCAACTTCACTTTCATTAATAGGCAATAAAGTCCTTGTTGTTACTTTTGTAAATTCTGCATTTTCAATAACTGGAACAATTAATGGCAAAGAATAAAAAACATTAATAAATTGAATTCGGCACTATATCAGATTTCCTTCTCCAATAAAAATCAGAAAAACAGATACAACAACAACAAAAAAAATAGTTTAGATGGACTATTTAATCTTGGTCATACTATTCTTCATGTTCATCATAACATCAAAAACAAAAAACAATCATGAAGATCAAACTGTAACTAAAATATAGGTATGATACTATGACTTGGAGTGCAAATAATCCTGGTCCTTATACGCAGTATCTTACAATCACATACACCCAAATTCAAATAATCTTGTTTGCACAGCATCATTTATCTTCAAGCAATACGTTAGTTTCAAGGTGAAAGCATTTTCTGTTTGCATTTCAGACGCGTTAATATTAAAAACAGCTCTCCTTGCCACACTACTAGTTGCCACCTATTTTGGCACCCCGTCATCAAACGACTCATTTGCAATTTCAGCATATGAAGGAGAGAACAAAAAACCACAAACCGAATACATTTCAATCTCAGAAAAAAACAGAGATGACAATCCAGAATTGTTGATTAAAGAGATTAGTGATTCCTCACCTGATTCCACCGATCTTGGAACAGAGGCAAAAAACAAGGATAACTGGATTTTCGTCAATCATGATGTATATGGCTCAAGAAACAGCAACCAGACAACAATTGGAAAAGACAATGTAGGTGACCTTCAAATCAAATGGAGACTAAACAACACATTTGGAATTCAGGATGGTCCTTTAATAGTAAAAGACAGGGGTTATGTGCTAGATTACATAGGAAACATCATTGCCTTTGATACAAAGACAGGCAAGAGGATATGGAACACTAGCGCAGGAGGTGGACCCACCATGGGGTTAGCCTACAGCAATGGAGCAATTTTTGCAAGCACTGCCTCCAATTCCACGATAGTATCAATTAATTCCACAGATGGCAAAATAATATGGAGATCCCAAGAATTAGGGGATCCAAATTTGGGATACAGTGTTGACGCCCCCCCTCTTGTTTGGGGGGACTATGTGATTGCAGGCTCAGGTGGAAGTGGCCTCCCGCCTGGAACTGGAATAGTAAAGGGAAATATCACATCCCTCAACATAACAAACGGGAATGTAATATGGAACTTTAACACTACAGCTGGAGAATGGGTCGCGCCAGGAAAAACACCACCAAACGGCGGTGCTACAGCTTGGTCTGGTGGGTCCATCGATCCAGACACTGGGATATTATATATGCCATTAGGAAGCGCCTCACCTAATTTCAATGCAAGTACAAGGCAAACACCAAATCTTTATTCAAACCACATGGTAGCTGTCAATATAACCAGTGGTAAGATGGTTTGGGCCACACCATTCATAGCCCACAACACTGTCTTGGATATACAAGTGCCTGATACCCATGATTGGGACACATCATGGGGAAGCAGCATTTCCAAAGTAAGGATGGACAACGGTACAGAAAGAAAGATTGTCATAGGTCATGACAAGATGGGAAACGTCATAGCAATGGATGCTTTAACAGGAGAAGAAATATGGTGGAAGACGCTAGGAAACCCACACCGAACCGATATAATCCCCTTACCTAATGGTAGTGGAATGACATGGTCATATGGTGTATACAACTACCATGCTGTGGATAATGATACTCTTTATATTACCGGTACCAACAGGGGACTGAACTTTTTTACAGACGGAATAAGTGGCCATAAAATAGCACCACCTAACACCATAGAGCAAGGATTAAAGAATGGCACAATATATGCAATGGATCTGATTACAGGCGAAACAAAATGGCAAGTACAAACAGAATACCCACCTAGAGTTTCCCCAATAGTTACCAATGGAATTGTATTTGCAGGGTATATCCCATTTGAGGGAAAAGTAAGGACAGGAGTAATTTTAGCGTTAGATAAAGAAACAGGCGAAAAACTAGGGGAACAAAATGTGAATGCCACAATAGGTCCTGTTGGCCCTTCAATAGGAAACGGTTTGTTGTTTGTACCAACTGACAAGGTTCAGGGTTTGCCAAAAGACGAGAGCGTAGGTGGGTCCGTCGTGGCATTTGGAATAGGATAAAACACCAAAACAAGTAATAGGTGAAAATAAACAGAATATTGACAACAAGTACTACATTAATGGTCATATGTATTTCGGCATAGTGTCAACCCCCTTGTTTTTAATACAATGCCAAGTTCTCAACTATGCTCTATCCAAACAGAGAATGAATCTTGCGGTCGGTTTAGGAACTTGCGAAACGGTTGATGCCAAGTAACACCATGTTTGTGTATTTGATGCTTTATCTTGGATACAGTCCAAAACTGCAACAAATCAGTTCACTGCAGACAATTCTCGCGCTTTGGGTA
Organism: Nitrososphaeraceae archaeon; assembly: GCA_016782315.1. GTDB lineage: Archaea > Thermoproteota > Nitrososphaeria > Nitrososphaerales > Nitrososphaeraceae > Nitrosocosmicus. Next base: position 1,879 of record JADDOQ010000126.1, on the reverse strand, counting down.
TTTTAATGCAAAGAATTATCTTTATTTTGAATTGATGTCCACCTACCATAACCAAATATGCTCTGTGCCAACTTTAATTATCCTTTTCATATTCACCATATAAAAATTTGGAATACTAACCAAAATAATCACCAAAGCAGTATTTCAATTGTCAAAATACCGAACAATTTATAAAAGTTATTTTATTCAAGACAACACCGAATAAGACTCAAACCTTTTTTATATTCTTTTAAGATTATGACGAAACCAAAGTATTTCTTAACACCGTTTTTTTTCCCTTGTGCTTGATTGACCGTCAAATCTTATACATTTGCCCTTTTCAGGCATCCATTTTGGATAGACCTGAAAAACGGAACCCAGATGCTTTAACCGAAGCCGTCCGTTTGCAGACCAACTGGTAACAACGGTATCCATATCATTTTAGGACAAGTCCTAGTTATGATCAAACTGCATCAAGCACCTTCATGGATATTAGGGACCACGTCAAGCCTATTGTTTGCAGCCGCCTGCAAAATGTTAAAAGCCTGGCCACATGATCCAAATAACTCTACCAAACCTGATGAGTGTGAAACTCAAAGGGATAGAGAGTGCACTCTATTGCAACATTCACTTTTCCATTTGGAGAAAGAGTAAAACTGCATTTGCGTTTTGGGTTTAGTTTGTAGGTTTTTACCTTTTGCATATTCTTTGAACTTGGTGTTGGCCAATCGATCAGATGATAGTCTTTCACATAGTTGAGATTTGTTTCCAGGTGTATGTGATGATAGACATACTTTTTGTCTGAAAGAACCCTTAGCAGCCGGAGGGTAATGTCGTCGTCTGGAATTATTTCTGTATCTTTGTTATCCCTGGATTTTGCGTCTATCACATGCTTGTAGTTTGACAGAAAGTATTGCTTTTGATTTCCAGACTTTAGGATTTCATTGGGTATGAGCAATCCACTGTTTTTGGCAATCTGCAGTTTTCTTTCTGCGTTATCCCTTTCGAGTCCAGTATTTTGCAAATCCTTTACGGTTATGCCTCTACCCTTTACAATGTGGATAGTGGCTGCAAGAACAGCAATATCTCTTATTCCAGGTGAAAGATGCCTGTTGTGGCTAATCTCCCAATCCCTTATCAGTTCTTCTGGATCTGTGATATTGGACAGATCAGTTTCACTATTATATGTAGAGCCGCCGAGACTTTTGTCGAGGCGGCGGGTGGTGGTGATGTCAGGAATACAATCGCCACCCCCTCGACCTTTTCTGCTATGGATTCTTCATTATCATTGGGTTTTTGAGTGGTTTTTGCGGTAATGTTGGCACCTGGGCCTCTTCTGGTGTTTTGGTATCTGCATATTCTGACAAACAGGGTTGTATGTTCTCGTCAGTTGGTTCATTTTTACAGTTTTCATCAAAATAATCTGTATCTGAGGAATTATTTTCCAATATTGTCGATCTCCCTTCCCTTTAATATACAGTAGTAGTTATGATTCTGCTACTGGCTAATATACTAAAAGTTCCAGTTTCTTTTCATTAGTCCATTCTGGAGTTTCTCGTTCACAGTTTTATTGAGTTGTTACCGTTAAATCTTCATTCTCAGCAATTAGTTTGTCGGCAGATAACCATATCTTCTTTTAGTAGTTGTTTTCTTATATAAAATTTATATGAGTGATAAGCAACACAAAAATCCAATTCCAACCGTTGATACCATAATCCAAAGAGACTCTCAAATTCTGTTTGTAAAGAGAAAGAAGGATCCATTTAAGGATAGGCTGGCATTTCCAGGCGGGTTTGTAAATGAAGGTGAAAAAGTAGAAGATGCAGCAAAAAGAGAAGTTAAGGAAGAGACCTCTTTGGATGTAGATCTTGATGGCATTCTTGGCGTTTATTCGGATCCC
>JADDOQ010000125.1:3074-6496 GCA_016782315.1 Nitrososphaeraceae archaeon | reverse complement strand
GGCCTGTGCATTGGCAGATAAACCCAAAAAAATTTTTCTTTTTATAATTACCTTCACTTTGCATTGTTTTAATAACCAAGATACATAAAAAAGGATTTGACTTGGCATAGTAACTTTTTGTAAAGTTTTATCCTTAATGTCACCAAACCAAGTCATGTCTATATGAGGGACGCAATTAGTTTTCATTAAGCACCAAAAGGCATAAAAAAAGCCACCATATTTTGTGACAGCATCAAAAAAAAATCCACCACCCGTACAGGCCCAAAGAAATGTCAAGATCTGCTATTTCCATACCTAATGTGCATCCAGAATGTACCGTTAAAATCTTGAACAGATGACTAACAAAAACAATGCAGAAAATTTATCATATGAAGAGGTTTCCAATGCCCCGACAAAAGAATGAATGGACAAATCTGATTGGAGATCTATGCCTTTATGTAATTAAAAAGGATTGTCCATAAGGCATATGCAGGAATTTAGTGATGCTAATAGATTACAAGAGCATCGTAAAGGATGGCATTCTGAAGCTACAGGAACTTAATTAATAATTATGATATTGTTCTTTTCTATACATTTAACACGACAATGAAAATAGAAACTTAAAGTATAAAGTGCCTAAAATAAATACACAATTAGCAAATAATACTTTTGATGGATACCGATAAACATTCAGCATCAGAAATACAGAGAGTATTGCAGTTCAAGAATATCGCAGTAGTCGGAATGTCAAAGAATGAAGGAAAACCCGCACATTTTGTACCGAAATATCTAATTGACCATGGGTATAATGTTATACCAGTCAATCCAACCGTAAATGAAATCCTTGGGCGAAAGTCATATCCCGCTGTATCTGAAATACCTGAAGACGTTGATGTTGTTGATGTATTTAGGAGGTCAGAAGATGTACCATCAGTAATAGATGATGCAATAAGGAAAAAAGGAATAAAGGTAATTTGGATGCAATCAGGGATTTACAATGAAGAAGCAGAAAAAAAGGCAAAAGAAAATGGTATAGAGGTGATATTCAATAGGTGTATGATGGTAGAACACAGACAATATCTACAATAGCAAAGAACATATCATCTACTTTTTATTTAACCATATTACCATTATATTCTGCATCTGCATCACTTTATTTTTTTTCCATCTGTTTTTGCACCCACAGAATTTTGACATCTTTTACCTTAAGATGCCTATTTCATTGATTCCTCTGTCAATTCAAAGTAACTGGATCATTTTATTTAAGAATTTGATTCTTTAAGAGAATCTTCTACCAAATCTAGGGCTTTTCTTCTCCGTAAGTATATTTTTAACCATTAATTTCACTTTGTATGTATCCTTTACCAAGGGTTTAGTTTTTAAAAACAGTACCACGGCAATTTCTTGTTCAAATACACGGTAAACTCAAAAAGAAAAGGAAACTGTCCATATAAATGGCGAAATAAATAAAAAACTGGCCACACTGCATTTGAACCCCCTTACAGCAAAGTCTCTGCACAACCTGTTTCACAATTGGGTAAGGTGGCTGGACACTGTTGGAACCATCCAACTAGCTCAAGAGTACAAAGACAACACCATCAGTTTTTACGGTAATTCTGATGGTAAGGATAACAACCATGGTAAAGACAATGAACCCGGTGAGAGTTTTGGGGATCGCTAACGGATGAGCTGAAAAGGTATGACGGCATCAAACTTGAATTAAAGGAACAGCCAGAAGATCTGGACATGATAGGACAAGAAATCAAAGATTCAAGCAATCAAAAGCAGCAAGAGGTCTTGGCCTACTGCCAGATTGCAATGTCTCTTACCGTCAACATAAACATCAAACTTCTTATTTCAAATGGCCAATGGATCATTTTAATGGATATGTACGCAACAAAACAAAAATGTCCCAGCCATCTCTTTCACCTATGATGCTTATTTTTGTAATTTATGGTAATATAGATGGCAAAGAGAAAGAAGAATTAGGGAAATAAAATTAAATTAAATTAAATCAAAAATAAACAGATTCAAATTTTTGGAAATTTAGTGAACTTATATTCAAAATGGTTAAAATCAGCACCTGAAATTGCGTAAGGGAAGGCCAAAGCTGTACCAAATACACTGCATAGCATACAGGGAAATAATCAATACACCACGATCACTGACAGTCTTACAATCTCCATCGGCAGGTTTCTAAATCACGGGATGCCATTATTTTATAATTTTGGGGCATTCACGGATGGAAAAGCATCAAAAATAACCACAGAAGGAAAAAAGATGGAAAGCGTGATTGTCATTGCTTAAAGAATATCAACGGTGTGCTTGATTTGATTCAGGAGTGGATAACAAAAAATAAAAATCTAATGTTATGTGGTTTGTTATTCTTTTTACCTGTTACCCATCTATCGGCCTAATGCCCTGGAGTGCTTGGCTGTGTGAGGTGCCTCACCGGGGTATTTTCTTCTCATGTGACCGGAAGGTCTACCGTAAAGTAATTCCAGAAACCACGATTCGTGTTCTATCTCTTCCCTTAGTATGTCTTTTGACAAGTCATAGGTGGCATGGTCCTTTCCGATGGTCATGTTGCACAGCTTGTTCCAATTGACAATGGCTCCCTGCTCCGCCTTAAGGCATTTCTCCAGTATCTCTTTCGTATCGGTCTTGTTGTTGGAAGGCAACTTCAGAAACTCACAGCCAGACATTCTGATAAACTCCTGCGCATCGTCTGGCACATGTCCCCCAAGCTCATATATTCTGGGAAGACAGGATTCAAAGTGACTCAAATCCTCCTGTCTTGCATCCTCTATTACCCCTTTTACGCTTTCCCCATCTGAGCCTGTGCAATGCATGCGCAAATTCGTAAAGTAATAATATGCGGTAAATTCTACAGATGCGTTATAAACCAGCAAGTTTGCTATCTGTGATGGATTCACACCATTCTGATTGAGAACATTTACCCCAACAACACTAAAACCCCCTTGTGTTTGATTGGTGCTTGAAGATGCATTTGAAGGGGATTTGTTGGCTTTATCCTGCAAATTATTTGACATCATGTGTTGTATAAGGCATCTGATTAAAAGCATATCGGTTATGGAAAACAAAATACCACAGCATTATGTCAATAAAGCCCAAAGTAGGTTTGCTAACACCGTTTTTGTCCGTAATAAACTTAAATGATTATTTATACTAAGAGAATGATGATGAAATACATTAATGTACTGTTACTAGCGGTATTTTTAATACCTTTTGTTCAAACCGTTGATGCACAGTCCGTATTGGGTCCAACTAGTGGCGGACTTGGCGGTGGGATCAAAAATATTCCATCGGGCGGAGGACAAACAGCAAATAATACAACAGACCAAGCCGGGCAATCAGCAGGACAAGCCGGACAGGCAGCACAGAGCACAGCAGGCCAAGCAGGCCAAGCAGCACAATCTATG
>JADDOQ010000125.1:0-2907 GCA_016782315.1 Nitrososphaeraceae archaeon | reverse complement strand
AGCAGGGCAATCAGCCTCCAATGCCACCAGCCAGAACAACAGCACATCTGGTGGAAACCCCATAATGGATCTGCTGGGAAAAATAATACCCGGCCAATAAATTTTCTCATTTTTTATCACATATTTATTATTGTTTAAAACCACGTTTTGTTTTGTAAAACAAAATCTAAACCTGCATCTTTAGACAGTTACACGGTTGTGTTTTGGTAAAGATATTCGCAATCCCTTTTGTGCATTATCGAAAATGCAAAAGCCCCTCTGAAAAAAACCAATGCTTATTTGAATGAAACTATATTTGTGAACAAAGTTGTTGATTTTCATCATTGTCCAACCCAGTATGAATGGCCCACTATATCCATATTGAACCTGGTGGTAATGTGGCATATCCGTTTCTTAGTATTGTAATTGGTTATTGATAAGCAAAAATAATGTAACAGTAACAGGCATCAGCTTGCAAAACCAACATAACATATTTGTCAAGAGTATTGGTCTTGGCTACCACACATCGTTAAAAGAGAAATAAGATGCAATGGAAAACAATGGGAATATGGGATTGCTTTGGTTTAAACGCAATGCTGAACACATGTTACTATTATTTTTATTTGCTATTAAGCTGAATATACTTCAGAATCACAGGCACAACATTCAATAAAATGTATACAATGCAATCTCCATAGAATTTAAAAGTGATGCAATGCCATTGCAACTCTGAAATCTAGGGTTTTTCTGCATCATCAAATACTAGGGTTGGTTTGTTATATGGGACAATTGAAGAAGGCATTTCCACAATTATTCTGTATTCCAGATGACCAGGGTTGGCAGTTATGTGCGGTTCAGCAAAATCAGGACTTGAAGGCTCTGATTTCTTCATCGCACATTAGACATTTGATAGTATGTTTTCTTATCTGTCCACTCATTAGGTTATATGTTTTTTTTATATATCCATGTTTTTGGCTCCTTTAATAAGGAAAACCGATTGAATGCACATCATCAGTAGTTATCTAAATGCATACGGATATAGTGTTGCAAAGGGCGCCGTTAAGTTAAGGGATGTCCATATCCTGGAGTTTGGTGTACTTCCCCCTTGATTCTCAAGGCAATAGGCAGGCACAGCACAGGACATTGATTGTGCTTGTACTTGTGGGTACTTGCGATTCAGCATTCATTAATCTACGAATAAAGGATGAAATAAACTGATTGTCTTTCTTCCGTTTTTATAACTATTTAAATGATGTTTTCTATTATTATGATTACATATGTGCTTTGATTACGAAATTCCAGAAAAAGCAGATCAGAAAAAGACCTTAGAAAAAATAAACGAAAAGAAACTGCAGCAACCAGAATTAGAAAGGGCAGAAGAAAAACCAATAACTGCTTGATCTTTAACTTTACTTTATTTTTTTTAAACAGGAAATACGAAATACCGCTATTGAAAAGATGATTTTAAACATATACAACTCAGGAAAAACCAATAAAGGTTGTATGGAAAGTAGATGACAGTTCATCAGCTATGTGGCGTACATGATGAGGTCAAACAACTGCAAGGGAATCTCGCATAATAGTACACATAGAAGTCTTCTCGCTTCTCTTCAGACTAGGCAATATGGGTCCTAGCGACATATACTGCGATAGCATGTAATTGTAGGAATTCTCCATGCTTAACCCTTCTCGCATTCACCTCATTGGCAGTATGCACAGCCAATTGGAGTTTAGCCAATATCGATAAATCACGTTACGAATTCAAGTAACTAGATACAGCAAAAGAAAATTGTGGAATCCGCAAGGAAATTTGGAGATAATGCAGACTGGGATAGGGAATTTCGATTATTTGATGATGTTGATGGTGTTGATGATGGCAGTAAATCGGATCATTTTTTATTCCCAGATATCATACCTGGCGGTCCAACCACGTCACTTTGGTGCATCTTTTGGAATCAGGAGTATCCATCATTCATGACAACGACAGTTATATAATTTCCTGCTGTAAAATGTTGATTAGCACGTTATTGAGTCTTGGCTATAGTCCTGGGAAACCCGGAGGCCTTAAACGGAACCCGCTGACTTTTTCTCCACCCTCTTGACATGTAGGCACATACCTGTAAGTATAATCCAATACAGATGGCAGAATGCCCCTTGATTCCACATGAATTCACCCTAACGCTATACGCTACACTATTATAGTATCTTGATGATGCAGCAAACGAAGAAGAGACTGCTTTGATGTTGAAATGCAACCAAGGCTTTTGCAGAGTGATCTTGTTTTTGATGACAATCCCCATATAGCAGATTTGGAACAATCCCACAAATCACATTCTCAATTATCACATATAATCATATTTTCATTAGAAAGAACACTATTTTCCAAATGTACTACTTGAGCGATACAAGAGATAAATACCCATATACACATGTATTCCGTATGTCTTCATCAACAAATAAGGAGCTTGTTAAATCACATGTAGAAGAAGATTTCAATAATCACGACATATAAAAGCCACTGAAAAATATTTGGCAGCAAATGAAAAATTCAAAAAATTCAAAGAATCATCATTAACTCCGTTCCTTACGGCGATTCCTGACATCCATGCGGACATAGAGCACATAGTTGAAGGAGATAGCCTTGTTGTAGTGTTTCTTAATTTTACTGCAACACATAAGTGGGTATTTCAAGGGAGGCCACCTACAAACAAAACAGTAAAAGCAAGATCTGCAGGGCTTTATAAAATAGAGAATGAAAAAATTGTTGAACATTGGGATGTGGTGGAACGATTGGATTTGCTGCAACAGGTTGGCGCAATTACTTTTAAACAATCGAATAATTGAATAAAAGATCCCAAGGTGTTTTTATGGACTGGAAATATTTCCTGTAATGCCGACCGGCCAGTATAGGTTTGGTTTCTTTGTATA
>JADDOQ010000259.1 GCA_016782315.1 Nitrososphaeraceae archaeon | reverse complement strand
CATTAGTTTTCTCCGCCAAAGCGGTAGCAAGTTTGCCTGAAAGGTGCTCTTGCCTGCCGGATTCATTCAGAAAGGCGTCAAAAACACCAAAGGTTGATGGACCCATACGTATTGCAAACCATGCAGTTGTGTTTGGCTCCTCCTCGACCAGAAAGAGACATTCGCGCAAAAAGTTATCCACATCTGCTTCTTTCCCTGGCTTTGCTTCCAATCGAATAAATAGCCCTACATTAACCATGCATATTCCCTTTTGGAACAAGAACATCCTGAATTTTGTTTCTTCATGACAGAATCACTATTCAAATGTATTTAAGAGTTATTTTATTAACAATTGTCAAAGATTTTTGTGGATTTGCCAGACAAACCCGGAGCCTCGAAAAAACATAGTGGATGAGATTTCTAAAGCCCATGTCAATATTGTGGAGGTTGTCCATGACAGGCTCAGCACAAACATACCCGCTGGAACTGCTGCTGGTGCTTATTTGAGTCTGGAGTTTGAGAATGGGGATCAATCTGATTTGTTGATTGATTTGTTTAGGAAACAAAACATAAACTTCAAAATTGTACAATAGGAGACGATAACGTAGTGATTAAATTCAATTCAATTATAGTTATGTTTCATATTATACTATCTACTTTCTAATTAGGCCTTAAAGTTATTTTCAACAAACAAAGTGCCTATATTTGACAATTTTAATTTCTCGATTTGTTTTTATCCTATTGAGTTTGCAAAGGGGAATGGTTTGGACAATGGGTAAAACCTTGATACATTTTCTACAACAATGCTCTATGAAATTCATAGGTAGTATGCAATTTCTTTTGCAGCAGCAGACATAAAAAGCTAAAATACCGATAAATTTATTGGATATTTTGCGTATAACGGCAGCAGTAGCCAAAACAAACGAAATACACTTTTGCGTTGATGAGTGTCAAATCACCTCATAAAGATGCGGTATGCAAAGGCAAAATGACAATACATTGAGAAGTTGTTTTTGAAGCCGGTATTAGTTACTATTTAATATGGGGTTGTACCCAAAGAGGATGACAGGGTTTTGCAAATCCAAAATGTATTTGTAACAATACTTTTTTCACCAGGGACATACCTTGAAACGCAAAACGAGTGATCAAATTTAAATCAAATGTTTTCCATTATACGTTAAATGTTTCCAGTTAACATGTCGGAAAGCCAAAAATATCTATCATCAACACGATCTCCATTATCCTTTGAACAATTGTGCCCTCAGTGGGCAAGGAAACTAAAAATTGGAATTGATGAGCAAGACATTCGGACACTGGCCTATGACTCAAAATACTGCATAGTAGGTGAGGCATGGAATTATGGTGGTAGGCATACTGGTTATTATATTGCCCCCTTAATTCCATTTGTAGGCTGTTGGAGATGTATCAAGTTTGGTCGAGAAATGGGTAAAATTGCCAAAAAATATGGCAATTCATGCACCAGCAATTTGTATCCGGTAGTTGATCTTTTCCTAAAGCATTGGAATGCCAGGCATAGGGGCATTAACAAAGAGCATCAAAAAACCCTCACTAAATAAGTGGTTTTTCATTAGCTCATGGTATGGAGTAGGAGTTATTGTCTTTTCCATGCTTTCTGCTTTTTTGTTCACTTTGGTGGTGGTGGTATTGTTGTGTTGAAGCCTACCTGTATCAGATAATGTTGAAACGGATTATCATTTCTAAATGCTTTCAGGACTTTGGTGGTGGAAGGTTACAACAGGTTAAAACTTTGCTTTGCTTTGCTTTGCTGTTGCTTCAATTTTGTTTAATCCGTGGTGTCCCAAAACCTGCATGATGGCTGAAAGAAACTGAAATGGCGCACTCTCTCTCTCTCTCTCTCTCTCTCTCTTTTTGTTGTGTTTGTTGGATGTCAATTTAT
>JADDOQ010000124.1 GCA_016782315.1 Nitrososphaeraceae archaeon | reverse complement strand
ATCCATAAATGTTTTAGCTAAGCCAGATAAAGAAATTGTTACTCCAATAGCACCAACAGATGTCAAGCCAGCTCCAGGTAAGAGCAAGTCCCAATCCGTCATGAATATACTAATTAAATTGATATTATTGTAATATTAATAGTTTCTTTATTTCATGTGTTTTGGATTCCCTTAGGTTTGAATGAATGTGATTGAAACACTTTCGTTATTTTAAAAATTAAATTTAGATAATCAATTTGCTTTACAAAGAAATATTAGTTGATAAAGAAACTTATTTGTGTCTTATGCGCATATAGGCTTAATGTTTTTTAATGATCCATTAAATAAAAAAATATATGCTATGTATTCCTTATTTGTAATGATATAAAGTCAAAGAAAATTGTCAGAGTTAAAAGATATTGGTATAATTTCTGATGCAAAAGAAATAATGGCACTGTTTCCTACTGTTAGATCTGTACAATCTTTTTACAGGTTATCTTTACTGCCGCAGTTGATGGCTGCAATAGAAAACAACATTGAAAGCAATATAGATGATGACGACGACATTGATAGGAGTTTAAAGATTAGGTTAATAATTCCATTTGATAAGGCAATAGATGAAATTACACAAAAATTTAGACAAAATAAGGGTATTTTGGTAAATTATGTCAATGAAATAAAAGAATATTCTATTGATCGATCTGTATTATTAATAATAGATAAAAAAATCTCTATAACGATTGGAATAAACGAACAAGATGATATCAACAATAACAACAATGAAAATAAAAACAATAATCTTTTAATGTCCAAATCTATTTTCTTGTACAATAGGGACGACAATGAGGCGAGTAAATCGGCTGTCTTTTCCCATATAACTGCGTTTGAAATCATTTGGAACCAAGCAGAAACTAAAAAAATGATTGAAAATGCCGATAAGGCAAAAGAAGACTTTATAAATATTTGTGCCCATGAATTAAGGAGTCCAATACAACCGATACTCGGATTATCGATACTTGTCAAAAATAAAATATATGACGCCAATCAACTTGAAATGCTTGATGTTATCATTAGAAATGCAAAAAGACTTAAGAGATTGGCTGATGATTTGCTTGAAATAACAAAAATCGAAAGCAATTCGATAAAATTAGATAAGAAAAAATATAATTTAAATGCTTTCGTAAATGATGTACTAATTGATTATTCAGATAAAATCTTAAAAGAAGATTTCAATAATAATTATACCTTGAGTATAATTAAATCTATTCCTAGCGATACTGTATTTTTTGTAAATGTCGATAAGGATAGGTTAACTCAAGTAATCTTTAATATTTTAAATAATGCGGTAAGAGCAAGCGGAGATGCCGTTCATGATGGAAATCTTGAGAATGTGACTATACAATTTTCCTTGACTCAAACTGCGACAAAAGAAATCCAAATTAGTGTTAAGGATATGGGGCCAGGTATAGACGCACAAATATTATCAAAATTATTTACTAAATTCATAACAAAATCTGGTAAAGGCATTGGACTGGGATTATTCATAGCGAAAAGCATCATTGAATCTCATGGTGGTAGGATTTGGGCTGAAAACAATAAGGAGGAAAAAGGAGCAACCTTTTATTTTACGTTGCCAGTTTTAACGCAATCTCAAAGGAATGATGACATAAGAAAAATTCTTGTAGTGGATGATACTCCGACCTTTGCATTATCATTAAAAAATACTTTTGAGACTAATGACAAATACACGGTTGATATACATAATAATCCTACAACAATGTTACAAAAATTCGTTTCTGGATACTATGATTTTGTGATTCTTAATATTGAAATGTCTGAAACAAATGGATTTGATTTAAGCCAACAATTAAGAAAAAAAGACGATAGGGTGCAAGTTATTTTTATGACATCTGGAGGAACCAATTATGAGCCTCTTAGGGAATTGTATGGTATATCCGAAAAAACTCATTTCATTAAAAAGACTTTAGGTGCTGAAAAGATTTTAAAACAATTAAATGCTTTAGCTGGGGAAAAACAAAGGGTAAATCAAATTTAAAAGTGAGAGATGTTATTTTATATTACACACCACAATATTAAATGTGTATTTTGCAAAAGATGACATATAGTATTGCTTTTCATTCATATAAAGGGGGAACTGGGAAGACAACTATAGCTTCAAACCTGTCTGCCTTTTTGGCAAAAGAAGGCTATAGCGTATGTCTTTTAGATTTGGATATTTATGCCCCTAGTTTACAAACCTATTTTGAAATAACTCCAAAAAAATGGATAAATGATTATTTATACGGTGACGCAAAATTCGATGATGTGATTACAGATATTTCCTCTCTAATATTCAAAAAGGAGGATGGTGATAAGTCATTACCAAATGGAAAATTATTTGTAGGTCTGTGTGCATCTAGGAAAGAGGATTTTATCAAACTTGAAGGGGGTAACAGTGATTTCAGAAAACAATTATTTCACAAGTTAATAATGTTTAGGGAAAAATTAATCGAAACTTATGATCCCGACTATATAATAATTGATACGAGTCCTGGTGTGAGATACTGGTCTCTGAATGCATTAGCTCTTGCTGATGTGTTTTTCCTTACATTGAAGATGGGGGATATAGATATAGAAGGCACCAAAAAGATGGTTAATGAAATTTACCATTCATTCACCACCTACGGTTCCAAATCCTTTCTCATTTGGAATAAAGTGGCGGGTTATTGCATGCCTAACATAAACAAAAGGGAAAATGTTGGGAATAATCGTTTGAATCTAGATAACGTAAACATCGTTAGCAGAACCAACAAAAAAGATGGCGCTTTGTCTCTGTTATCTGAAGAAAATAAAAGACAACAACAACAACAACAACAACAAGAATTACAAGCCGAGAATCAGAAAAGAGAACAAATAGACACGGAAGATAAACTGTCTAAGGAAGTTGGAATGAAAGTCATTTCCACAATACCGTGCTATTGTGATATCCAATTTAGTAAAAAAGAATTTCTGACGGCAGTGCAAATTCTTCATCCTTTCTCAGAGCGTATAGAGTCCTTGGCTACACTAATGCAACAAGAGTTGCAGGATAAAGATTCTGAGTAATTGTTTTTCCATATTTAAAATTCTGCATTAAAGGCTTTCCTGAATGCTTGGACTTTACAAACAACATTGTGCTGTTTTATGATGTTCCAATACAATCTAAACAAAAAGAACAATGTTCTCTTTTGAAATTCAATGTACTATCCATAATCCAAGACCATTCATCAATGCTCAAACCCGCCAAATTGATATATAATTCGTTTTCTTTTATTTTAATGCCTTGGCTAGTTTGTTCTTTGGCATTCTATACCTCTTTCAAACTATCCAGCATTAATTAATATGTTGTAGAAAATCTTTGAATATTTTAAATATAATTAACACAATTACAATTATTTATATTATATTAACATGAATTTTAATTGTGGCTATAGAAATTGGTCAAATCTTGCAAGACTTTGCGATAATAATGGTAATCGCATCAGTCATGACAATAATTTCTTATAAACTCAAACAGCCATTAATTCTTGGATATATAGGCGCAGGCATAATAATTGGTCCTAACACTCCTCCATTCAGCCTCATAAGTAATACTGATGTTTTAAATCTTTTTGCAGAAATGGGAATAATCTTGTTGTTATTTACTGTTGGAATGGAATTTCCAATACAAAAGCTAAAAAGTATTGGCAAGAAGGCAACTATAATTACAGTAGTTGAACAGATAGGGACGTTAATTGCAGGTTATTTTGTAGGACAGGCTTTGGGATTTTCTTTTTATGATAGTATTTTTATGGCTGTAGCATTATCGGTATCCAGCACTGTAATTATAATGAAAATATTGGAAGAATTGAAGGTGTTGAGGGAAGAGTCTTCCTATCTTACATTAGGTATTTTGATAATAGAGGATATTGTTATTTTATCCATATTTGCCCTTCTTCAATCAGTGAGTATTACTGGTGTGATTTCTTTCACTGAAATTGTAATGCCACTGGGTTTGACAGTAGCCTTTATTGCAGGAGTTTTAATAATTGGCTCTAGAATCATACCTCGATTAGTAGATTTTGTAGCAAGGACCAATCAAAGCGATGTTTTAGTTGTCGCTGTTTTAGGTCTTGCTTTTGGGTTTTCATACATTTCGAATCTGTTAGGGATATCTGTTGCTATTGGAGCCTTTTTTGCGGGTGTGTTAATTGCTGAATCAAAGTCCCATGCCGTTACAAGTATATTGACAACACCAATAAGAGACATGTTTGTCGCATTGTTTTTCGTATCAGTTGGTGCGCTGATGGACGTAAATTTGATACCTGTATTTATTATTCCATCATTGGTGTTAGTTGGTGTTACATCAGCGGCAAAATTTATCATAGTGTATCTCTCCTCCAGATATCAAGGCTTTAGCAAAAACACCGCATTTGAAACAGGTGTCATTCTTTCATCCTCTCGAGGTGGAGAAATGTCTTTAATTGTGGCAAAGGGGGGGATAGATATCGGAGTTGTAAGTCCTTTTATTTTACCTATAATAGGCACAATAACAATAATATCCACATTTCTTTCTCCGTATTTGATCAAATTGGGTTGGAAACTGGCAGAACGATCCAAAGATAACACATCAAAACCCGCAAAGGGAGCCAATACAGACTGAGCCTACCTGAAGCAACTGCAATACTGTTTTGTGAAGCGAAAATTCTATCCGACAACAATCATTCGAACTTCAATTTTATCATAAAGTCATATAGTCATAGATGGTATCAAACTAATTCTACTCATTTGACGTGAGATTCTTTTTTTGGAATTGCATTTGGCAAAGATATGGATTCAAACAATGTTTGTAAACGGCTTTGAGTTTGCTTTATGTGAATGGTACTTTGGCAATGACACATAATTCAAAATGTTTAATTTTCATAAGACTATTATCTATGGTAGTTGTTGAATATTTCTTATTGTTGGGGCCACCATAATTAGTATCCTAAGTGTGGACCGGGTGGGATTTGAACCCACGACCACCTACGTATCCTCTGCAAATTTGCATGCAAGGCAGGTATTCTACCAGTCTAAACTACCGGCCCATTTAATTTATCATTTCAATCATGTTGTATTGTTATATTTTATTGTTGTTATGCTGATTCTTGAAATACATATAACCTATATATTGTAAATATATTATGTAGTATCAGTAACAAAATACATATGACAAAGCAATATTTTAATCAAGATGTCTTATGCGAAACGGAATGGGTTAATAATAACCTTGATAATTCTACCATTAAAATACTGGAAGTTGATTATGATGTTGAGAATTCGTACAAAGAAGGCCATATTCCTGGTGCATATATGGTTTGGTGGAAAAAAGATATTAATGATTTGTATACCCGAGACATAATTAACAAAACTCAGTTTGAAAACTTGATGTCCCGTATAGGGGTATTGCCTGAAACAGAACTAATATTATATGGTGATTTCAATAATTGGTTTGCTGCATTTGCTTTTTGGGTTTTCAAATATTTTGGTCATAAAAAAATAAGAATAATGGATGGTGGAAGAAAAAAATGGGAACAAGAAAATCGACCCTATACTAAAGAAGAACCACTATCAACACCTACAAAATATGTTGCAGCAGCTCCTGATGAAGGGATAAGAGCTTATTTAGATGATGTTAAACGTTCATTTAATAAAGTTGAGGTTGGCCTAGTAGATGTTCGCTCTCAGAAAGAATTTAATGGTGAGATAACTGCACCACCTGAATATCCTGCAGAACATGCGCAGAGAGGCGGACACATACCTGGAGCAAAAAATATTCCTTGGATTCAAGCCATAAATGAAGATGGTACCTTTAAAACGGCTGAAGAGTTAAAATCATTATATTCTAATCTTGGTATTACTCCCGACAAACATATTATATGTTATTGCAGGATTGGAGAACGTTCTTCTCATACATGGTTTGTGTTAAAATATCTTTTAGGATATCCATCTGTTCAAAATTACGATGGGTCTTGGACAGAGTGGGGCAACATGATTGGAAATCCTATAGAAAAATAATTCGAGTGGTTAAATCAATGAAACCATTTGATTCACAACAATACCCATCCTCCTCCTCGTTGTCTTTGATTAAAAAAGGCAAGTTCTATCATATCTATGAGGATTGCAAAAATTGGGTCTTGGAGGATAAAACAAAACGTGGTCTAGAAGTTAAAGAAAAAACGTATGATTCCGACAAAGATATTTTATCCGAGAAAGGGATGATTTATGATATGGGCGGTAAAGGTATTAAGGTTAATATTAGATGGCATTACCCTAAGGATAAACATTCTATTGAGGCGGTCGAAAAAAGTGCGCAAACTATGGAGCGACGTTATCTTGAACTTAGAGAAATAACTTGTCCTAGTGATTAATTTGAAAAATCATTTGTTCCAGTTTGCTTTATTGAGGCCATTTAATATTAAACATCTCATATAATAAAACAACATTTATTAACATTTTTGAAATAATTTTATAATCCATAGGCTTGAATAAAACACTATATTAAAATCTTAATAAAACTTGATAAAAGTTTGCAGGTATGTCGCATTATTTTTGGTTATTTGTATATTTTATTATGATGGGGTTTTATTTTA
>JADDOQ010000258.1 GCA_016782315.1 Nitrososphaeraceae archaeon | reverse complement strand
TCTTTTCAGTTAACCCTATATACTCATCTATCCATTTTTTTACTTGTTCATTTTGTTCTTCGGCTCTAATCTTAAGAAATCTATCTCTTTTTTCCATCATTGTTTCAGATATCATTCCAGTATCCAAATTAATAGTAAGCTGTCTTTGAACTTCTTTATCTAATCCATAACGAGATATTATTTCTCTTGGACAAACATGTTCATTCGACTCAAATGGTGTTTTTGGTACAAAGCTTGCAAGATAAGAAGATCTACTTTTAACATCAGCTTCGACCCAATTCCAAACATGCTCAGGTGGTATTAGTTCTAATCCTCCTTGATCTTTGAGATAATCATCACCTCTTAACCAATGTTCTATCCAAAAGGAATTAGAAGTTATAGGGGGACCTAAATATTTGATAATATGTTTCCATGATTCAACAGGAAATTTCTTTGTAATTTCTGTAAGTAATGAAACAGCAGATGGGTTGGTTCTTTGGAGGGATCGCACCTGATGGCTATGATATTATTGGCACTATTATAGCCATCATAGGCGTTGCTATAATTTACTATATGCCTCGAAAAGAAGACGAGAAGGAAAAATCAATATGGCAATCGAAACAGTAGAACCAATATCATCTGGACCTTTATTCTTTGTAGCAGCTATCATGGAAATAGGTGGAGGATATTTAGTTTGGCTGTGGATAAGAGAAAAGAAAGCAATAGCATTGGCATTACTTGGTGGAATTGTTCTGTTTGTCTATGGTATAATACCTACACTTCAGCCAGCTCAGTTTGGGAGAGTATATGCTCTATATGGTAGAATATTTATTATTTCTTCAATAATATGATGAAGATTAATAGACAAGAAGAAACTAGACAGATATGAAATAATAGGATCGGTTATTGCTGTAATAGGAGCTGCAATAATATTTTATGCATCATGTTGATGCTGCATTATGAAACTAATATTATATAATCTATAGCAGCTCTTGTTGCCATTATTTGTATATTCCATATGTCAATTGATTATTTGTAAAAAATACTCAACTTTATTGGTTTACGAATAAGTTCTAAATTTAAGGTATTATTTACTATATCATTATAAGCAGTTATTAGTATCATTTTAATATATGGATCTATTTCTACTATTTTTTAGTCAATTTACACCCTTTCACTTTGAATATTCATAATAAGAATCAAACGAAGTTTATCAAGCTTTGACTTCTTATCTATAATATATCAAACAAGAAAAATGATTAATTTTCAGGATATAGATTATGTTTTACAGTTGTATTTTAGTAATCTAAGAAAAGAAATATACCTCCATTATATTACATCTATTGAATCAATTTCTTCCGTACTTCTAGACTTAACCTATCAAATCCAATAACCAATGCAAGTAAAACCAGCAATGCCATTGCTACCTTATCAAGACTGAATGACTGTAAATAAAGAAACAGGTAAAATCCTATTCCTCCTGCACCAACTAGCCCCAGTATAGATGCATGTCTAATGTTATAGTCAATCATAAAAAAGAAATTGTTGACCATATGAGGTACAAGTTGTGGTAGGATTGCATGGGTAAATATCTGTGTAGATCTAGCTCCTACTGCTACTACTCCTTCTACAGTATCCATGTCAATTGATTCTATTGCTTCATAATAGAGTTTACCCAAATACCCTAAAGTATAAAAGGTAAGTGCTAGAACACCGCTAAATGGCCCTAATCCTATAGTTATTACGAATACAAGTGCCCATACTAGACTAGGAATAGTACGTACGATCATAAGATAGGTTCTTGTTACCATAACCAAAGGTCTGGGCGAAATATTGCTTGAAGCCATAGCTGATAATGGTATTGCAAGTAATGTACCAAAA
>JADDOQ010000022.1:2044-22453 GCA_016782315.1 Nitrososphaeraceae archaeon | reverse complement strand
ATGAAAAGATTTGAGGAAATTCTGTGACCACTGAATAACAAAGTGGCTGAGGCATTTACCGTGAATAGTGTTTGATTTAGTCATCTGCCGTAACAATTGCTTATAGTGGGTTAAAACTCCTATTCAAAATTAGTAAATAAATGCTATCATTATCATTATCTTTTTTATTGCTGTCTTTTTTTCCTCCTTAAGTTTTGAAAATGCCATTTATTCCTGGCATAATATACATTCAATAAACATACAGTAATGGATATGGGAAAAACTGTAAATCATGGTGGTTTTGGTAATGGATTACTAATGCGATTACTAGCCTATATCTTGACTAACTTTATCATTCCGTTTGCAACAACATTGTAAAAAAAATTAGTCGAAAGACAGCGTCTTGATTGCTACAAGTGTCACGGAAAGTTAGAGGTGATTAATAGGGGGAGTATTACTTAAGGAATTGCAAGATTATTAGAATGGACAATGAGTCGTACTCAGAGTAAATATTGTGATTTTGATGCCATGCTGGTTTGTTTTTTGCTGAGATTGCAACATCATCAATGTGTTTCATAGGGGCGCATTCCGGAAGTATTTCTAAATTCTAATCGGCCTTTTTTCTCTAAAGTTGGCTATTTTATGGATATTGGCCAATCAATGGCTAGAAGAATAAAGGGACCTGCTTCAACTGCACTTCAAATCGGACTTGGCGCATTATAGTTTCCATTATCTAATTGTGTCTTTCTTTTGCCGCCATACAAAGCCAATCATTCTAGTTCTTTGCCTGACTTGTCTGGAAAGAACATAATTATTTTACCTTGCAATACGAGCCGATATTGTCTCGGAAAAACAATCTGAAGGTTTGTTTTTGCTATTCGAAAATACTGGGGCAAAAGGGTCCATGCATTGCATTCCAGTGGACATGCGATGGCTCAAAGTGATGTGGATGCAACCATAAAAAAGGGCCATCTATGAGTTTTTAGAAATCCATTTTAATAAGGTTATTGAACTATGGTAAAAAGAGCCTAAAGCTACAATTAAAAAATACCTATATGCTATTTTGTTATGCCACTCAAGTAACTTGAATGTGTTACTGAGAATTAATGCATATTGCGCTAAATTTGCTGGTGTGTTTTTAGAGTATCTTTTGCAGAAAAAGCCGATGAGACGCCAATAAACAATATATTGTTTGATTGTCACTAAATTCTGATATATATAATGGTGAATGAAAATTCCAATAATGACACATTTTATCTGCTGTCAATTGTAATTTTGCTTTCAATGGCGGGGGGCATAATGTTACCTTCAGTTGGAATTTTATTTAAGCCATATCTACTGATATGGCTTGGGTTATTGTTGTTTTTTAATTTAATTCGGTTGGATGTTACTGACCTTGTGCCTATATTCGCCAGTCCAAGGAATCTGTTGATACTGACAATAGTAAAGCTGGCTATCATTCCTTTAGGGTTTTATTTTATCTTGAATTATATGGTATATCCAAAACCTTCTACAGATACCATATTGGCTATATTCCTATTGTCGGGTGTTTCTACGGGTCTTGGATCACCATTTGTTGCAAATTTTGTGGGCAGTAAGTTGCCTATTATAATAGGGCTGATAATAACCACATCATTTGCTGTACCGTTTATCTTGCCTGCTTTGGTATACCTGTTGTTTAAAAGCCAATTTTCAATTCCTATGCTTGATATGGTGCTTCTATTATCAGGAGCGTTACTTGTTCCTTTAGCAGCAAGCCATATTATGAAAAAATATGCGTATGCAACAACACAAATGCTGGACAAAAAGTCCTTGATTTTTTCCATCGTTTTCATATTTTTGATGAATTTCGGTGTGTTTGCTGAATATTCTCATTACTTCTTTTTTGACATTACCTTTGTATTGGATAATGTCTTAATTGCATTTTTATTGTTTTGTGTATATGGTTTTGTAGGGTATACTTTAGCGCGATTAATGGGTCTTGACAAACAGGGTAGGATTTCGGCATTCATTGCAATGACCTGGGTAAATAACATGCTGGTAGTGGTTTTTGCCCAACAGTTCTTTAATATACAGATAGCTGCATTATCTGCCTTTTTTAATGTGCCTTACTATGTAGGAATCCTGATTTTGAAACTGACTTTGGCACGAGAAATCCGGCATAGATAACCAAAAATGCATATCCTGTCAGTTTGATTTTGGAAAATATGGCGTTTTATTCTTTTTATGCTCAATTACAGCCACAGGTTAATCGTTTTCCGTTTTTCCAGTTTGACCCATAAAATATCGCTTCATTATCAAAACAAAACAATGGGTCAAAGAATATCTTTTACATTTTGATTAGATATTTAACATTGCACCGTGGATATGTTATATTGGCCGCATAAAAATGGACATGGAAAGATTTTACAAAAAGTACAGAAACTATATTCTCTTCAATAAGAATATTATTATTTCTGGAATATTTGCCTTCTTTGGGGGCGCATTATTCACTCAACTGTACACACAATATGATGCCAATAATCTTGCTAATTCGCTGGTTACGCTGTCAATAGAATACGGGATTTATATTCCGCTTTTCGCATTGTTATTTTACATAGATAATAAAAAAAGATATGTTGATCCTTCTACAGGAAAGAAAGATCATGGGAAGATAAAGGCTGATATCAAGAAGTTAATTACTGCTTTTTCCATTTCAGAGGTGATATTCTCTTTTGCAAAGATATCCATCCATTATGAGTTACTTCAGCTGCGTTTAGTTGAACCATACCAAGCATCGATGATTGGTTCACTTGTAGCATGGGTAATATTTTTGGTATCAATAAACTTGAGCATAAAGGCTGTAAAGCTTTTTCGCCCAAAGTAAATCCGTTAGCACTTTTTTGATTCAATCTTATTCAATATGATGTAATTCAATGTGCGCCCTGCCATCATAATTGGCATACATTTGGAGAGCCTTTTCTTTATCTTATATTGTTGTTTCACTGACTCTTTTGATATTGTGGTTATTGTAAAGGCATCTTGGTTTGGGAATGTTTTTTGATTGTTCAAATGTTTTGTTGAACAAATTTTGGAATATTCGTTGATTATAATGGATAAAAATAAAAACCGCAAGAAACCAAGACATTAAAAAAAATATTGGTAATGGGTGCTGATTTTGTGATTGCCGTTATGGTCAAGCCGTACTGCAAGAGTTGGACTAAACGCTAGTGATTTATGATCCCATGTCCGCATTAGAATAGACTGCTAAAAATACGCTGCGGCGTGTTTTCATATGCAATGACCGAGTATGGATGCCTGTATAAGAATAGACCACACAGCAAGAAAATACATCTAAAGTTAAAGCAAAAGATTGTAATAATTTGACTTTTGTTCGCTTTAATAAATAGTAGTTTATACCGTAAGAAATTTAAATGATAGTATATAGTAAGAATGTGATGAAATACATTACAGTATTACTACTTGCGGTATTTATAATACCATTCGTTCCAAATGTAAACGCACAAAATATCATGGATCAACTTACTGGCGGAATCAAAGAGCTTACAGGTGGCGCAGGCCAAGCAGCAAATAATACAGGAGAACAAGCCGGACAAACAGGAGAACAAGCCCAACAATCAGCAGGCCAAGCCGGACAAAACATGACCAGTACAGCAGGCCAAGCCGGACAATCAGCACAACAAGCTGGACAAAACATGACCGGTACAGCAGGCCAAGCCGGACAAAACGCAACTAATGCTACAGGCGGCGGTAATACTACCGGCGGCGGCGGCGGCGGCGGCGGCGGCATTGGTGATATGTTAGGCAATCTGATACCAGGCCAATAAATTTTTTATTTTTTATTTCGGCAACTTAATTTTTTTGTTGCGTTATATTTTAAAAGTTAAATTCAAACCTGCATATATTTTGACATAAGCGAAACTATTGACTTTATTGCATTTGAAGTATCCTTTTTGAATGTGTAGGGAAAATGCCAACTAAAACCTACAATGTCTCCATGATTTAACGATATGCTAAATGATGTCATACTGTTAGAGTTTCTTTAAAAAATATCAATTTACAATTAGTTGTATATTTGACATTGATGTTTTGTTTTGCTAGGAACCTGAAGAACTTGTTCAATTTTGTTTTGATTTTTGTCACACTCTCGCAAATGTAGAGAGAGGGCTTGTTGATGGAAATGGAATGCAAGCAAAAATTAATGATTTGACTAATATGATTGATACTAGATGGATAAAATTATGCTAATAATAAAATATAGGTAAATTGAAAACATTATCAATTGGATGCCTATTTAGAAGAGGAGCTGTATGATTTGTTTACCTATTGCATACAAAACCCCAATGCCTCTGATTTTGAAATAAAGAAACAGCGTGTACAGGAAATAGGCAAAGAGTTGCAAGCGGACGGGGGATACGATGCCATGGAAAACATGTTTTATTCTATAGAAATAAGAATAAGGGAGGAAATCAACAAGGATGCCAAACCCTATCGTTCATGGTGGAATGGAATAACTGGAGATTGGAGTTATTGATACATAAAATGTGTTTTGTGTAAATCAACGATGTTGTTGTGATGCCGCAGTGGTTTTTATTATTCAATGCAACATTAAACTTGGGTTACCATGTTGACTTAAAAGATAATTATGGAACAATAGTCCTTTGGGGTCCATGTCGGACCTGATTTATGCATTTTGTTTTTAATGTGCTTGATCATCAAACTATAAGTTACTATAATATAGTATCATATAATGAGTTTATAGGAAATTTTTCCAAAAAAATTAAGATCTGTTTCATTAATACAAACGTATAAGGCCTGTACCTGCAATAACCAACTACATGGGTAAATTTGGACTTTTTTCAGACAAATCCTCCATTCCATTTGAAAGCCACCTGGATGGTTTAGAGGACCAAACAAAGACCTTGTTGTTGCATTTAAGAAAATTTGTAAAGTCATTGGGTGAAAATGTGGTTGAAGAAGTCCGTCCTCACAGAGTCGTTTATGCAAAATCGTTAACTTTTAGGTATTTTTTGGATATACGGACAAGAAAAGATAGCTTGATAGTTTCTACAAGAAGAAGCAGAAAAGAACAGCCTGTGGAGCATACAGTTAAAGATATGCAAGAGATGGATAACATAAAACCCAAGATATCAGAGGCATATGCCAATATATGACAACAAATTGGGTAATTGGGTATGGCACCAGAATTATTATTTTTATGGTCTCTGGATGAAAATTTCTATCTGTCTCAGTTAGATTAAGAGAATTACACTACTAAAAAAGCAAAGCCATAGTGTTTTGTTTTGCCGTTCTTATACCTAGGATGCTAAATAGCTGAAAAGTGATGTCTACAATAAAATTAATCCTTTTTGGAATTTGGCTTTTGTTTTACCGCTCCAGCGTCTATGTGTTTTGTTACTAAATGTGATAATTATGGTTTGTTGTCATAACGGTATCGGTTAAAAATCGGATCACTTTATGCGTTAAAGGCGAATTTGAAAATTTTTTACCCGCATATCCATTAGGTTCTGAATGGATTTTGCATAAAAAAAGAGTTATTGTAACTGTTTGTATATTTTTGTTTTGCATGGCCCCAAAAGTCACCAGTAATTACAGATGATGATGATGACGATCCTTGCACCTTTAAAGGGTATGATACTGATGCCTTGATGAGGGATGAAGCATCTCAAATGAGAAAACTAGTGATAAAAAGAGGGATACCCTAAATCCTGGTGCCATTGTGCGGCACTTCTTATAGGTGGGCATTTAAATCAAAAATTTCAAAAAATCAAAAGAAAACAAAGAAAGGCTTTGGCGGTAAAACCATTTGCGATAATTCTAAGAGAACCGAAAAAAATGGAATTCTGCATAGGTGGGCCTTAACGAAATTCAAACGAGAGTAGAATGCCAAATGACAACCAATTGACCTGACCTAAAAGAATCCGTAATTGATTTGTTGCAATGGCTGACAAAATGGTAGCCGAAACAAATGATTTATTCAAGTTTTATTAATATTTAATATTTGGCAATACGGTATAAGGAGATTCTACATTCGCTGTTTTTGTTTTTTCTTGCTGGATTGTGTGAGATAGGTGGTGGCTACTTGATTTGGCTATGGCTTAGGGAGGATTATGGTTTGATTTTGGGGGCATTTGGTGGCCTAGTGCTTTTTTTATATGGTGTTGTGCCTACCTTTCAAAAATCGTATTTCCATAGAATTTATGCAGCATATGGCGGAATTTTCATTGTCATGGCTTTGTCTTGGGGTTTCTTTTTTGAAGGGATCATTCCAGATACTTTTGATATCTTGGGAACAATAGTTGCTAGTATTGGGATCATCATAATATTCTATTACCCAAGAAAAACAGAAGGTGATAAAATTGGAATTAGCTCATCCAGCTGATTGCAATAGTTTTGTTCTGTTTGCATTTACGTTTGCACTATTTTCAGTTGCGGCAATTGCAGAGATAGGTGGTGGATATTTGATTTGGCATTGGTTGAGGGAAAAGAGAAAACCAGTTTTTGGTTTGATTGGCGGCCTTGTGCTTTTTTTATATGGCATAATCCCGACGTTTCAGCCGTCTAATTTTGGCAGGGTATATGCAGCATATGGCGGGATATTTGTGGCAATGGCAATCATTTGGGGGTTGTTAATTGATAAAAAAAGGCCAGACAGGTATGAAATTATTGGTGGATTGGTTGTTATTTTGGGCTCCTCAATAATCTTCTATTATCCACGGTGATTCTAAATTTGTTATTATTATATGGCCTCAATCTTTGATTTGTATTGGGACTATGAAGTTACACCGTCTTAAACGATATTGTTGCTGTCACAATCCATGCATCAAGAAGTGGCAGAAGCTGCCGCGATAATATGTCTACTGAAATAATTGATTTTATGTTGTGAAACGTAGTTTAGGCTAATTCAAAAGGATTGTACTTTTTCTAAAAGGGATTTGTTTCCATTCTTTTGTATTGTTTTGAGAGTATCTTTAAGAGCAACTAATGATTGCAATTTTTCCCAATACCATCCATACTTAATTTAAATTGAAATATCGTTATTAACTATAATAAAAAATAAAAATTTTATAGTTAATCTTGGTGTGGTTCAAATAAAATGGCTGGGCTTTTTACTGTTAATTTACAGCATGAATAAACGAAATATAAAAAAATGCTTAATTTTATCATTATAAAGTAACAATTGTAGATGAAATTTACGAAATACTATCATATAAAAGGCTAAATCATCAGATTAATGAGTTGTATCGGAGATCTTAAACAAAAGTTCCGAGAGTATGAAAACGCAATGAGAACTTGCTTACCGCAGGTAGATAAAAAACCGATAACTGAATTGCTGCTCCTTATGAAAAAAGATGAAGCACCAATGTATACACTGGAAATTTTTTAAAGAGAAATGCGAATAATGAAGCAAAAAGCAAATATGAAGTATAAGATTAGTATCACTTTCTGTAATACTTTGGGGGCCCTTTAGGCCAAAGCCAAAGCGTTTTTCATTTTTCGCAATTATTTTTTTATGTGGATACATTAAAAATAATGTGCCTATAGTTGTGTTCTTGCGCACCAAAGCTTTGGAATGACCGTGTTCATTCATTTCCCACAATAGCGCTAATCCAGAAGAAAGCGAAAACATTGGTGGCAACGACAATATGTGGCCTCAAAAATGAATGGTTGGCTTGCCCGTGCTATAAAAAAACTGTCGCTAAAGTGGTATACCATTGGTAAAACAATAAAACGGCTATTTTGCCTTTTACCCTATATGTTTTTAAATATTTTATTGCATGACCTGGAATATGCCCAAAAATAACAAAATAAAGCGCGATGATAATGAAGGTGAATTCTCTGAAGCCACCGAAAAAAGAATAGACCAACTTCCAGATCATGCTCAACATATATTTAAAAAGGCTCACTCTAGTGCTGTCAAAGAGTACCAAGATCCCGGCAAAAGACGAGGCGGTAAAAAGGATAGTGCTGAAGAAGTTGCTCATAAGGTGGCATGGGCTGCTGTAAAAAAAGAATATACAAAAGACGGTGACAAGTGGGTCAAGAAAGACGAATAAGGGAAATACACATACCTGTCGTAGTTGCGAATATCACGGCAGCTAGTTTAGAGTAACGTTCTAGACATTAGGCAATAGAAACTGAAACTGGAATTTTTAGACACGAAAACCTATTTTATAAATCTGATTGTAATACCATTACGCATTATGCTATAGGTGGAGAGCAGCAAGAAGATGATGATGTGATGGGTAATTTAGGCACTGGGTGGGGGGGCAATAACTTTCAACAATCGGCTACATTAAAACGGGTAATAACACAGAGCAACAGTAATTCACTAAATATCTGCAAATAAAACCTGATTTGTATCTTTACTTTTGTTGACTGTCATGGCGGTAGATAAACTCATTATTGCAGCCCCTCAAATAATGGACCGTCATATCACTTCAACGACCCAAAGGGGGTGAAACACCTTTAGCAAAAATAATTCCACGCTTATTGCCCCATACTTAGTAGCAAAGGAAAATATGCGCCTTATTAATCTGTTATATGTGACATTATATCTATTGGAATGGTCCTACACTATATCACTTATTGATTTTAGTCCAGACAAGGTCATAGGGGCATAGCAAATACCTGTAATGACATTGATCCTACAATGGATATTTTGGATAGTCATTATTGGGAATATGCCTATGTGACTGCATAGAGGACTTGTTTTTTAATCCAAACGAGGATGGATACACTATCTCTGCAGTATGGCTCTGATAACTACGGTATTATGTTCTACTGGATGTGTATATGTCGCAGCAGAATTGGGCATAAGGCGCATATACATGCATATGCACTACAATAAACTCTTGAAAAATAACTAACGTGCTTTTTTATTTTTTCAATCCTAGTCACGGCATAACAGTGGGCAAAATCTTCTTGCCAGGGTTTAGGAGAAATTTGGGATCGAATAACTTTTTTACCTGTAGAAAAACCGAAAACATTTCGTTACCATACACAGATGGAATGTGCTTTACTCTGGCCAGTCCGTCTCCATGCTCTCCTGTTATAGTGCCCCCAAACCCTATTACTTTGCCAAAAACTTGTTGAGCCAGGCGTTCTATTAATTCGACCTCGGATTTGTAACTGATATCGATTAACGGCCTTGTATGCAAATTTCCGTCTCCCACATGACCATAAACAACATAGTCTAGTTTGCTATCTGAATAGGCTTGTAGGAGATATTGAGTGTAAGCATGCAATAAGGACGGTTTAACCACTGTATCTTCTATTAAGCCAATCGGTTTTCTTGAACCATATGCCAGTCTCATAACGCGATTCAATGCACCCTTGCGCGCCTCCCATATTCGGGTCATGCTCTGCTCGTCACTCACACTTTCCATGATGGTACACTTGCCAGATAGTTTTTCTTTACATGCCTTTAGTCTTCCCTCTGTGTCTCTTATCCTGTCTCCTGCAAATTCTACAAATAATATACAACCTGTATCAGTACTAAATTGCTGATGCTTATTCTTCTCGCCATGAGAAACAACTGTGTGATCAAGCATTTCAAGGGCAACAGGTGAAAATCGTAAAATACGTGGGACTTCTGACACCGCAGCTAACAAATCCCCAAAACCTAGCACAAGTAAATGACGGTATAGCGGGATATCTAATATTTTTAGCCTTGCGGAGGTCAGTATCCCTAACGTTCCTTCAGAAGCAGCAAATATTTTGTGGGGTGAAAATCCTTGGTCGCTCATTACCGCATCAAGTCTATAACCGCATGAGTTTTTGGTCACTTTTGGATATCGACTTTGAATAGTGCCCAAGTAAGGCGACAGTAACCCTAACAAATTCCTCGTCCTTAAATCCTGGGATTTGCCATTACCATTGACCCGGCCGGTGTTGCCATCGGAATAAACAACACCTACTTCCTGAAGAAAGTCTATTGTACTGCCGTAACCCAGACAGTGAGCGCCACTTGAATTATTTGCAATCATCCCTCCAATTGTGCAATAGTTACTACTGGCAGGATCTGGAGGAAGGAACTTTCCCCTCTTTTTCAGTTCCCTGTCTAAAATGCCTTTAACTACGCCTGGCTGGACTTCAACATAATCATTTGCAATTTCCGTAATCTTGTTCATGTGTTTAGTAAAGTCCATAACGATGCTATTGGAGAGGGACTGACCAAGAAGACCTGTTCCCGCTCCCCTTGCCGTTATGGGCACATTCATGGAAAAGGAATATTTAGATATTTTCTCCACATCCTGCTTATCTAGGGGACAAACCACGACTGAAGGTTTTATGGCATAATGGCTAGCATCAACCGAGTAAATCTCTCTGCTCCAGTTGTCGGAAAGAATTTCACCCTTTGCGATACGTCTTAGCTCGTCAGCAATTGATATCGACATGGTTATATCAGCACAATATTAAACTTCAATCTACTATAAATGCCGATATAGTCTTTCCCATATGCCATACAAAATCCGTTGCCAATGGTAATGTTGCAAACATTTGAGAATCATCTAATCGCTATAATTCTTTACGCGCATATTTGACATAAGACCATTGGGTAAAAATCCATGCCAAGAGGGGGAGGGGGAAATAATAATCCGACACTCACAAAAACCTATTGGCAACACTATTGCATCTTCATGATATTGATGCTTTATAGGATATTCTCGCCTTCCAAAGACAAATGAAGGCAAATACTTTTTATCTACTGTTTATGGATTAGGGAACGTCAGTATTATAAAAAAGGATGGTGATAGCCATCCATACTAAACCAATAGAATTTTCATTCATATGTAGTTTAGGGTTAATTACTTTATTATCTAATGTTACACTATATATATTTTTAGATAAAAAATTGTAATATTGATTTTATAAGTTTATGAGTTGGCTATTCAAAACATGGCTGGATTAGTAAAAATATTTCTTGATTAAGCTAACGCGTATCAATTTAATAATCTTGTTAATTTGTTTGGTTCTATTTGTTTGGTTCTATTTGTTTGGTTAAAGATCTGTAGCCCTTAATGTTACTAAAAATATCTCCTGAAATCATTGCAAAAATGGTAGTTGCCTTTTACCACAAAACAATGTTGTTGGATCGGTCTTATCAGAAATAAGATACTGTTTAGATTGTATATTGATTGTATAATGTAGACACAATTAAGTGATTTGTGAGATTATATCCAAAACTTGCAATAGTGGGACTGTCGTTTGCAGCACTATTCGCTATTCAAACAACATTGTTCCCTAATTTTGAGGTGCGGAGTACCGTTATAGATGGAAGTAATAGTCTTATAATAGATAATAAAAATACTGATTTAGAATCGTCAACAAGTCCTGTAGCATCTCATTCCATTACACATCTTGACGCAAAAAACACCCAGGAGGCCATATACAGTTGTGCTACTGGGGACAAAGGCGTAATAATACCACCAGGTCATTTTAAAATTACCGCAGATAAAAAAAGCGGTAAATGGGCGGGATCTATTTCAATAGTTGGTGCTACTGGAGAAAAGAGCGGTCTTGTAAAAACTGGAACTTTGACAGGATCATCATATGCATTCAATGGCAATCTAAACGCCAAAAATACCCTTTGTCATTTTCCTGGATTACAAATGGGTGGGACAACATTTGATATTGGCACCTTCACCTGCGGTACTGTGAAAAATGTGGCGTACAAAGAACTTTCAACTGGAAATCCAAATACCTTTAAGGTTCGCATAAACTGCAAATGAGAACTACTGACGTCTCCATTTAATTTATACCCTTTTGCATTTTAATCATTTGACAATTTCCAATTGTTAGTAAAACAAATGGTAGCGGTCTTGTGGTTTTTGGATCTTTTTGAGTGCCCTGATCTATTACTTGTAAAAGTTTTCCTTAATTGGAGTGCCCGCATAAAGCATAAAGCATAAAATTTACACATGCAACCTAAAGTTAATAAAATCGGTGGTTTGTTTGGTATGTGTTACCTGCTAATTCATGCTTTTACAGTTCCATTCGGCTATGTTCATTCCGAAATTACATTGGATGGATGTTTTAGCTGTAGTGGAGTCTCCAGCAGGGGATAGAGCGGAATTAATTACTGTTTCGATTTTATGATTTATGGTTGCATTATCTGCAAAAGGATTCGGCAATGTTGTCTGCTGCTGTTGCTGTTGCTGTTGGGAAGATGCTGCAGGCATTTTAACATAGCCTATAACAGGAGAATTGTTAAAATCATTTGTAATTGTTGATACTATCAACTTTTGTTCTTTTTTAATTGTATCGATATCTCCTGCTATTGTATAATTAGTATCAAATGTTCCTATTTCTGATGAGCCTGATGATATTGTGTAGGAATTAGCCAACTCTTTAGTTATATGAACTTTTGATGGGGATTGGCCAAATACCTCAATATATGTATTAATTGTCATGTATCCAAATAACAAAGAAATGCTGATAGATATTGATGCAATTATGATTACAACATGGCTTGCTATATGGTTATTCATTTACGTTAGTAAAAACTACATCTGGTATAATAATTTTTATGATATAGTATCCAAGGCAGATCTTTCTATATGATGGAAAAGGCATATTTTGATTCTGATGTTACACAAAAAAATGTTTAATACATGTCTTTTATACAAATTGATGCGTATGATATCTTAGATGTGACCGACTCATTATATAAAACAGAGAGCATAAATAATACTAGGTTTCTGAACAGTTGTATATGATTCCATGGTGCAAATCCACAGATTATAATTTTGGGTATCCAATAGGATCGCTAAAAGATACTGTTACAAAACAAAAGGGGAAATTTGTTTTTGGCTTCATCGTCATAATAAATGGATGGCATGTGAAAACATTACCTTTTTGTGAAAAAGCGAAGTGTTACCATAAAAGTAAATATTGAGATAATAAATATTAATATAACGACAAAAAGGGATGAAATTTGATAAACTAAATCCATATAGTTAATTGTGAATATGTTTTTTGTATTTATGTTTTCTTCATTGTCGTTTCATTGCAGGCAGCAGTAGAATTGTTGCGTTGATTTCTTGATCTTCTATTTGCCCATCTGTTATATCTTTGAATTTACAATGTTTCTCTATACAAAGCTGTTTGAATATTTGAAGTTATGGAAAAAGGATCATATGTTAATATGATAATTGCTATAAACCCAAAATTATGGGAATTAGGTCCCTCTATATAGTAATTTGTGCAATAAAAACAATCATCCTAGCATAACAATTAGATAGGCCTGGAGATGGAATGGTATTGCATCATTTCTTTTCAATCAAATAAGGCCATATGCTCTCCAAAAAAACACCCGTTACGACATATTTTGGTACATCATCCAATTGGCGACTTGGTTGAACTCATAATACTCTAGAGAGAATGCAAGTTCAATTATTCTAAATCGTAAATCGATGTGAAACCGGAAGAAGGTGTAGATTGTTGCTTAAGGTGTGGTTATCAGGGCTATGGTGAATACAATGAAACAACAATAACCAGGTTAATATCTTCAAGCAGGTTGCGTAGGGACATTGCATGTGACGCATGTGTGTATATAATTATAAATGCCATATGGAAAACAATAGGTTGTTTTGATGAATCAATTAGTAACTCTCATCTTAAGGCAAATGTGATTGTCGGTTCTAATGGTGCTACTACCGGATCTCCGCATCCATTTAAAGAAATTGCCGTTACTGGAACTTGTGCATTCTAATGCAGTGCCATGGCTTTTAGTGGCGACTACAACATGTTTTTGCTGTGCTTTCTTTTGTGGCAGCTCTGGCAAAGGGTAACCAAATTAGATCGCTTGAATTTAAGCTCTGGGTGTTTGCTCAATTCCCTGATGTGGTGGATTGTTAGTGATTTCTTTGATAAATTACAGTCGTTACACTTGTAATTGTCTCTATGCAAGACAGCTTTCTTTGTGCTATTCATTTCTTTTTTTAAATGTTTTTGGCTTTTGTATTTAATATAAATATTTTCTTTATGCTACTGATGTAAAACAGTTTGTTTGTGGCTTTGGTTTTATTATTGACAAATCAACAACAGTCAACAACTGGTTAAATGCATTAGATATCCATGAAGCAACAACCACTGGGACATATGCATGATGAGTTAATTGTTAGTTGGCTTGCAGCCACATTGCTGTACCGCTTAATTCACTGGCATCAACTAATTTGGATGTGGCCAATACGGGCGCAAGCCCCGGGAACCTCCAGAACAAGTGGCAATATTCTCTTTTACCATTATCGTTGGCATGCCATAAGAAATCCTTTAGTTTATTTGGCCACTGCGTTTTCTAATGTTGCTGGTATGCCGTTTCTTTTTGTGAGAAAGTCCCTTCTAAACTTTAATGCGTGTTATTTCACTCCACTTTGACAACATCTTTTTGATGGTCACCATTATCATGGAGACCTTTAAAGGAAATGGGGGGAGAACCAATACTATATCAGCATGAAAGATAACATTGAGACTATAGCAAAAAAAAGATTCTCTAACGATGAAATGACTGTTGCCACTTTTGTAGTCAAATGCCTGGAAAACGAAGGCGTCAAATACGTCTTTGGCATACCGGGCGAGGAAAACATTCGTCTTGTAGACGCACTGGACGCCTCATCATCTATTCGATTTATCCTGGTTCATCACGAACAATCTGCATCGTTTATGGCTGATATGTACGGCCGTGTTACGGGCAAGGCAGGAGTATGTATTGGAACGTTGGGACCGGGAGCCATTAATCTACTATTGGGAACAGCAGATGCATTCACAGATAGCGTTCCATTGGTTGCTATAAGTGCGCAAGTTGGCCTCAATCGTGCGTATAAGGAAACGCATCAATTTGTTGATCTCCTTAGCATGTTCAAACCAGTAACAAAATGGGCGGCAGAAATGAAGATTCCAGGTTCCGTGTCCGCAATGGTGAGAAAAGCATTCAAGATTGCCCAGTCAGAACGGCCAGGCTCCTGCTATTTGGGCATTCCTCAGGATCTTGAAGAAATGGCGGTACCGCCAGATCTTCAGCCATTGTTTCCATCACAGGTTTATGATAGCGCCCCTTCACCATCACAAATAGCCCGTGCAGCCAAGGTATTGGATGACTCAAAATCTCCTATTATACTGGCAGGTCACGGTGCCGCCCGGAATGCTTCTCAAGACGCACTAATTAGGTTCTCTGAAAAACTGCACATTCCTGTGGCGACCACTTTTATGGGAAAGGGCGTTTTTCCGGATAACCATCAAAATTCTCTAGGGACTGTTGGTTTTATGCATCATGATTATGTTAACTTTGGATTTGACTCAGCCGATCTTCTTATCTGCGTTGGCTATGATATGCAAGAGTTTGATCCTAAAAGAATCAATCCAAACGCAGACAAAAAAATTATTCATGTTTCCCATTATCCTGCTGAGGTTGACACTCACTACACAGTTACGGTTGGCATTCAGAGTGATATATCAATGGCTCTTGATGATCTTGGGAAAAGGGCGAGCCCTAAAGAAGGCTCTAAAGCGGAGAACCAAAAGATTCAGAATCTACTCCAAGAAGAGCTTGAGTTGGGATCCAAAGACAATTCTTTTCCTATCAAGCCCCAGCGGATAGTCTCAGACATCCGCCTAGCGTTAGGTGATTTGGATATTGTGTTGGTGGATACTGGTGCCCTAAAGATGTGGATGGCTCGACTGTATCCAACATACAAGCCAAACACCTGCCTGGTTTCAAACGGCCTGTCAACAATGGCATTTGCCCTTCCTGGCGCGATAAGTGTGAAGCTTGCCTACCCAAATAGAAAGGTGCTTGCTGCTGTGGGTGACGGTGCAATGATGATGCTTGGATCAGAGTTGGAAACCGCCGTAAGAGAGCACATACCTATTGTGATCCTCATTTGGGAAGATATGGCCTATGGACTTATCAAATGGAAAATGGACCTGGAGCTTGGGCGCCACTCATCTGTGGATTTTCATAATCCTGACTTTGTAAAGTATGCTGAAAGCTTTGGGGCCAAGGGGTTTAAAATCCGCCAGGCTGATGATCTTCTCCCCACTCTAAAATCTGCACTTGAGGATGATGCTGTCTCGGTGATCACGTGCCCTGTTGACTATTCTGAAAACATAAAGATCACTGACAAGTTAGGCAACCTGACTGATACACTTTGATAGATTGTTGCCAGCATTTGATCCTCACAGCGTAACAAAATCATCTTCATTGGGAACATAAATCAAAATTCATGCAAGAAGGGATAAGATTGGTTTTGCTTCTTTTTTATGGTTGAAAACCCAGATCAAGCAACCCTAACCTATCTTGTTTGACTGATTGACATATTGTGTTGTTGCTTTGTATTTGAGATCTATAATTTAGATAAAGGATTAACACTTGGCAACTTTTTCAGTTTATATCATGTGCATCACAACGGATATGGAATTAACCATTTAGCAGCATGTTACTAGATTATGAGAATCGTTGTAAATATTGTCAGTCGGTAAACTCGTCATAGATAAAGCAAATTGTCAATGCGCCCAAAGTATCTACCCATAAATCTATGGCCATGTCGATTGGTTCGGTTTGAATAAAGCCTCCTGGCCCAGATATGGTAACGTGTATCCACTCATATATTTCCCATATTATAAAGCCAATCCATGCAGCCCCAATACTTATTGGGTAATACATTTTTCTTTTTCTTGTCAAATAAAAGTTTAGAACTATTGCAGTTATTCCCATTGCGGAAAGACCGTGAGTAAAGCTGTCAATCGGTGTTGTATCGTATAGATGGAAAA
The DNA here is from genome assembly GCA_016782315.1 of Nitrososphaeraceae archaeon. Taxonomy (GTDB): domain Archaea; phylum Thermoproteota; class Nitrososphaeria; order Nitrososphaerales; family Nitrososphaeraceae; genus Nitrosocosmicus. The sequence continues at coordinate 5,680 of JADDOQ010000022.1, read as the reverse complement.
CATATTCGGAGATAAAATGGCTACCAAGTGCCAACCCGCCTAAGGATAATGTAAACAATATCCATCCCCTGTTTGTATCAATAATTCGCTTTTCCATGACTTGTATTTCTATTCCGCTATGTTCATCACTGTGCTGATGCAAGCGATGCTCTTTCTTTGTTCTTAGTGATAGATAGATGAAGAAGAACCCAGCGACAACAAGAATTATAGAAAATGTGGGATTTGCAAGCCATTCTGGTCCGTGCATTAGTACTTTGAAATTTGGTTGATAAAGGTAATTTATTTTCTATGGAAATGGCGAATGAGGGTGGGTGTGTGTGCGCATTATCATGCCCATTGAATTGCATTTGTATGAATTTTGGATATGGTGTGAAATGTTGTTTGGGCTATCTAGTTGGCTTTATGCTTATCGTGTCTATCATTACCACAAAAAAAACTTGCTACATAATTTAGGCCAACAATGATGCGTTCATATATTTTAGAATTTTGATAATGCTATTTTAAATGAAAACCCGATGTTTGGCGCATATTGGACCCTATGTGCTATGGCTAAATTAGTTCCAGCCATAAACTTTAATCTCTTTCATAAATTGATTTGATTTGTTTACCCTTCTTAATGCTGATTTATCTGTAATGTGTGATTTGAGATCATCATAATATATCAAAATGATTTCCATAAATATGTGACATCGACTCTTGGATGAAAAACCGAATTCTAAAAACAATGGGCAAATGGCATTTCCTCCAGGACCCGACGAGATAATTCCATATCATTTGGCTTTAAAATTCATATCAAATCCAATACCAATCTTAATGGAAATTGCCAATAAATATGGGGACATTTCACATTTTAAGTTTGGGCCCACATTACATGTCTACCTAGTCAATAACGCCTATCACATTGAGAACATTTTGGTAAAACATAACAGTAATTTTATAAAGAGCCCCGGCCTGCGCTTGGCTAAACGTGTGCTTGGAAATGGATTGCTAACAAACGAAGGATCAGCACACAAAATCCAAAGGCAATTAGTTCAGCCCGCATTCAGCAGAAGTAGAGTCAAAATATACGGAAAAATCATACTAGAGCATTGCCTTGAATATGTGGACAGCACTTGGAAAGACTCGATGGTGTTGGATATTCACAAAGAGATGACCAACATGACGATTTCCATAATTAGCAAAATATTGTTTGGTACCAACAATCTTGCAATATCTGACATTGACAAAATAAGTAATTCTATTACCACAATTATTGAATATATAAATAAGTTAAGGCTGCCATTTCTGCGATTTATTGAGGTGCTACCATTGCCTTTAACTATAAGGTATAGGCAGGCGCTAAGGAGTTTGGATAAGTTAATCTATGCCAAAATTGAGGAGCGAAAAGAAACAGCAGAAAGCAGACCAAGCAACGAAAGCAATTCTTTGCCTGGGGGGACAAATGAATCTCAAAATACCGGTTACTTTGACATGCTTTCAATTTTAATCAAATCCTCAGATATCAAAATCACAGAGAACAATGATGAGTCAACAACAAACAATGACAAAGCGGCAAAGATGACTAATCAACAGCTAAGAGATGAGGTGATGACGATTTTTTTAGCAGGCCATGAGACAACTGCCAATGCCTTGACTTGGACTTTTTACCTTCTGTCTCAGCATCCCCAGGTAGAATCCAAAATTATAGGGGAAATTGCTTCTGTGTTTGGAAATGAGGGAAATATTGATGACAATGGCGATAGGATGGCCACATTTGAGGATATTTCAAAACTAAAGTATACGGAAATGGTTTTGATGGAATCCATGAGACTTTATCCGCCATCTTGGGCTATAGGCCGTCAGGCCATAAAGGACTATGCACTCGATAGCAGATATGTTATACCTTCAGGATCTGTTATAATCATGAGCCAATACCTTATGCATCATGACTCCCGCTACTTTTCACAACCGTGGCGATTTTATCCTGAAAGGTGGTCAACTGAATTCAGGTCGTCTATTCCGCGGTTTAGCTATTTCCCTTTTGGAGGTGGCCCTAGATCATGCATCGGAGAGCCATTAGCTTGGACCGAGGGAATAATAATATTGGCAACCATCCTCAGAAAATGGAAGATTACGCTTGAGGAAAATGCGCAAAATGTTAAACTTCAGCCCATAGCTACACTACGCCCTAAAAATGGCATAAGAATGAAATTGCATAAGAGGTAAAAAACGATAAATCACATAACAATGAAAAAATTGCGTTTTGGGGATATCGGTATGACTATACGACCGGTATTTGGTTTTGGAGTTTTAACCCAATAAGGATGTTTAAAACTAAGTTGAACTCAATAATGGTAACGCATTACCGCTATGTATTTTGACTTCGCAAATATCTGTTCTGAAGCAAAAGCACTAGATACCAAAAAACACATTCCTTTGCATAAAGAATCGGTTTGAGTTTGGTTTCGCTATACTCCACCAGGGGATATAGGTACATTGGATGCACCCATGCTCTAACTTTGGATTGGGTGTGGCATGCAATTTTAGTAATTGAGAAACTCATACATAATCTGGTTTACTTCATCTGGCGCTTCTTGTTGAACCCAATGACCGCAGCCAGGAATAAGTTTTAATAAAAATGGGGCCTCCACGGATTTTTGTGTGTTTTCTGTCATCTCTATACCCAAAAATGAATCATTCTCCCCCCATATCATCAATGTAGGGTTCATGATCTTTGGGTATGGTGTGCTTTCACCATGGTTTTTCCAGAACTCGGAAACTAAATTAGCTCGGTAATAATTTATTCCTCCCGTTAGTCCCGTACTTCCATACTTGCGCCACGCAGAAACATATTCTTCAATATCGCCTTGAGTGAATCTGTCCTTTCTTTTTATTGATGATTCAAAAAAGTGCCTAAGTATCTTAAAGTCATTACTACTCAACACCTTTTCTGGAACCTTTTGCAAAAGGAAAAAGAACATGTACCAACTCTTTTTCATTTGAGCCAAACTCCTAAAAGCATTTTTTTTAAACACTAAAGGATGAGGCGCATTCATAACTATCAGTTTTTCCACCACATTTGGTGCAATCATTGCAATAGACCAACCTATTATGCCGCCCCAATCATGTCCGACTATTATTGCACTCTCCTTGCCAAACGAGTGTATTAATTCTATAATATCCCTTGACAGTTTGCCTATTTTATACTCCTTTATTTCTTTTGGTTTATCTGTATCTCCATATCCGCGCATATCGGGAGCAACTACCTTAAAATTCTGTGCAAAGAAAGGAATCTGATGTCTCCAGGAATACCAAAACTCGGGAAAACCATGCAAAAAAACAATTAAAGGGCTATCACCATCTCCCATCGTAACGCAATGCATGCGGATTCCATTAGCATTTACATATTCATGTTTTAGTGTATCATGATCAAAAGACATAGGCTGAATACCTGTTTATGTGATAAGACTTGTTTGCTTTAATGGTTGCTTATTGCCTGCTATGAAACTTCTACCATTCAATTACACTATGGTTTTGACCAAGATCTCTCTCTGGTACTGCCCCAACATGTGGTATATGCTATAAGCAAAATGGTGTAAGCAATCTGTGTAACGATTATCCTGGATGTGTGCCTCTTTTTCTATGATGTTCTGTCAA
>JADDOQ010000022.1:0-2029 GCA_016782315.1 Nitrososphaeraceae archaeon | reverse complement strand
CGTGTAAATTTTACGTTGGTATGTGATATTTACACAAAATGGCCTATAATTGGATTTATCTCCCATCGACATTATGCAATCCCTTGGCAGCAGAAGAGGATGATGATTATGATGTGGTATCTGTTCATCTTTTGAAATCTATGGAACTAATTTGGTTTTGTTTGGAGTAATTGAAAGTGTGATGTTTTGTTAGGGAGTGCCGAAATCTTTGGTTTTTGTTTTCCTTTATCTGTTTTTCTATCTATGTTCGTGTTCCTTGTTGCCTTTGAATTTGTTATTTACCTTATAAAAGTCTCATCTAAAAAGCACCATTTCCAAGATTCGCCCGGTTCATATGATTTTATTAAAGGGTGCTCGGTGCTTTTGAAATGTTTTGATCCATGCGTATTTTTAGAAGAGTCACAACACCCGACATGCCCACATGATAAATATACCCGTAAATGAACCCAGCTGGAACCTATTTTTTCACATTCTTCACAGCCTTTTGTATTTCCTTTTTTGTCTAAATCCACATCACTAATATGCTCACATTGAACATCCTGTTGATTTTGGTTTGACATACTTTTCTATTAAGGCCATGTGGTAATTAAACATCTAAAATTACATATATACTAACCATGAAATATGCTAAAGATTTGAGTAGGTCTTGTATTTCCTTTTTGTTAACATGTGATCACCAAAATCAACCTGTGCTTGATTGCAGTGATGTTGTGCCTGGAATAATCATCATAACTTGCTAAAATTACTGTGTATTCTAATGTAGATACTCAAACGCACTAAAAAAATACAACCAACCGTCCCCACCAGACTAACCAAATGCAACATTTTGTTTTATAAAACCAACTGTCCTCACTTATCTATGCCTAATACTAATAACATGCCATTGTCATCTTGCTCCATGTGACGTCAGGTTGTCATGCCAAACGATGCCTGAAACTGCAATCCTTGCAAATGTCCAGTGATGCTAGGACTGTATTAGGTATATCGTAATAATATCTGGGCTTTTTGTCTATTACTTTAGAGCAGTATTTGCATTTGATATTTCTATAGTGTTGGTCTATTTCTATGGTCATGGATTTACAAACGATAAAACCTGTTATAGTCCTTCTCCATCTTTTTTATAGATATTGCGATATGCGGAGAATTTAAAGTCATTTTTAAGTCAAGCGGTTCTTAATTCCACAAAAACAGGTGATATATGGGCCCATTTGATGATCGAGATTGCTTGAGCCCATGACAAGAAATGTTACGGGTCAATCTTACGCATTCAAGAGGCGCTTTTGTGCCAATTACATTTGCAAGCGATGCTATGCTGGTTGAGTTGTTTTCTCAATTTCAATGTGGTGCTTGCATCAGAACTTGTCGGATCCGTTGTTTCACAGATAACCGATTATGAAGAGACCCATTGCAGCAGCTATTGTAACTGCCCATACCAGCTTATTCCAATCAAATATCTTTTGCCCATCCAAAACTCCCAATGGTATCAGGTTAAACATTGCAATCCATCCGTTAAACGATGCGCCTGTTGCAAAATATGGGCTATGCGAACTATAAAATAATGACAGCAATAAAAATGAAAAACCCATCACCAAATTTGTAACTGGACCAATTAGTGCGACCCTGCCAAACTTATTTCTGTCACTTAGAGCAACCATCACTGCCCCTGGCGCTATAAACTTGAAAGGCATTATTGGAAGGGCCGATATTGCTGTTATGAGGAGGCCAGACATTTGTGCTCTAAACTCTGCCCAACTTCCATAGTATTGGGCTAAAAATTTGTGTGCTAACTCATGGACAAGAAATGCACTTATGAATATGGCAAGAAATTGCCATGAAAAATACCTATAGCCGTTTAGTGAAAGCCCAACAGCAGTTACTAAAAGTGTGGCTACTGTTAGGTGCAATAACTCTGTTTTTGATGTTTTAATGTGTATGATCTTTGAAAATATTTGCGAAAATGATGTGTTTGGCCTGTGATTTTGATTGCCATGGAGCATATCTTGTCGTTTCTTTTTGTATGAGTTTACAA
>JADDOQ010000123.1 GCA_016782315.1 Nitrososphaeraceae archaeon | reverse complement strand
AGCGCACTTGAAGACAAAATTGAATATGACGCTAAACTTGGACCGCTCAAGAGAGTTTTTTCGAGGATAATTGACGAAAACTTGAAATCCATGTTCCAATACCGACACAGAATTACTAAAATGGATATTGACTCTCACCAAAGCTTTAAAAATCCAAAAATCCAAAAAATCCTCATTTCCGGTTCAAACGGGTTTATTGGGTCTGCTCTGATACCATTTCTTACCACTGGTGGATATGATGTGTCGCGGCTGCTTAGGAACAACAACCACAAACCGGTTTCGAATGGGCAGTATGACATAGCAAAAAGAATATACCTATACCCTTCTGAAACCTTGCAGTATCGTGTAAATGGCAAGTTTGACGCCGTAATCAACCTCAATGGCGATAATATATTTGGATTATGGAGCAAAGCCAAAAAGAAAAAAATTTTTGACAGTAGGGTAAATTTCACAAGGTCACTTTGCACCAAGTTAGCGGAATTGGATAAACCACCCAAAGTGTTGATTTCTGCTTCTGCAATTGGAATTTATGGAAACAACGATAAAAATGGTGACAATGTGTTTGATGACACAGATGAATTTAGGATAAATGGCGATTCCAATAACCTTGAGGACCATGACTATCTTTCTTATATCTGTTCAAAATGGGAAGAAGCAACCGACGTGGCAAAGAATGCTGGAATTAGGGTCGTTAACTTGAGGACGGGTATAGTGCTAGGAACATCGGGGGGCATACTTAAAAAGATGGTTGTTTTAAACAGATTGAAAACCAACATAAAATTTAACCATGACAATTGGTTGAGTTGGATATCTTTGGATGATTTGCTTCGAATAATTTTATTTTGCATGTGCAATGATAACATTTCAGGACCGGTAAATGCTGTATCACGTAACAGTGTACAGTTTCCGCAATTCATGAAAATACTTGAAAAAATTTGGGAAACCAAACTGAACATCAGAATTCCACCAAAAATGATAAAAACTCTATTGGGTGAAATGTCAAGATATACCATTCTATCTGATATCAAATCAACCCCCGGAAAACTGATCACAAATGGTTTTGATTTTGTATTTGATGATTTAGAATCGGCGTTAAGGCATACCTTGGGTAAAGTATAATAAATAGTTGATAAATAATAAGCAACAAACTATTTTTTGTAATTTCTTGTATGATTGGGTTATGTGGTTGCCGAAAGATGGAATCAGGTATTGTTTTTTTAACAGTGATGTGGATACCATTTGATTTGATAAGGCGGAGAAATCTAATCATATGGCGCTATGACCTATAAAAAAGCAAATGGCGTAAACTTAGGTTTTTTGGTCGTTGTTATTGTTGCTGTAATTATGGGCTGCTGCTGCTGCTGTTGTTAAGGATTTTTGCTACTCTGGGGATTTTGTAATTACCAATGTCATATCCCATCTCCCTTAGATACTTTAGGGTTAGCTTGTAAACTATTTCGTCATGGTCAGCTACCTCTAGTATTTGATTCCATGACACCTCATTTCTGGATTGTATTTCCTTGGATAAATCCAGGGTGTTTTTTCTTGCTTCTGATTTGCAATCCTCAAAAGTTTTTCCGTTTTTATAGGGTTTGTTCCTTGGGTCGCAGGATATTGGGTTTTTCAATTAAACTATGATGAATAACACAATTCACAATTATTAATCTTTACCTAAACAAGACTGTTTATTTCAAATCCTTCTTTCCTCTATTTAATTTTCTTTTACTTCGATAAGTCAGAAATATCTTTTTCCAAAACTTTATCCTAATATGATTTGCGAAATTTTTATTTGCAAGTTTGTGTAGCATAAGGGAATAAGATGCTGTTATTAGAAAAAATATAAACTTTGCCGATTGATTTACTCGCTTTCTATAATTTGGAAAAGAAAAAAAAGGATATCTGTTGATATTGTGGGCAGCAACTATCTTTCATTTCAGTTTTGGATGTGTTTGTGCGCTTGAAGTTACTGAGTTAAAGGAATATACTTTTCTTTTGATTTTTCCTCTTCATTATCTATCTTCTCAAGCCCTGGTTCGTCTTCCAAGACTTCATCATCCTCATTGATTAACTTTGTGATTTTTTGTTTGTCTGCTATCCCATAGTCGGTAAAGTCGCACATATGAGTAATTTTATACATTAACCTGATAATATTAAATAGTTTTGTTATGTTGGCTTGTTTGTATTTTATCGATTCAATTTTATAAAATAATTACAATCTTTTTCTTTATTTTATTAACATTTCTTACATTCTTGATACTAATACATTTGGTTTAATATAAAAATAAGGTTTATTGCAATATATCGCATGTATATACGGATTGTCTTTATTATGAGTTGCATTATGGGGATATGGACGTGTATCAGATGTCCAATGCCATTTCACACATCGATTAATGTGTTTAAAAATTGTATTTGACACAAAAAAAAAACAATCTTTTTGTTTCTGCCATCTTGTTATATGGAAATAATATGTGCCTTTTTTAGATTTAGGCTTTTTGTCAAAGGCAGAAATGGGATGCATACCATTTAATTTGTTACCGGAAACCTTCGCCAGATAAATGAACATTTGTTACACATGGCGTTGTTGAATTGTTTCCTTTACATAGTGATGCGTAGTCAAACGGTGCCCATCATTTGTATCATTTCCGTAATTATGCCGATATAAAACAAAAGTATAGGCTGCATTTTCTTTTTTTAAAAAATATGGGTACCTGATTTAACAATATTGCACATTAACTAACCAATCAAAACAATTTTTTTATTCATATGCTGAATACAGTTATTATACTGCATATCCTTGCTTTACAGTAATTTCGTATAGTTAAAATCCTATGTGTAATGATTATATTTCTTTGACGTTGTTGGCATTTCTTCGTAATGGTCAAAAATTCCATTGAAATGAAACTTGGCATTTTGGATGTTTTACAAATCTTATTACTTTGGGTTCATAAATGCTTGTGTGTGTAATACAGCTGTTTTTTACGGGAAGGAACTAGCCTCATACGGATTTGGTCAATCTCATCCATTTAATTCTAATAGAATATACTCTTTTTGGTCCAAGTTTATTGCACTGAATATTGACAAGTCAAACCAGATAACAATAGAGAAACCCAAACTCGCATCAAAAGATGCGCTTTTACAATTTCATGATAAGCATTATGTCGATTTAGTTGAGGAATCCTCAAAACAGGGGGCGGGATTTTTGGATGTTGGCGATACGCCTGCATTTAAGGGCGTATTTGAAGCTTCGTGCTATGTTGTTGGGTCAAGTCTTGAAGCTCTTGTCTTGGTTATGGAAAAAACAAATGGGATATTGCATGCATTTACTCCTATTGGTGGGCTTCACCATGCCAGAAGGGGGTCTGCAGGCGGGTTTTGTGTATTTAATGATATTGGTATAATGATAATGTACGCGAAAAAAAAATATGGCTTGAAAAGGATATGCTATGTGGATATAGATGCCCATCATGGTGATGGCGTTTACTATGAGTTTGAGCAAGATTCTTCTGTATATATTGCAGACATTCATGAAGATGGACGATATCTTTACCCCGGCACGGGCAATGAAGGCGAAACAGGTTTGGGGGATGCCATGGGCACAAAACTAAATATATCTCTGAAACCAAATTCTAGCGATTCTGATTTTATTTCTTCATTTGATAAAGTGGAGGAGTTTATCAATAGCGTTGCAAAACCTGAACTTATAATTTTTCAATGCGGTGCAGATGGCATAAGAGGAGACCCTTTAACCCACCTGCAGTATACATCAAAAGCCCATTCATATGCAACAGAGAAGCTACATTTACTGTCACATAAGCACTGTAACGGAAGATTAGTTGCATTAGGTGGTGGCGGATATAATCAAACAAACATTGCAGATGGTTGGACGGCTGTCATACAGTCACTAATTAACAGTGTATGATCTGAAGTTAGAAATCGTCGTTCAAAAAAAATACACACATGATGCTATATATCTCTCATTTTGCTGAAACCCTTTTCTTTTTTTCCATTTGAGATACTATTATGCCTATTACGGCAAGTGCCACACCTATACCAATAATGATAAAACCATTGCTTGCCCATTCTGGGTTAGCATACATAAATGATGAAGATGGGCCAACGACCGCGTTGCTTTGCAATGTAAAGATTATTCCTGCTATAACTAAAATTATTGATGCAATAATTAGACATTTTCCGTATTTTGTAAGTGTCATTTGTATATACAACTATTGTTTGAATTGTATAAAAAACCTTCATGTCTGTCATTGATTTGATTAAATTTATAATTTACAAAAAATAGATTTTTAAAATAAAAAAAGATTTTTTTATTATTTGGAGAATGGTTATATAATGCAACTTTCCTAGAGTTTTTTTAATGACCCAAAAGAATATCATAATATCGATTTTTATCGTCTCAACCATTATAACTACAGGAATTATAGTGTCATTGAGTTTAAGTGTGGCAGTGTTTGCACAAAACGCGACACAAATTAACAGTACATCAGTTAGTCACCACAATGCAAATTTCTCTGCCAGCCTCTCAGGTCAGGGAGAAGTCCCACCGGTTCAAACAATCGCAAATGGTACTGCTGATTTGGTTCCAACAAATGACAGTGTGAACTATTTTGTTAATACTACCAATTTGGAAGGTATAGCGGCAGGCCACATTCATTTAGGACCTCCTGGCCAAAATGGACCAATTGTAGTAACTCTGTTTGACATTACCTCTCCTCAGGATCGATCTTACTTTAATGGCAATTTCACAGGCGAAAACTTGGAGGGGTCAATGCAAGGGAACCCATTAAGCGAGTTGATTGGCGCAATGAACAATGGAACTTCTTATGTAAATGTTCACACAAAGCAGAATCCAAATGGCGAAATCAGGGGACAAATAATTCCATCAAACCAATAGAGAAATCGGAGGGAATTGTCCAAACCATTTCTTTTGGTTTCCTAAAGTTAATGCACAAATCAAAACACAACAAAAATTAAAAAAAATTGAAGATTTTGAAATTGCAAATTCTGTAGCCGATAAAGGAACTAAGAAGCGGTGATTATTTTTGTGGATAATTTATCATGGGAAATACGGATCTAATGAGATGGAAAAAACTTTTTTAATTTTATGCCGCCTAAATAACATCTTGATGCTAAACGAAAAGTTATCCGATGTTTTTAATTATTGATTTTCCTATTTCTTCTCCTCGGATTGAGCTGGGGCACTTTTTGGCTTTACATCATAGTATTTTGCATCCCATTTACCTATAACAAGGGACATCGAATTGACCAAGTCAATAATGCAGTCATAGAAGAATTGCCTTTTTAAATCATTGTAAAATACAACTTTGTATAAATTAATCAGTGGATATGATTTAATCATGGATATTTTCATAGGCAATACAAGCTGCTCGATTTCTATATATGTTAAGGCTGTCTCCCTTGCCATGTCTTTTTGATTTTTCAGATGGCTCTCTATGTCTTTATCGAGATTGAAAGTAGTTCTAATGATAAAGCCATCATCAAGATCATTTTGAAATTCGAGAAACAAAGGCGTGTTTAGTCCAGAGGAGTAAGGCGACAGCGGGTATATCTCCGCCTGAAACTCGATTTCTTTTATCTTACTCTCTTTTGTTCTATCTATTACCTTATAGCCCCATTTCTCCAGCCAATCAACTAACTCATAGAATTTTGATTCTTTAACTTTGATTAGTTCTTTTTCGTCTTTTACTTTGTCTTTTTCCATTGTGTTTTCCTTTTGCCCATTGTTTAATGTGGGATTATTGGTAACATCTAGTTTCGTTGACGTAGACATTTATTTTATCTGATGCGAATAATATTTATACCATGTTACCAATCTCATTTGTGAGATTAACCGATATTTTTTCTCAGATGATACAATACTGATTTCAAAATTGTTTATCCACTTTAATAACATTTAAAGAAACTATTTGTTAACTGTGTATGATATTATAAATGCTGAGAATCAAGGTCAGGTTTATATTTTCGTTAGGATGACCAAATTATGTCTACACTCATTCTAAAAAATGAATTGTAGATAACATCTCGTTTGAGGATCTTGTAGTGAAAGGTGCTACCCATCTTTTGTTGCAAGATCCTTTTTTCGCATCACAATGAAATTCAAAAACTACAAAACAAAATAGTCAGGGAGAAAACTATGATGGTTTTAAATATGATGATATCTATAATGGCTACAGTCATAAATATGCCAAACAGAATACTTGAGAATAAGAATCCTTTAGTAGGAACGCTTAATCTTCTTTATCTGTATTTTACTTTTGCTGTTTCTTTCCTGTGTTACCGTCAA
>JADDOQ010000122.1:5800-6549 GCA_016782315.1 Nitrososphaeraceae archaeon | reverse complement strand
AAACAATAACGATATCATGTCCATAGAATTGAGGTTTGTATTCTTTTGATGGTAACAGTCAATATTCATTTGCCATGTGGCATCGAAAGCACCCATTTTTAGCAGCAATATTGATGTGTTACAAATACGAATGTTTTTATTATCGTAAGTTTATTTTACATTAGCGAATTTGTTAGATGCTTGGCCCGGTTTGACTTAATTTATTTTAAATCTAAACTACCAATTTTTTGTTAACCATATTATTTTCCAAACTTGGTTTGCCGAAACCTTTCAATTTATTGTCGTTCGATAAATGGATGTTAATTTTTTTTCATCAAAGGTGCATCAGTGTTTTACAAACCATTACCATTCTGGTCGCCATCCTATTTTATTGATACAAAAAGGCTCTTGTGGCAAAATCCGTTTGCTAACAAATGTTGTATCTGATCTTTGCATCATGAGATCTTAGGATCATATCTTTTGTCTGTATGCTCTGGTAACACTTATCTAAAAAAAAGGAATATGTGAGCCATGAATGCGCTTATAGATGCACAATGGCAATTAACGCGGATTCTTTGGTACAATTGAAAGATGTATTGGTTAAATCAAAAAGATTTGTTTTTCTTACTGGCGCAGGTATTTCGCAGGAAAGTGGAATTCCTACCTTTAGGGGGGACGATGGATTATGGAAAACACATGATCCTGCAAAACTTGCATCCCTTTCATCTTTCCTTGAAAACCCCTCATTGGTATGGGGGTTCTACTCTTAT
>JADDOQ010000122.1:0-5771 GCA_016782315.1 Nitrososphaeraceae archaeon | reverse complement strand
CAATCCTGGCCATCTGGCAATTTCAAAAATTGAAGAGCAAAAAAAAGGTGATAGCTGGGTTCTAACTCAAAATGTAGACAACCTGCATAGATTGGCTGGTAGTAAGAATATAATTGAATTGCACGGTAATATATTCAAATTAAGTTGTGTTAGATGTGGCTACAGTGGCAATATGGACATGGACATGGACATGGACATGGTTCTACCTCCCAAGTGCACTGATTGTGAAAGTGTACTTAAACCCGGTGTAGTTATGTTTGAAGAGACTCTGCCTCAAAAAGAATGGGCTACGGCAATAGAACTCTCATCTTCCTGTGACCTTATGTTTATAGTAGGAACGTCGTTAAACGTTTCTCCAGCCAATACCTTGCCATCTTATGCCAAAGATAACAATGCGGTTCTTGTAGAAGTTAATCCTGAGGAAACTTGGTTAAGTGGATTTATGGATTTTTCCATAAAAGGATCATCTGCAGATGTTTTACCAAATATTTACAAGCTGCTGAAATAAATGCTTTGTCAGTTGCTCTGCCGAATATGCCCTTATAGCGAGCCAAATTTAATGTTCGATTTTATCAATGTCAATTGCCCATTATTTTTTTTAAGGTAAGTCGTTTCATTGTGTGGCGATTCGATCCTGCCTTTAGACAGAGTCCGTAACAAGTAAAGCCGATGGGTGATAATCTTTGGCAGGGATCCAAAGAATACTTGATTTTCTTTTTTGGGTATGGTAAACTAAAGCTAGAAGAGTTCCCGGTATGGACTATAATGCTAAACAGATTTGCGAAAGAACACCGAGGTTAGCAATGAATTCGGGATAAGAATAAAATGATTGTTATTTTCTTTCCTCTTATTGTTCTTCCCCTTCTTCATAAAACACATAGAACACAAATGGTTTATTGCTGCCACTAATAGGATTAGTTGCCAGTTGGATGTTGATTAATTTTCTTTTTCCTGTATTAAAAAATTCATTAATGTCTTTGATGCCCGCGTTATGGGTAATTTCTTCAAATACTTCCATCTTAATCATGTTATTCTATTATTTCTCATTTGTTTAGTTATTTTATGATTACTTTATGTTGCAAAATTACGATTTAATTCCAAATAAATCAACATCTGAGAAGAGTTTATTTGATGTAGAAAGTTCTTGCAATATTTGTTGTTTGTTCTTTAGTATAAAGAACTACATATATCCATTAGTATGTGCTTAAACCTGATTATGTGGAACAAATGTCAAAATATTTACTGTGTGTGTCTTTTAGAAACACAGTCTCAATCAATAATCAAATCAATCATCCATATCCATCTGTGGGAAAATATTGTAGGAGGACAATATGATACATAATTATAAAATACATGCATGTTGGTTATTTTTCATGTAAAAAGAATGAAAAGTGGACTGTAGAATATGTCAAAAATTGGTTAGATGTTATTATGGATTTCCGTGACAAATGGTTGAAAACGCATTGGTTGAACAGAATCGTACTCTTTATATTTGAATTTTAACAAAACAAATATCCTGTATTTTAGCTGATTAAGATGATGTTGACCTTCTTAAAGCAAAAATATTGTTATCTTCTTGATCTGTTGTTAGAGAATGTTCTATGAGAAGTGGTGCAATATCCACAAAAATCTACTATACCAGCTTTGCCATGACACATACATTCGCATTTATTTCCTAATGAAAATCTTTGTCTCATAGATTAAATGTACCCCTCATGTCTTATAAGGTTATGTAACGATTTGACTTTAATGTGCATTTATAATTTTTATTTATGAACATTTTGTTATGACGAATACCATAATAGACAAAGAACCGAAATAAATGTGCATAATGGCTGCATAGTCTGTCAGCCTCAGCGGCATCAGTATTACCTGTTTGCTTTTTCCCATGTTAATCAAGCAACAATGCACATGGCCAAAACTCCTCTACCCAATCAAATCCACCAAATCCGGTCTTCTGAGTTTGTAATAGTTCCAATACATCAACACCTTGGGGGCAATAAAGGTGACGTATTTTCTCTGTAAGTTATCCATATAGGGCAGATGTCTCAGACAGATACATTTTTACCATAAACACAACATCTGTCAGAAAAATCTGTCTTATGGCAAGTTTTTGGCCCTACTTTTTAGGTTCCAGTAATGATCATAACTGGGCAAAACGTGATCGGCCTCAATGGTACATTTGGGGTACAGGTATAGGAAAAAGTGGCACATTAACAGCAATGGTGGGGGATGATGATACATTAAGGCAGGGTCCAAACAACACCTGATTCAAAAAAAATATGCGGAAAACTACGCAGATTATTTTTTAATGTTGATAGCATAATAACTAACTAGCAGCACAACTACAGCAGCGACAGCAACAGCGACAGCAACAGCGACAGCAGCCATCTGGCTAAAGGGCAATAAAAAAGATCTTTGTTTTTTTTATAATGCGAAAAGCCTGAGCATATGATTTTGATTCGATTTGTCTAAGCCTATTGACCGATACTTATTGGGATCAAGTTTGCTTGATTTTAAATCGAAACTAAAGAAACATCAGGCAATGCCTCTTATCTGTTTTATTGTTTTTTTTTGGCTAGATTGATTATTTGTAGAATCCTAGCGCTAATGCATAGATCTTGATACCATACTAGTAACATAAACCAGTTTCAAATCTACTGAAATATTGAAATTATTGGATGAGGTTGAGTATTTCTAGAAATTAACATGTGTGTATTTTTCGTTCTGTTATCCCCATGATATGAAATGTTTTAACCTGCCTTTTTAATTCGAGATTAAAAAATTGTGGATACAATTGAAATTGAAATTGAATCTATTTGCAATGTTGTGTTTGAAGGGACATCCTTGTTGAATATGCCTTTTGAACCAAGAGAAATAACTCCTATTTACAGATTTCATTTATAAAACTTAAATGCCTGAAGCAAATTCAATATCCTGCTCTACA
Source organism: Nitrososphaeraceae archaeon (assembly GCA_016782315.1). Lineage (GTDB taxonomy): Archaea > Thermoproteota > Nitrososphaeria > Nitrososphaerales > Nitrososphaeraceae > Nitrosocosmicus. Next base: position 2,824 of record JADDOQ010000122.1, on the reverse strand, counting down.
AATGACATTTGCCTTGCCTAGTTAAATTCAGTCTCTTCTGTTTCCTGATACTTTAGGAATGTGACGATTATCGATAGCACATCCATCTCACTATCTTTTGGCCTTATCAGTTTGGCAATTTGTAGTACTTTGCGGATATCTTTCTCTTTATTTAATAACAGCTTTTCGGCAATCATGTTAGAAATGGAAGGGGTAAAGTTGTATTTGGAACTAAGAAGGTTTTCTGATACCAAAATAAACTCCTCATCTGTGTACTCCGGTAAATAATAAGTCTGAAATCTGGAAAGTAATGGTTTGCTTAGCCTGTCTTTACTATTTGAGGTACCAAACACTATTGGGTCATTCATTTTAAACCGAATTTTATTGGATTTGAAAGTTACGTTTACCTCTCCATTTTCCAGCAAACCCAATAGATTGGCTTGATCATTTTTTTTTAGTTTGTCAATTTCGTCAAACAATATGTATTTTGCATTTTTGTTTTTAGATAGTTTTTCAATTATGCCGGCACCACTTGCATTTGACGCATCAATTGAGATGCAATTTTTTAGATTTTCCTGGATACACCTAATAAACAAAGTCTTTGATGTAGCGGGGGGCCCAACCAAAAGAACATTAACATTATGCTCGGAAACAAGAGCTCGATAGAGGTTTATTTTCAGATCATCATAAGAGTAAACTTCTTTAAATAAATTTAGTGCTTTTTCCTCAATGGTAGAACCTTGAATATTTCTGCTGAATATGTTCTGAGAGTTAAATACACCAAAAACCATGTGTATGTTATAGGAATTGATGCATATAGTATTTTTCATTTTTCTGTTGTCTTTTGTTTGTTTTTGTTAGGTGGAATGTGTTTTGATTCTTATTACTATTATTATTACTATTATTATTATTATTTAATCCGTTAACCTTGTCTTCTTTGTCCCGATTGGTATTTTGTATTCTTCACTGATGCGTGTAAGAATGCCGGGAAAGATTAAACAGCCACTACGATACATAGAATATAATTTGAAAGAAATTCGCACTGAGATTGATATTAAAGCATCTCCTGACAAAGCATGGGAGGTACTAACAGATTTTAATAGCTTTCCACAGTGGAACCCTTTTATTCGCCAAATAGACGGCTCTCCCAGTGTCGGAACAAAGCTCAAAATACATCTTAATACCTCAAGTGGAAAGAGCAGGACCTATCGACCAACGGTGACAAAGGTTGAACCACCGCATGAGCTGCGTTGGTATGGAAAATCTTTCATACCTGGGATGTTCAATGGTGAACGTATTTTTACCATAGAACCATTGAAAGAAAATCATGTGCGCTTTGTACATGTTGAGATCTTTACTGGTTTTGTAGTATCTCTTGCAGGCGATCGTTTGGATAAAGATATGTGCAAAAGTTTTGCGACGATGAATGAGACATTTAAGGAAAAGGTTGAGCAAGCGTCCATTTAGTTGAGGCATGACCATAATTTTGATATTGTCTTTCAGCCCCTTTCGTTGAAGGTAATAAGATCTTACCAATTCGGATGATATTTGCCAGTGTAATGATAAATATAGTTGACAAATAGATATCTACACATACACAGGTGGGCAGATATCTTATGTTCCCCAAACCAATAATGCCGAAAAGTAACAGTGGAGCCTAGGTGGGCAAAGGGGCATGGCAATGATTCAAAGTGGTTAACTTAACTGTCGTGAGATCAATTATAAGAGAACTAAACACGATGGCTGTTCCATATCCATGTCTTTCAATATTCTGAACCATGCAATATTTTCTCCATGACTATAATGTTCTGCTGCTGCTTCTTAGTTGATCGTTTGGATTTATTTTGTGACATGTGATTTGTGATAAGATTGTTATTGGTTATATGGATGGACTTTTGATTTGCAACATGCTTTTTCTTCAAATGCAGTAATGAAACATGTGTATATCCTTTAGGTTATGCTGTAACTTTAAGTAAAAATGCATATGGAACGAAGGTGACCAGTTGCCTTTAGCTATTTCAAAGGAATTTGCCATGGATCTAATAAAACTAAACTACGTTTTGATATCATTATTGGAAAATGGTGATGTGGTGTTGGTTGCCCATTATTTATTATATTATACAGTAGTTTCGCTAAATTATGGTGCATTTGGGCACATTATCTTTAGTTTTATTGTAGGGAACTTGTTTCCTCATTTAGATAAATTAGGGAAACTAGTCTGCACCCACTAAGCATTCTGATTTTACACCGCATGTCGATATTCTTATGCCTTGAGACAAAAAGGCTATGTATGCGAATTCTTTATGTTGCGCTTTTCACATGTCCCCTTATGCCTGGTGTTATGGTGTGGAATTTTTGCCTCTGTAAAATACGTAAATAAATCATAAATCTCTGCAACAACAATAAATTTATTTAGAGTTATTATACCTTAAGCCATTGTTGCAGTTTCCGGAAGAAACATTATAGCATACGCAGCCATCTTTTGTTTTTGTATCGTAAAAGGAAATGGGGTAGACAGGAGAATTCCCTTCGCTATTTGGTATTAGTGAATCATATGGAAAAAACACTATGGATTGAGAACCATTTGCATTACTTTCTTTACCATACATAAGTTGAGATATTTCTACTTGGTATCTTATGGGGTATGGGGAATTGCCTGTTTTATTCCACCATTCTATTCCGGTAAACTGGTTTTCTCCTTCAAATATGAATTTTGCATTGCCACTAAAACTTAGGTTAAATCCCTCAACCTGCCCGGTAGTTTTATCCTCCAATACATAATTAACTGACTTTATTTCGGTGTTGAGGATTATCTGACGCATATATGAGTGACCCTCCAACGGTT
>JADDOQ010000121.1:2672-6447 GCA_016782315.1 Nitrososphaeraceae archaeon | reverse complement strand
GCTAGACCACCGGCCCTCTATTATCCTCATTGTTGTTCTTTAAGATCTTTATAAAATTTGTGATTGCTACCAATAAGAAAAAGTGTGTGGTGATGATACCGAGAAATTAGGATAGTGTAGTTGGCTGGTCTATTACAATTTGTGACACATTTGTTTTGTTCTCATTCATTGGATATATGTGTCACTCGTTTAACGAATCTCTTGCACCGAATTCATTTTTTAACCCATACACACTTGCAATTCTTTTTACATCAATATTAGTAACTTTGCATGACTTGTGGGCTAATTTCAAGCAGTACGGATATCCATTTATGCTATGATAATAAAGCCTATCCACTATGTTTTGGATTTCTTTTACAGATAATGAGGGGTTATTGATTATTTCGATTTTGATTAGTGGCACAAACGGAGATAACCTAACATAAATTTCCACCACATCCATAAGGCCAGCAAGGTTAGAATTGGCATTGGTGTTTGGTAAGCTAAACCCAGGATTTGATCCCAATTTATTAAAATAATATATATCAGCAGCTTTTGCGCCATATCCTTTGAACTGATTTTTGGTGTTCGAGTTCTTTGAAATGAACAATATCAAGCAATCCTTGTTGTTTTCCTGAAGTAAACTTTGAACTTTATTTGTGTAACGGGAACTCTTATTGTGGAGAATATTGGATATTATCGATCCGTCAATGCACAAAATATCCGGATTTTTATCCATATCCACCACTACCAAACTAGACAAATCAATTTCCATAATCATTGCTTCCGAGCTAAGTGAATCACCACTTACCGTGTTGACGCCATAATTCCACTTGGTAGACAGAATCTGGTTAAAGGAAGTAACGGCAACAGAATCTATCACAAAAAGGTCTATGCCCTGGTAGGATTTCTTATTCCAACTGCTGTCAATGCCAACGGAAAACGTCTCTCTTTTCTCAGGAAAGTATTCAACCCACCTATCAGAAGCTATTTTTAAAATATCGGGAAACGAATCATCATGAATTAAGGATAATTTTTTTTCTTTGTTTTTAATTGCGTCAAGGTAAAGATCAGATAACAACAGTCTATAGACCTGTTTTCAAGCATATTTGTTTTTTTATCCACGCAATACAAAAATGCGACAATGGCTTCTTCATATAGGGGCACATTCATTGTCCATATTAACAATAATTAAACAAAAAACAAACCGCAAGAATTTGTGCAAATGCAATTTTTCAGGATTTTAACATAAAAGGACAAATAAAGATTTTTATCTGAATTTTAATTGGACCTTATCTCTTCCTGTCCACATTTGCCCTTTCTTGTCCACCATATACCAGCCTTTGAATTTATGAAATTCTGTTTGATAAACACTAAAACAAAAATATTTTTGTTGAGGATCAGGTTACAAAACCATCACCATCACCGGTTAATCCATACCCAACTTTTTTTAAAAAAAACCAAAGTTGCATTTCACCACATGTTCCAAATCAACATCCATTGCACCTGCCAACAATAACAATACTATATACATATGCGTCAAATCGCATGCTGAATACAAATAAGCATTGCAAAAAGTTTCTCTGCCAAATCATAAAAGTCAAAAGGGCGGAGATAAAAAAAAAGGTTACAATTTATTGTTATTGTTGTTTTAGTGGATACTGCAAGTTAAACACGTGTTCTGAAGCTTGGGCCTGGCTTCCCCTATTTAGAGTGGTTGCAAATGTCCCATTTATAACAAATGAGTTGGGTGTAATTTGGGTTGTGGAAGCGTTGTCATTGGAATCCCGTATTAAGGAACCATTTGAATTAAACAAAGAAGTACCCTCTTCGGTTAGTGGTTGCCTATCCCTCAAGGTTATCGTTTGGTTACCTATTATAGTATAAACAGAAGCAAGGGAATCCACAAATCCTTCTGGCTTGGCTCCAATGTCAGCCGAAACTAATCTCACATTGTCAAAGTAAACACTATAGCTTAAGGCTTCCAAAATTGCAGCACCCTTATTTGGGTTATGCATATCCAAAGCAATTTGTACGGTTGGTACATCATTTATTGGCAAGATATCCATAGATTTGGCCGATACTGTCAAATTCTCATAGTTCGAACCTACGTCATTTGGGGAGGACGGTGAGGGTGAGGAGACAGGTATAACAGAACTAGCACCACCAGTTTCAGTGTTATTTGAAATTGAGGGTAATGAGGAGGAGGAAGACGGAGAAGAAGACTCTTCCGAGGTGAGAGTTCCAGCATTAACAAAATAAAACACGATCCCAATCATCAATATCACAATTCCAGCAGCATAAACAACCTTAGTATTCATAAATATAAATTATAATTGATTGTGCCTATAAAATGGTTTAGAAAAAAGCAATTCTAAAATACAACATAATACCATAAAAACAGAAATGCCCTGAGTGCGACAAACAAAGAGAACAACAACTGGGATGCGGAAAGATATCACAAGTTTCAAATATCCAAGAATCATGGGCAATAGATTTACTAGAAAGGAGAAAAATCATGCATAACGAAATTGTGCTGGATGCAGGGTGTGGAACTGGTCGCGTGGCAAAAATAATAGCATACACAGTAAAAAAAGGCAAGCAAGGTTTATGCAGTTTATACAGATGACAACATGATAGCAAACGCTAAAAAAAACCTTAAGGATTTTTCAAACATAGTATTTATCAAATCAGATTTATCGGATCTTGATTTGCCGGAAAAAGTGGATTTAGTTTTCCCAAATGCAGTAATACACTGGATCCCGGATCATAAAAAACCATTCACAAAATTTTGGGAATCACTAAAGCAAGATGGAGAACTTTTAATTCAGTGTGGAGGAAAAGGTAACCTTGGTTCCACCCATATCATACTAGAGGAAATTAGAAAAAGCAAAAGATTCAAGCAACATTTTGGGTATTGGAAAAATCCATGGAATTTTGCAACCCCCACAGACACAGTAAAAATACTAAACAAAGCAGGATTTAAAGGTGTTCAGGTTTTTCTGACAAAAAGTACAGCCAATTTTGAAAACTACAGGAATACGTCTTGTTCATGAAAACGGTTGCGATGAAACACTATTTATCATATCTGCCATAAGTTGATGATAATGATGATGATGATAATGATAACGAAATCAGAAATTCATTTATAGGCGCTTTTTTAGACAAACTTAAAGAGCATGACACAGGAAAGAAAAGAAAAACCAACCGGGATTTACTAAAGATAGATTATGTCAGGCTAAACATCATGGGAAGAAAATGATGCAAACAGACAAAAGCAAAAGACATCAAAATAACAGAAAAAGTATTTTTTATATAAACATAATTGATCAGAACAATATAACTACAAAGACATCAAAACAGCGATTATAAGAAATAAAACAATCATAAAGCCTAATCGGGAATTTCATTATGCAGGTAATCCCTCACTGGAGAGATAATTTCATTTAGATACCTAGACGCAGTCATCTTTAGATCCTTTGGGTGTATTTTATTTTGTTCGTAATCTTTTTGAAGTTCATTATAAGAGTAATAGGACATATTGCCACCGTATTTTACTGGTCGTTCCACTATGAATTCATCGTATTGATGGAAAATGACATGTTTGATAATTTCCAGTATAGGATTATTGGCTGAAATTCCCAAAGGGCAATAGGCCTTGTTTATCTTATAAAGAATGTCCTTTTCAGAGTCATGAATCAAAATACTGTTAGAAGGATTGCTTTTGCTCATCTTGCTAAAAACTTTAGAATCCTCGCTTTTTATTTCAGGGTTAAAAGGAGTGGACAATGATTCC
>JADDOQ010000121.1:0-2531 GCA_016782315.1 Nitrososphaeraceae archaeon | reverse complement strand
CGGACAATCCTGGTAGGAGATGATGATGTACAGAGATCGGAGTTTTCCAATTAAGTTTTGGAAATACCTCTCTGACCAACATATGGATTTTCCTTTGATCGGTTCCAGCCTGAACAATGTCTAAATCGAGTGCTTTTATATCCACAGACTGCATTGACGGATACAGAAGTTGAGAAAAATCCAAGGCATCTTTTTCAGTTCTTCCCATAATGGTTAAAGAGCGGAGTATTCTTGAGAGTGTGATTTGTTTTGAGAAAAGAACAAAATTTTTCCAATAGTCGTCTGTGTCTTCATAAAGATCTGACCCATGGATTATGTTGACACCAGGGCAAAAAAATTTAAAAGCTTTTTCATAGTATTTTGAAATTTTAGATATTAGACTCCAGTCATTATTTAGTTTGTTATTTATATAAGTATGCCAATCGGCAAGAAAAACATTTGATTTAATGCCAGCTTTTATAAAATCATTGATTTTAAAACCTGTAAGTATCAGACTGCCCAGGTGCAATTTTCCAGAAATTTCAAGTCCAATATAATGTTTGGGCGAAGAGTTAGTTTCAAACAAGGATCTCAGTTCATCTGCAGTAACTACCTCGTCTGTTGGAGGCCTTTGAACAAGAGACATCTTTTCCTCAATATCCATTATAAAAATCTAAACGATAACTGTTATTATAGATTGTTTAATTTTATAATTCAAAATTGTTAAACATCAATGTCAATCTTTTATTTTTTTATTTTATCCAACCTTGCGCTAATAATTTTTTTTGGGAAAAAATCGCCATGCGATCCCAACAAAACAAATGGAGAGGATTTCATATCGTATGCGGAAAATCGAGTTAAACTATTTGAATAGCCAATAGAATGTATATCATCATAGTTTAATCCAATAAATTTTTTTCTCAATCGGTGTTTTTTGTCCATAGAGAAATAAAGATAATTCTCCAAAATGCCCTCCCTTAGTCCTGTAGGACAGACAAGTAACTCATCAAAACCCAATCGCTCCATCAATATTTTAACCACACAACTACCCGCAGTGATGGTTTTAGATCGCTGTTTATCAATCAATTTTATCTGCAATAACTCTTCTTGAGTGAGTCTTTTGAAAATGTCATTTGAAATATCCATCATTTTTTTAGTCATTGTAATGTGATTGTACGGTAAAGACAGGGGTCTTTGAAAAATTCCAGCAATAAACTTATGGATTGTTCTAACGGTGCCCCCTATTCCCACCAATTTCACGCTCATGGTTTCGTCAATTTTAAAATGGTCAATCGCAGGTATATTTTTATAAAGAAATTTCTCAAGTTGCATATATCCTGAGTCCCCCTCCAGTTTTTCATTGAATTTTACGAATTTTTCAGACAATCTTAAGGCACCAAGATTAAGACAGACAATTTTTTTTATCTTGTAGTTTTGCACATGGATTATCTCTATGCTTCCCCCACCCAAATCAAAAAATATTGCATTTGGAACACGCATTATAGATTGGGCACCCAAATATGAGAAAAAACCCTCTTCAAGGCCAGATAATACATTAAATTCAAATCCGGTTTTCTTTTTTATGCTTTTGACAACATCCTTTCCATTGTCTGCATCCCTCACGGCACTTGTGGCAATCGGTATAACTGTATTGTTTTTCATTTGTTTCAATTCAGATTTAAATTTATTGAGAAATTTGGCAACTCTTTCAATATTTTGATCCTTGATTATGTTGTTGGCTTTAGACAGGTTATAACCTATTTGAACATATTCTTGTTGTTGATCCTGTTTTTTATATTGACCATTTTTGTAAACATCAAAAGTAGATATTTTGATAGAATTATACCCCAGATCTACAATTGAGATGGATTCCTTTTTCTTTTTTACTGCAATTGGATCCTTATACAATTCCAATTCTAATCAAAGATAAAAAAAAATATTAGTTTATCCATTATCAATATAATACTGAAGAAAAAAAATAAAACCTTCTCATATACGTCGTGTTTCTATTACGCTGTTGTTGCGGCCATTGCCTAACCAACATGCAAAATAATAATTATTGCAGTATCCATGAGAAGGATATACATAATTTTAGGTAACAAAATGAATGGATGGAGATTTAACGGTATTGCGAAAGTGTTAATTTTTCTCCAGGTTTCATGTCTCTTTGAGTTTTTATCTTTTTAACCGCATCCTCAAAATGCTTCATTGTGACAAAGGCTTCAGTGGCATGCTTAGCAGCGTCTTCAGGGGTGCTGTATTTTTGAAGATACTCGTGTAGGACTATAGAGACCGCTGTGTTGGCAACTGCAGACATATCAGCACCACTGAAACCATCAGTAAGTTCTGCAATTCTCTGAAGATTGACCTCGGTGGTAACTGGCTTTTCCTTTGCATATATCTGCAATATTTTCAATCTTGTTGAGAGGTCAGGTTTTGGAACGAAAACAATTTTGTCAAATCTACCGGGTCTTAATAGTGCGGTATCAATCATATCCAGCCTATTAGTTGCAGCAATGACAACTACACCATTTAATTCCTGAATTCCATCC
>JADDOQ010000021.1 GCA_016782315.1 Nitrososphaeraceae archaeon | reverse complement strand
GATGGCGAACAATACGCACCTTATCAGTTGACACATTTTATTGATGAATCTGTTAGACATGTTTTTTCTTCTCCAGTAGATAACAGTGTGATTTTTTTTGCAGACACCCAAGGAAATGAGAATTTTCAGATATTCAAAATAGACAACATATTTGATTCCTGGCCTGAGCAAATAACTTTTGATTCAAAAACAAGACATGAATGGGGGCAGGAATGTTTTAGTCATGACGGAAAACACATTGTCTATGGATCAAATGAAGGAAACCCATCCAACATGCTTGTTTATGTAAGGAATTTGAAAAGCGATGGTGATGATGGTTTTTGTGTTACCAACAGAGATGGCTGGTTTATACCAGGGTATTGGTCTCCAGACAACAAAAAAATAAACTGCTCTCAACTAGTCACCCTAACGGACTATACAATATGGATTTTAGACGTTGAAAGCAGGGAGATGAGAAATATTGATTTAGGAAACACAGGGAAAAGCCGTTTTTTGGTCGGCCCATGGTCTGCTGATGGAAAGGGTTTTTATGTCATATCGGATTTAGACAGGGAATTTGCAGGTGTGGCGTTTTACAATCTCGATAAATCAGAACTTGAATGGATAGTAACCCCCCAACATGATATCGAGACTGTAGATGTTAGTCCAGATGGAGCAACCATCGCTTGGTCGGAAAATGTAGAGGGTTACAGCAGGTTGTTTATTAAAAACTTTGATAACCGTGAAACCAAAGTAATTGGCTCTGCCGACGTTTCGCCAGATGGCGTAATAGAGGACATAAAGTTTTCTCCAGATGGAAAAAGAATTGGCGTCATGATGGATAGTCCCATATCACCAACCAATATCTTTATGGTGGATCTCTCCAAGTCGAATGAGAGTCGATATGAGCAGATTACCACATCCCTTTTAGGCAACATACCCAAGCATATGCTAATCAAACCAGAAATAATAAAATACAAGAGCTTTGATGGTTTGGAGATTTCTGCATTTTTGTATAGACCCAAAAACAGCAGAGATGAGGCAAATTCCGAGGAAAATGCCCAAAACCACATCTCACACACCACCATTACGGATACGAGAGATCTCAAAAACAGCATTAATAATAATAAAAACATCAATCCAACTGCCAATCAAAAGTATGGCGCCATACTGTCAATTCATGGTGGCCCCACCGCTCAAGAGAGACCATATTATGATTATTCTGGGCTTTATCAGTATCTCGCACATAATGGATTGGTGGTCATTGCACCAAATTATAGAGGCAGTACTGGCTATGGAAAAAGCTTTGAGAAAAGGATTTACCACGACTGGGGCGGAAATGAGCTCATAGATTTAGAATATGCAGTAAAATGGCTTTTATCTAAAGACTGGGTTGATGCTAAAAGAATTGGTGTTTTTGGCGCAAGCTTTGGCGGGTTTGCAACTTTAAGTTGCATTACTCGGCTACCGGGCTACAATTGGAAAGCCGCAGTAGACATCGTTGGCCCAAGCAACCTTGTCACATTTGTTAACACGGTTCCAGAACACTGGAAAAAGTTTACTGGAGAATTGATAGGAGATCCGGCAAAGGAGGAGAGTTTTCTCAAAGAGCGCTCTCCGATTAACTATGTCGACGCAATCAATCCAACAACAAACCTTCTAGTGATACAGGGTGCAAATGACCCAAGAGTAGCAAAGGATGAATCTGATCAAATAGTCAAAAGACTTCAAGATAAAGGAAATGATGTAGACTATATGGTCTTTGAAGATGAGGGTCATGGCTTTACTAAGTACAGTAACCAGATAAAGGCCATAAAGAAATCTGCAGAGTTTTTGGCAGAGCGGCTATCCTGATGAACGGACAACACCATCACTGTCACTCAATATTTTTTAAATGCATTACGCACTATTCCCTATATACGTATGTTTTAAAATAGATACAACAACCCAATTGGTAGCAATTGCGGTACAAAATACATAAATTTAGCAAGGTAAGTTATTTGGGACCACTTTTGCTATATCCATCTATCCCACATTAAGAAACTAGAAGGAGTGTATTGCGGAATTGCTCAACTTCCAACAAAATTGAATCGTATTTGGAATCATTTGTGTTTTGCTTCATAGGCAATCTATACGGGATGGAGATTCTTATTGCGATATCATTTTTTAGTCGATTTTGATCCAAAATTTACATCAGTATTTTGTTTAGTTTTTTTTTGAAGACTTACAATTAAATCATAAAAATTACTCGTAACCTGTTCACTGTTATTGTTATTTTTTAGATCTTTATTCACATAAAGAAATGTAAGGTGTTTTCTAATTATTGAAATTACCTTATCAGTTCCAGCAATAACGGTATGTACCAAATAAGAGGAGAGTCAGGAATTGAAAAACGTATGCGAAGTCAATGGAAATGGGTGGTCAGAATAATCGTTTTCGCCATTTCCATTATCCATGCTATCTGCTTTTTTGGCATAAACCACCATTGTAAGAACTTTATCTTTAACATCCAAATAGTCTGGAAGTTTAATTTCCAGGTCCACACCATTTTTGTCTAAATCCCATTTCTTTGCTTCAATTATTTGGTAAGAACCATCATCCTGCTGCAGGTATTTAATGTATGGTGGTAAAGGTTTAGACACTATAAGTTTAAGATCACCTAACTCATAATGGGTTTTGTTTTTGTTTTTTTCATACACTATTTTAGTTGGGTGATCATCTAAGAAAAACGATACATGGTTTATCAGAAAATTAGTTTTGTTCTGCTCCAGAATTTTAGCTTCTAGTTTTATATTCTCATCATCTTTTTGTATTTGATAATCTGATCCCAGATATCGATTTTCAAAGTTTTGGACCACAACAAAATAATATTTACTGAAAGCAATGCCCAAGCTTACATGGGTATGAAACGGGTATAGAGTATTATTTTTATGTCCATCGTTACAGCATTTTTTGTCATCATAGATCATCAAGTATTCCAAATTTTCAATTGCTTTGTACGGGTCAATAGGTGCGCAATAAAATTTATTGGCACTGCTGCATAGTTCAGAAGAAGTTAAATCACTATCCTTACCATGGCGGTCGTTGTTGTCGTTATTGTTTTGGCTAGTAGAATTTTTTGAATCTATATAACTTATCTGTCCTAAATTTTGTTGCACATATCCAGTACCATTATACAGAGAGTATAACATGTATGGTTTTAACCCATCCACAGTCAAGTGTGAGATATATTGCGTTTTCAATAACTCATTTGCTTGAGCCTGAGCCGCAGTGTTATTACTTTGAAATACGGGATCAAGTCCAAAGTTTTTTCTATCGTCATTTATCTTGGTTAAAGCAAAATCTTTCAATTGTTCCAGGTTTGTTTGGGAAGCATCTGAATCATTTTTTTGTATATGCTCCAAAGCATTTGATGATGATAAAAAGTTAGCAAATAAACAACACAACACAATAAAACCAACACAGATTAATTGGCATTTAATAAACAAAGGGAACAGTCTATTTTCATAAAATAATCATATCTGCATTTTGATGTAATGTTAAGTAAGAATTACATGTCTAACTTAATTCATAATTTAACATGCATGATTATTTTATTTCTTATTTCTATCATTATGACTAGCAAAGCAAGTACCAAGAATGTTTTGTTTATCCATAATAGCGCATTTCTTCTAACTTCGACATAAGAAGATGCAGAGAAAATGGCCACTGTTCAATTTTTTTTATTTCAATGTGTTTTTTTTTAACAAATGCAAAATAAATAAAAGACATCAATATTGATTTTTTTGAGGAATCTTATACCTGAGTTTTCTTGTTACCACTAAAGTAAGCATTACAGAAAAAAAAGATATCACTGTAGCCGTAAGAAAAATCATGTCATACGCTAAAGCAGAAGGAAAAGATCCAACAGTACCTATGACTGGCGATTGGAAACTCTCCAGGTATATTCCGGATATGGCAGGCCCAATTGACATTCCGATGAGAAACAACAACATTGTGATCCCCAATGCGGTTCCACTCAAATGCAATGGAGAAGATACCCCCCATTTGGACTTTCGTCTGTTGCGACTTTAGGATTATCATCTTATTTAATATTGGTAGGTCTTTACTATTCTGCAATTTCTATTGCAACTGATATTGAGTTTCGTAAATTCATTCGCGCCTCCGCCATAAAAGAACTAACCTTCCTAGGTAAAATTGGATCTGCGGAACAGGAAAAAGAAACAGAAAAAATAGTGAACAGGCTTATCAACCAAAATTTGAAAGAATTTAAATCACAAATTGGAAATTCCCAACCTGAGAACGTTAAAGGGTATATTGATGATATTATGGACGAGATCAAAAAAGTAAAAGAAAGACCATAATAATGAATGATGGTTAGTCAGGCAGTTAGTTAGTCATTGTCATCCACACATAATGCGGTTTTATTCAGACTACTTTTTATTGATAAAGACTACATCATTCATTCAAAATACATTTATCTTATACCGAATAATCTGATGAGTATTGATTTCCCAATCCCTTTTTTGTACTAATTCAAAATTTGTGGATCCTTGTTCTAATGCTTTGATAGTAAATAGAACGGTGCTACCGCTGCCTGGAATTTTTGATTATGGTGATTCATATCTTTCAGATATACCAAATAAATCTAACACAGTTTTCTTTAATTAGTAAATAGTAAATATTTAACACCCATACAAAACGCTTCGGTACACCTTTTTTGTGTTTACCCTCTTGTCACTTTATTTGAAAATGATTATTTATGTTCCCTGACATATTTAAGGTAAACAATCAGGCATGTCAGATATATAAAAAAATCTATTCAGACATATCAAAAGATTTTATGTTTCCCTGATTTTTATGTCAAGTGTTGGTGGCTTGCTAGACCATTCTTTTATCCACTCCCTTAGCACGTTAACACTTGCTTCTGCGTTTCTTCTCACAAAACCGTCAATGTCATGCTCGGCCACATAAATCAACGCATCCATAGATTCATAAATTCTCCTATCCGGCCCGGTAGTGGCAGAAGTGTCAAACTTGGCCTCATCATCTGCAAGTGCTAAACACGCGTTTATTTTTATTCTTCGCCTATTGTCTTTTAACAACTCCACCAATCTATCCAATACCCTTTGATTGAAACCATCCGTCTTTGAGGTTTCCACATTTTTGTTATTTTTACCGTACAGGAACTTTCCCAAGGCAGAGGTAGCCCTAGACCTTATGAAGTAGTCCTTTTCCTGCTGTGTGTTTTCAATTAGGAAATTAGCTATGTCAGATGCAACGACTTCGTCACCTTCTTTTGGGGACAACTCTTTCAAGCCGTCTATAGCCCCTGTTGCAACAACATTTTGAAATGTGTTTGTGGATTGAACTAATTTTTTCAGCAGCGGTATTATGAACTCATTTTTTTTTCCTGATGGTGATGATGGCAATCTCTTGCCGCTTCTCCCCATGGCCGTCGCCGCAGCAGATTTTATAAAGTCGCTCTCCCCATCCCTATCACCACCATTCACAGTCAAGTATGCCTCAAGTAAGTCAATTGACTCCTCCCGCTCAAACATGCCAATATTTTTTATTATAGATCTTTTGACTTTAGAATGAAAACCATTAAATGAATCCCGATTGGCCAAAAATGCCCTTAGAGATTGATAGGCGGTATCTGATTTCTCATAGTCATTTTTGTCATAGAAGGAGCCAATGGCATTAGCAGCCTCTATTGATACGCCATAAAACTTGTCACCCATAACTGAATTTTGTAATGCATTAACCACATCCTTTGAGTACAGGTTTTTAAGCAGGCGGGCTGCATCTATTCTTTCGATTACTGTTTTACCATGGTGTAGTTGGTTTACGAGCAATCCTTTTGATTGAAACTCTTTTGTTTCATCTGCCATCTTTATCGATTTCACCTTTTTTAAGATCTTAGATTCGGGGTCTATTGATATGGTTTCTATTTTGGCATCAGAAGGAACGCTAAAAGCGTTTTCTGTAGTCTTTTTTGATATTTGAATAACATGTGTTTCCTGACTCCTTTCCCCATTGTCGCCGTTTGAGAGCACTATTTTGACCTCCAATGGGAACTCAAATACGGTTTTGCTGTCTTCTAGATTGCCCGTACCACTACCATCGTCTTTTTCTTCTTGTGTCTGGGTTATTTTCAACTTTAATTTTCTTTTGTTGCCTTCATTGTTGTTATCATTATTATTATCGGTATCATGTTTATCGTCATTGTTACGCTCAGTGGAGATTTCAATGTCCATTTCAGGATGCCCTTTTCCATAAATCCACTGGTCAAAGAATTGATGCATGTCATTTCCATATTGCTCTTCGAGGACGTCCAAAAGGTTGTCTGATTCTGCCGACCTGTTTCGGTGCCTATCAAGATACACTTTTAAGGATTTTCTGAAAAGGTCATCTCCAATGAAATTTCTAATCATGTGCAAAACACACCCTGCTTTTTCATACGAGTGAGCATCAAAAAGGTCGTCAGGATGCTTGTATGTTTTTGCTACAATGGGCCTTTTGTACGAGTCCTTTGCCTCCTCAAAATATTTATCTGAAAACTCAATCAGGTTATAATGAAACTCATCAAGCCCTCGTGTGCTCTCCCAGTACAGCAACTCGCAATAGGTTGCAAACCCCTCATTTAGCCACAGATGTGGCCAGTCCTTACAGGTAACCAAGTCACCAAACCACTGGTGCGCTATCTCATGGCAAACCAAAAATAGGTCATTTTTATATTCAACTGACGTTTTTTTGTCATGCAACACCACCCTAGTTAATGTTGTGCAGCTGCTATTTTCCATGCCCCCAAATTCAAAATCATCCACAGCAGCCTGTGAGTATTTTTGATATGGGAACTTGGTTCCAAAGTATTCTTCAAAGAACTTTAGCATTTGGGGGGTCTCGGAGAAGGTCAGCATGGCATCCTCCATTTGGACTTCTTTTGGCCAATAATAGTACAGAGAAACAGGGCCGTATTTTGATTCTAATGCAGAGAATTTACCAACTACAACCGAAACAAGGTATGCAGGAATAGGGTTTTTTTCAATGTATCTCCAAATGATCAGGTCATTGTTTTCCTTAGTTTTTGCCGATAAAATCCCATTTGAAATCGCAATGAAACCGCCCGGAACAACAATTTCCATCTCTAGCGAAAACTTAACCATGGGATAATCCAAACAGGGAAACCAGTACCGAGACTCTAATGCCTCACCCTGGGTCCATGCCTGGCTTTCTTTAACATCCCTATCATGGCCGTTTTTTTTAGAAACAAAGTGAAATCCGTTCCTAGGTTTGCTAATGGAATACGACCCATTGGGCTGACAATAGTAGCCTGCAGAATACGTTATGTAAATGTCAATTTGGGTCTCTTTTCTTAGCGTATCTGCAAAACGGATAATTAATTTATCATTCCCTTTTGGAGTTTGAAAGTCCTGCACCTGAACCGAACCATAAATTTTGTGTATTTTCATCTCGGCCATGTCAAGCTTAATCTCCTTTAGATCTCGTAATATGGTAACTCTGAGTTTTTGCTCACACTCCACTAGAGTGTTATTAACAAAGTCAGGTTTTACTTTAAGCTGCATGTGACTGATGGTGAACGATAAAAAAGGTGTTTGATGAGATACGCTTCCGGGAAATTCAAACACATTTTTAAAGGATCTTGGGTTGCCGATACATTTTTCTTGATGCACGCTATTATCATTTTATTTAGCAAACAAGATGAATGTAACTAATGAAAATCAAAGATTAATCAGATGCAATTCAAGTTATCGGGGTAAAAGCATATTTTATAAGTTAGTTCTGATTCCGAAGAGACGATAAAGAGGCATCGGTTTAAAATGCATTCCAATGGATAAATCATTCCCAGTTTCAGCATGAGGTCTACACTCACGTCATTGACATGCCATTCACCAAATCGGAAGAAGAAGATACAGTTAAAGCAAAGCCACAATCCATGTCTTTTTAATGAGAAAGGAGGTGGAAAACCAAAACGGTATTTTTGGTGTTTTTGATCCGTTTGTTTTCGGAACATCATTTTGGCCAACCCTGATGACAAATTGGTGGTACAATGTTGGAAGAGATTTCGTAATGGACCCAATTAAAACGTCAAAATATTGGTACGATGTTTATGTTGAAAGCCTCAAAGAGTTCTTCCCAATGTTTAACATCATCAGTAGTAGTGGCAATAATCTTCAAAAATACCCAAGATAACAGGATTTTGTCAACAAAAACCCATATAGATAAAGTTCAATTAGTATCAGATTAGATGGAACTCTTAATTCACATCTTATGCCGTTTGTAATGAAAATCTGGAAAAATTGATTTAATATTTAACATGTCAAGTCAAAAGGTAATTGATGATCAATATTACAAATTAGGCAAAGTTCTATGATCAAGGTGTTTGAGGACAATAGCATAGAACAACTGGAACTAGCTTTTGTCTCTATTTAATTCAAAAGTATAGCTTTCCCCATGACTTAGGTAGTGAACACGGTTCTCAAAACCGGCTTGCCTAACTTCATTTTGAAAATCTGAAAGAGGCGACTTGAAAACATCATAATCATTGTAATGGATAGGTATAGCCTTGTGTGGATCAATTATTTTGAGCATTTTAAGACCCTCTTTTGAATCCATTGTGACCACAAGCCCCATTACGGTGGTTCCACCAAGGTGAAGTAACGCCAAATCGATATTGGAATGACGCTTTGGTATTTCTTTTATGTCATCAAAAACCATGGTATCGCCGGTGATATACACCCTAAATAGATGATCACCGTTTTTTGTCTGAAAATCAAGAATACTGCCCATAACTTGGGGTAAAAAAATCGAAACCGGAAGTGGCCCGTGTCTTCCTGGGGTTGCCGTGATTGTAAGCCGGATATCGCCTTTCTTGTAGATAACGCTTTCCCATTTCTCTAATTTTTCAGTCCTGTTGAATCCATGTGCTTTTAGTTCCTCTGCCGCATGGGGCGTGGTAATAATTGGCAGTGACTTGTCTAGTTCACGTATTGCCACCTGATCAAAATGGTCTCCATGAAAATGAGACAGCATGACAAAATCAATGGGAGGCAACTCAGTGATGTTCATAGCGGGATTTGTCAATCGCGTGGTTTTAAGACCATATCCAAGATCGACCTTTTCATGCATGTGAATGAAAGTTGGATCAGTAAGAATAGTAAAACCGGCAAAACGGATAAGGACTGTAGCATTTCCGATAAATAATACTGATCCCGAATTAAAGTTAGCAGAAGCAGATGATGAGGAGGATGACGCAGTAGTAGATGTTGAAAGTGTGAATTCTTTTGTTATGCCAACCAATGTAATCCAAAATCATTTACATTTTCATTGCTAATAACGTTTACCAACAAAAAAGTTTAAGATAAGAATACCAAATTCAAAATCTCGAGTACTAGATTTAATGGCCCTAAAATCAATTAATCAAATTTCACGGTTATAGCAATGCCTATTTGCAACTCTTACAACTACATCCAAAATTCACAAAGTTACCTTTTTGTCAAGGTCTCCAGGTTTTACGTTAAAACGCGTATTTGGCAGACAAAGTATAATTAAAAGCAAAATGAAGATAGGATAATGGTGGATGAGGGTGTTGCTGACGATGTCAAAGACGAATCAGGAATTTATGACAACATGGCAATTGCAGAGTCACCTTTATGCTTTGCAGATGCATCAAATACAAAAAACGGCAAAAATGAATATTTGGGATTGGCAGAAGACAAGAAGTTTTTACAAGCAAATTCCTGCTATTGCAATATAACTGCAATGGACAATCGATTAAAGAACATGCATAAGCAATGGAGCATGATAGATTAAATTTAATGTCCTCCCTTATTCAACAAATAGGTAAAATAAAGATATATTACTATGGGTTTTGATGATTTCTCTTGTTCAGGGGTTAATCTAAATGCATAACCCATATGGCGAAATTCATCTTCTAAAAAAGGAAATTTTTGATGCCGTTTTTATAGTTTTTTCTCATAATAAAACAATATAGGAGATAGCATAGACACACATGACCGATTTAAATTATACTTTGTTAAATGATTCCTCTCATGATCTCGATTTATTGTTAGATAGAGTCGGTGAATCCCAATTTGTTTTGTTGGGAGAAGCATCCCACGGGACTTCAGAATTTTATAAATGGAGAAGCGAAATCTCGAAGCGCCTTATAAAAGAAAAAGGGTTTTCCTTTATTGCAGTTGAGGGGGACTGGCCTGATTGCTTTGAGGTTAATAGGTACGTAAAGGGATTTTCTGGTTCCGGTCAGAGTGCATACTCAGTTCTCCATTCTTTTAATAGATGGCCCACATGGATGTGGGCTAACAAAGAGATGGTTGATTTGATAGAATGGATTAAAGTTCATAACAGCAGCATCATTGGCGATTCAAAGAAAAACAAGGTTGGATTCTATGGGCTGGATCTCTATAGCTTGTGGGAATCCCTTGAGGCAATTATACAGTATCTAAAGAGAGTGGATCCGGCCGCATTAAAGAATGCTGTTGACGCCTTTGACTGTTTTGAGCCATATAACAAAGACGTGGAAAAGTATGCACAAGCAATGGCTTTTGTGCCTGACAACTGTGAAGACGAAGTTATTGAAACTTTAGCGTCTTTGAGAAATAAGCAGGACGTTTATGCAAGGGAGCAGCAAAACAAAGAGGAAGAATATTTTAACGCCGAGCAAAATGCAATCACCGCAAAAGAGGCCGAAAAGTATTACCGCACAATGATGAAAGGTGATGTAAATTCATGGAACCTAAGGGATACCCATATGATGAACACACTTGAGCGCCTGATTGATTTTCACAACAAGGATAAGGAAACGGGTGATGGTAGCGGTAGTGTCAACGAGCCAAAATCAATTGTATGGGCACACAACACGCACATCGGTGATGCGCGGTTTACCGATATGGCCAAATCAGGAATGATAAATTTAGGCCAACTTGTGAGAGAAAGGAGAGGAAGCAAAAACACAGTTCTGATTGGTTTTGGCACTTACAGCGGTTCTGTGATTGCATCAAAGCAATGGGGCGAAAAGATGGAAAAAATGGATGTTCCCCCAGCAAAAGATGGAAGCTGGGATAGGTTATTGCATAACCTATGCAAGAGCAACAGTAGTGATGACATAGGCAAGGACAAACTACTGATTTTTTCATCCCCTCATCAAAACCATGAAGATAAGGATGATGCGGGCAAAACAACCCAGGGGAAAAAAAACAACTACATATACTATTACGATGATGATACGGAAAACGACAAACCAATGGGTCAAAGGGCAATAGGCGTTGTTTATAACCCCAAATATGAAAAGTATGGAAATTACGTTCCCACAAAACTATCCTCAAGGTATGATGCTCTGTTGTTTATCGACAAAACAAATGCTCTGTCACCGCTGCATATGCAGCCAATAAAAAACGACAGAGATCTCCCAGAAACCTTTCCATCAGGTGTTTAAATAAACGCATTTGTTTGCCCAGACCACAACAAAACAACAATGCTACGCAATACGCACACACAAACACACATGCAATTGACCTGACAGGCAATAAGCATAATTATTGCTGATGATGATGATGATAACGGATTATTCATTTGGTTTTTAAAAAATTATCTTTTTTTTCCGAACTGAAATGGCCATGAGTTTATTTGGGTTTTTGCGCACAGGTGCGCTACTTGTTGTTGTTGTTGTTTTTTAGGTAGTTCAGCTCGTCTTTGTTCACATAATAAAGTCCCAACACAACCAATGCGGTTGCAATAATTTGCATTGTTCCGATTTTCTCGTCAAGCAGGACGGCAGAAAATATCAACCCGAATACTGTTGAGGATGAGAATATTACAACAACCTTTAGCGTTCCTATGATTCTTATTGATTCTATAAAAAAGAACAGAGATAGTCCAAACCCCCCGATTCCAAGAATTAAAAGATATGGTATCTGTGACATCTCCAGTTTTACTTCATATCCAAGCAAAAAAGAACAGGTTAGGAGAACCATGCCCCCTGTCAGTGATTTTATGGATATTATTTTGGATGTGTTTGTAGTTCTTTTTGATATTATCTTACTCAGATTGTTGTCTAATCCCCAGCAAACAGTAGACAAAATTATCAATACATCACCAATGTTGAGGTTGACATCCAATAGGCCATTTTGAGCGGCATCTTCAGACGACAACGAAATCAGGGTTATCCCAATCACGGTTATAGACATTCCAATGTACCCAATTTTTGTTAGCTTTTCTTTAAAAAACAACAAAGCAAATATAACGGAAAACAGCAGCTCCCCACCGCTCAATACCGAAGCATTAGATGCGGTGGTTCTACTCAATCCTTCAAAAAATAGAAACGGTGCAATGCAGGCGCCTAGTAATCCGATGATCAACAAAAGTGCATAGTCATCCTTTTTTAAGGCACCTTTTTCCCTATTTCTTTCGGTGCTAAATGTGACAAACACCATAAATATCCCAGAAATCAAATAGATTAAAGAGGATAGGGTCAATGGTTGGATTTGACTTGATAAAACCGGTTTTGCAATTGAATATATCGACCCAACTAAAACTGCAGAAATAAAAGCGGCAATGTAACCGTATAAAAGGCGATTCTTTATGAAGATGTCAAATTTGTGATGGTCAAATGTTTAAAAGGTTTTGCATTGTGTCTGTAATCAATATCCAAATAAGATTTATAATCGCCACACAGGTAATAAAAAAACAAAAAAGGTTGATCAGAAAACAAAGGTTTTGTTTGAGGTAAAAAAACTAAATGAATCAGGCTTTTGAAAATTTAAATGCAAAGGTTACCATCACAGATCATGACAGCAGAATATTCAGATTCAACTACCAATCTGCAACAAACGAGGGAAAGTTTCTTGTAGAATACATGTTCCTGATCATGGAGAGCATATCGCAATATTACAATTATATTATAATGGATCGGCATTTTCAATAAGATCTTTTAATTTATTAATACCTCATTCTCCACCACCATCATCATTCCCCTTCTGGCAATTCTTTAACAAATTTATTTAAATAAACATATCAAAATCAAAACCAATCAAGAAAAGAAGGCTATACAAGCTTTTTTTCACTTTTGATTTATTTGGTAAAGGTCTTCTTCAATTGTGTATTGCAGACCCCTTTTGTCTATTAAGCATCTTAACCCTCGTCAGCAACGCCTAAAGCTGAAATTGTAAAAGGATATGGTGTAATGACATAGTTGTTTCAAAAGACAGCTCGCAGAAAAGGTCCATCAAATTCGCATATTGTTTTTTTTGAATCGGCATCCAATAATAAAATCTGCATAAGAATAGTTGTTGATTAACGATATATTGAATATGGGTTATCGCCAGTAATATTTTGCTTTTGACTGGACTTCTATAATCTCCTTGCCATCAAGGCAAGCCCTGAGTGTGTCACCAAATACGACACCCCCATCCATAGCCACAGTCCAATTAGAAACAAAAGGATAGGAGAGGACATTATGACCAAAATAAATCTTGATTTTCTCTATTGGGTCAAACTTGAACCAGGGTTCATCACCCTCAACTGACATTCTATTTGAATACGGACTCCATGTTCTTATATAAATACAAGAGGATTTTTTTTGATTATAGATAGAGCAAGATGGTATTATTCCCGCATGGACAACAAAAGAATCATCTGCCCAGCGTATAATATAAGGAAGTGATTCCAGCCAAGCATTGATGGATGTATCAAAAATCAAATCACCGCATTGAGCAATAGTTTTATCAAGGGAACCAATAGTAATATCGATTCCTCTCAGATACCGAAGAAGTTTATATTCGTGATTGGACATCAAGGTGTATACATTAGGCGTAGTCATGGCAAACAATAACGAGTCCTTTATCCTCGGCCCTCTATCGATAAGGTCGCCCGTGAATATAAGAATATGCGTCTTTTGATTCCAACCGATTTTGTCTAAAATCATCAACAGTTCGTCAAAGCATCCATGTACGTCACCAACAATTACGACAGTTTTATTGGTGCATCTTTTTCGAATGTCCAATACTAACGCTTTCTGGTCTAAATCTCTCACTTTAATAAATAAATACTAAAAAATGACAATATATTTAAATTAAATGATTAAGAACTTTAAAAATTCATTATAGTGTTTATACTGTACTTATTGTATTTACCTAAAAAAAAGGGAAAGCACATACCATGAGGCTAAAGATTTTACGGTCATGATTAACAATAATAGAGATATAAAGACATTCTTGCTCATTTACTTTTAGGGTATCATATGGCGTTTCCGATATTTTTATTTATGCTGCCGTGCTAGCGATATTGGTAATTCACCCAAGTAAATGCCCATAGCAAAAGTGGTTTGAATTTGTTCTAGATTTAATAAATTTGTTTTGTATGACAATTAATTGATAAAAAAAATTAATAATCCATATTGACAGATAATTGATAGATAATTGACATTAAATGAGTGAAGATAGAAATTCTATTTTCATATAGTTACCACCCCAAAACAGAAACTCCCGATTCGCAAGAATATGCCGACTTTCAAGAAGAATAAAATGAGCAAAATAGGCAAGATTACGCTGATGATTCAGGCCTTGTCATAAGGCCTGGCTTTATAGATTCATTGATATGTAATAATCGTTTTTCAAAAATAATCTGCAACCCGCCATAAATATGATTTGATTATTTGTTAATTATATGGAATGCATTATTAATCTCATTTAAGTTTCACATAATAGTAATAAAATAAACACGCCAATGGAATTTGTGGATAGGAATTGGATAATCATTACATCGGTTTTGTTTTGTATGTTGTATTTGTTTTATGAGAGTTTCAAATGTCGAACAGTGTTACAACCATCTATCCATAGACAACAACTTGTCATCACAAGATTCTAAGAGTTGGAATGTTCACTAAAACCATTTGATGATTCAAAATGCCACCATCATTTGACATTATTTTCCGAATCACTTTGAAACCACCATAAACCACAGACGTCAAGTTGCAAAATGAACACATCTTCGTTAGGGTGGACAATCGATATTGAATTCAATTGCATTGTTGAATAAAGTACATTTGTTTTGGAATAATTATATTAAATCAAGCAAAAAATGCGATGGCATTTGTAAACCAATTAGTTAATAAATGTATATATTTCAGTAATCATTATTGGGCGATAGCATCCCACCAACAGTTTCACCATTTGAAAACCCTATTGCCGAAGGCATAAATGGTCAGAAAAAGAAGATACTATGGTATCTCAAAGTAATGCAGCAAGCTGGACTTGAAGAATTAGCAAACACCATGAAAATATCAAGAATGGGGGCTCACAAGCATCTAGCAGGTTTACAGAAAAGAGGACTAGTAGAAGCCTTTGAGAGTAGAACCGGTGTAGGCAGACCGAGAATGATTTACAAACTATCTTCCCAAAGTAAAACAGTTTTTCCAAAATCCTATGCGTCTATTGCAACTCATTCCCTTGATTTCATTGAGAAAAATATGGGTAAAGATGGGGTTATAAGGATGCTTCGGGAACGTCAAAATGACCTTTTCAGCACATACTATGAGCGCCTAAAAAACCTAAATTTTGGCGACAGAGTCAAGGAGTTGGCAAAGATAAGGGATGAGGAAGGATACATAGTGGAATCAAGGAAAAACAAGAGCAAAGGAGACAGCGGTCATGTGCTTTTGGAATACAACTGCCCCATAATACACATAGCTGAAAAGCATTGGGAAGCCTGTTCTGCTGAAACGGAATTGTTCGAAAAGCTGCTTTATGCAGATGTTGAAACAACTCATAGGGCCGCCAAAGGCGACTTGGTTTGCGAATTCGCAATTAAAGAAAAAAAGGACGGGCATCTATGAGATTGTCATGGCAACAATAAAGCAATTTTTTGCTCCCAAACCCAAATCACATCTTATGTGATGTATTTATATAATTTGTAAACTGGTATACTTATAAATTGCAAAATTAAAAATCATTTAGGAAGTTGATTATAATGTCTTTTTGGCACAATGGAGGTTATTGGTAAAATTGAGATTAAAAGTTTTAGGAGTGGGTTCGAGTATGAATAAGGAATCCTTCAGTACAGAAACACTAAAAATCGTTTTAGAAAGGGTAAATCAAAATGACGCTGATACAAAATTACTGAATTTAAACAACACACCATTACCAATATACAATCACAATGATAGTCCAGAGACGATTCATGTCAATCAGGCAGTAGATATGGTAAACTGGGCCGATGCGATTATTCTTGCAACTCCGGACTACCATGGATCAATGTCAGGGTCCTTGAAAAACTTTCTTGACTATTTTTGGTCTGAATTTGCTGGAAAGACTTTTGGGTGTATTTGTGCGTCACATGAAAAAGGTTTGACCGTAATGGATCAAATGAGGACCGTAATTCGTCAATGTTATGGTTGGAGTTTACCATATGGAATATCCATTAACTCAGGTCAAGATTTCAATGAAAAACGTGAAATAATTAACGAAAGTCTATTGGTAAGATTAGACTATTTTGCCCGAGATTTGGTAGTATACGGAGGATTGATACGCGAACAATTTAAAAAGGATTTGAAATCCACCATAAATAATTCATATGCTGTGCGTTATAGAGAATAAATGCCTAGTACGGTGAATAGGAAAAAACAAACAGTAAACAGAGTATCACAGTTTACTAAAACAGCATAACAGTATTTTAGGCACACAGTAATTCACCTCCATCTTTTTAATGCCAGTGATCATAATTTTTGACATAATTGAAATGCATATATCTATACTTTAATGAGAGTTCAATACAGGTATGTCAATATTACCCTTCAAAAACAAAATTCCAAAGATAAATCCTGATTGCTTTATAGCGCACAACTCCACCGTCATTGGTGATGTAGAGATAGGTTCCGAATCATCCATCTGGTTTGGAACTGTCGTTAGAGGAGATGTATTTAATATACGAATCGGATGTAAAACCAACATACAGGATAATAGTGTTATTCACGTTACTACCGGTAAACATCCAACGCTTATTGGTAATCAGGTGACCGTTGGCCATTCAGCTATACTTCATGGGTGTACGGTTAATGACAATGTTTTAGTCGGTATTGGATCAATCATAATGGATAAAACCGAAATTGGAGAATGGTCAATAATAGCAGCAGGTTCTGTGGTGAAACCCGGGACTAAAATCCCCTCGGGAAAGCTTTGGGGCGGATTGCCCGCAAAAGAAATACGCGACATAGATGAAAAGGAAACAGAATGGATTAAAGAATTATCTGGCAATTACATCAGACTATCAAAAGAATATTCATCATCCAATAACAATCATTAGTTTAAGTATACTACAAAAATAAAAATCTAAAAAATAAGAATAAGAATAAAAAATCTAAATGATTTAATTTTTTGCCATCTATTCCCCCATAATGACACCACTATTGATGCGGATGCTGATGCTGCTATCCCGCCCTCTTGATTATGTGATATCCAAACTCAGTCTTGACTGGCTCAGAAGTTACTTCTCCTTTGTTGAGTTTGAAGGCGGCTTCTTCAAATGGTTTTACCATCATACCCCTGCTAAAAAAACCCAAATCCCCACCCTTTTTTGCACTGCCTTTATCAATGGATAGCTCTTTTGCAAGATTTGTAAAACTTTCACCTTTCTTTAACCGCTCCAATATTGAAATAGCTTCGCTTTGTTTTTTGACAAGAATATGGGAGCATTTTATTTTGTCAGCCACCTTTTGATCACTAACGATTATTTTTACCTAATGAAAGTTATAAATAATATTGTATGTGCCCATGGACCCATACTCTGGAGCTGTATTCAATAAAAGCAGTTCTGAACAAATTCATCCTACCAACCAATGCCATTCTCCATTAAAGATGATGCTCATTGTCAATCCGCATTTAGACATGGCTATCATAGTTAAGGGTCATTTTGGCATTGTTTAAAGACCAAATATATTCCAAAATTTTTGTTTTTCTTTTGTTATGACACCGTTTTTCTACGTCTTTTAGTAGGTGTTGCTTTTTCCAAACCAGCATCAAGGTGGTAAAACTTGACATCAGGTGGTTTTTTCTCCAACATTATTGACATCAATATAAAAAAATTATTTACGGATTTCGGTTCATTAAGTGAAATGCGCAACTTTTGAATAGGCTTTTGTTTGGAAACAGGTTTTTTATTACGGGTTTATATTATAATATATACACATATAGAAATATTTTTTTTCTATGGCTGGAAACACAATGATGAAACGATTGTAAAATACGGTCAAATAAATTGATTTTATACTAAGGCCAACTGCTTTGTTTAATTGAAAGGCAAAAGAAGAAAAAATATTTCTTGTTGTATTTGATAGGATTATAATATTATATGGATCATCCATCCAATGATAAAATACAGAAAAGGCTCTCTGATGACCTTGTTGGTTGGGAACTAAAAGACGGTAAGATTGTAAAAGATTTTCAGTTTCCTTCTTTCATGGACGCCGTTAGATTTGTAAACAAAGTTGCAGAGATATCGGATTCTCACAATCACCACCCCACAATATCTATAAACTGGAAAACAGTTAAAATCTCATCAAAATCATTTGATACAAACTCAATTACTGAACGCGACTTTAGACTTGCCGATGCAATAGAAAACAATTACAAAAAGGGGGGACATTAAACCAGGCATTCACAATTAAATGAGATTATTTTTGATGCACTCTTTTTTATCTTGCAATTTTATGTTGTATTTCATTTATAACTAAAAGTAATCCAATACCATAATATGGCCAACCCTATGGATTATGTCAATTACCCTTTACTGAGTTGACTCTATCCTCTAATGTCTCTGTTTTGTCAAGTCTTTCATCTATTCGAATTGTTGAAATTATTCGTTTGACCCCAATGTCCCTCATGGCCTTATGTGCTGTTTCGACTGACTTTAATACATCCTGAAGATTATTAGCCTCTATTTCCGTCCCCATTGCAGTCATAATTACTTTAACTTCTTTGAGCTCTTTAATGGCATTAAAAGCTAATGATATCTCTTTACTCAAACTTGTTTGCAACGCATCATTCTCATCTGAATGAATTTTCCCTATTGGAATAATACTAATCTCTGCAACTACTTTATGATCCCCCATGGTCATATCCACCAATACAACAGTCGGATATGTAAATTTTGACTGTTTCCATATAATAAATTTTATTATTCCACATTGTGTCTATCCATATTGTTTTGCTAAATTACATAAACGCATATGGAAACTATAGATTCAAAAGATGACTATTTATTTATCAAGTCAATGACAGGGCAAGGATGCAAATGTGTACGAAAATTAAATAAATTCTATATTTTATGAATCCAACTTTAAAAGACCAGATTAAACATAAATTGATGAATTTATCCTGATTATACACTACAATTCATTTCACTTGATTGTTAGATCTATTTGAATATACAACTCATTGAATCACTACAATAATCAATTGCTCAATGTCATTGTTACTATCCATTAATAAAGTGATATGTAGATTCTTGAGTTGGGCTAAAATCAAACTCCGTGAAAATCAAGTCAAGGCAATGCATCATGCCTCTAAAATGTAAAATGTAAAATATCGATTTTTTTCCCTCAATTTTGTTTTTGACACACCAAATACCGCTTTAAAACTATAAAATGGCGAACCATCTGCTGAATTAAAATATAAAACGTTTTCCAATTTTTACATCAAATAGGAGCCCAAGCACAGTGAATCCATTCTTTAAGCATTTATATTTTTTTGTCATTCAATAACCAAAGTAATGATTATAAGATTAGAGCAATCATTTATTGAAACAGTATCGCAACTAAACTCAAATTTTTCAGAAGGTGAAAAGCAAAAATTGGCCACAAGCATCGAATCAAAATACGACGATATACTATCAATTATCAAAGAACAAGAAGGCAAAAAAGCCAATCTGGAGCCAAAAATAATCGAACTGGGAAGCATTGGCTCAAGGTTATTTAGCCTTAGTCTGTATTACAATGGGGATTCAGGGAATGGTGACATACCCTTGTCGATTACACAGTTATTACCCACCATTTCACCTGTTCGCATAGACATAATGAGTAAACTGCACCAAAAGCAGCAGCAGCAGCAGCAGCAGCAGACAAATGGCAATGATTCAAGCTATTTGAAGGCAGGCCAGGTTTACGATGATGGAGACATCCATTCTAGGTACGTTGACGAAATTATAGAAGAAGATGAGGGCATGAGACCACCAAGCTAAAAAATAGAAACAAGAGTTAATTTCTAAAAACATTCGCAACAAAAAACCAGGGTTAAATGTAAAAAACTGTTTTTTTTTTGCGGGCATTCTTCTTTTAACTATAAAAGAATGTTTTTTTTGTCATGTATATGCATATTTCCACACAATGGACAATCAATTCAAAAGTTAGAAGTGATATCAAATTATTTAGTAGTTGCATTCTTTTTTCCCCACCTCTCTTTGTAATTAGTGCCCATAAATCCTTGCCAGATAAACATCATCAAGTCATACAAACTCTCTTTTATGGGCATTATTTTATAATTTTTGTATGAAGTCGCCTAGTGGAAGAATGGTGGATATTTTTTATTTTGCATTACCATTAATAGTATCTGCTTTTACGTTCTTTTGGAACAGTGCAAATTATCCATCTGGTCCATCTAATGACGAGGGCATCTACATTAGAAGGGCAATGCATGTCTTATCAGGTTTTGGCCCCCAGGAATCACTGCTATATGACCATCCTTATTTTTCTCAAATCTTTATGGCAGGGGTGTTTTCCTTAATCAATTATCCCCATATCCTAAATCCAACTGATAGTGTTGAATCCATTAAAATGATCTTTTTTGTGCCACGAATAATCATGGCAATAATCGCCATAGTTGATACTGCTCTAGTATACATGATATCTAAATACTGGTACAACAACAGAACAATCGCCATTACTGCATCAACCCTTTTTGCAGTAATGCCATTTACAGACCCCTTAAGAAGAGTATTGCTAGAATCCATTCAGCTGCCATTTTTTTTGCTATCAGTATTATTTGCAATATGCTCTACAAAAAAAACAAGGACAACCAATTCAAACAGGGGCATGGATTACAGGCAAATTCTATTTATTTTGCTTTCCGGGATTTTTCTTGGCTTGGCCATCTTTACGAAGATTCCCATATTCACAATGATGCCGCTGATTGTCTTTATTGTCTATAAAAACAACAAAATAAAAAGGATTTTGATTCTGTGGGTTGTGCCGGTTATTGCAATTCCATTATTTTGGCCAGCCTATGCACTGTATAAAAATCAACTAAGTCTATGGTTTAATGGAATATATTTCCAGACCCACAGGGGTGTTCAAACTTTTATTGATACTATAAAATATCACTTTCAGCATGATCCTTTACTGACATCTTTAGGCATAATAGGCATAGTCTTTTCAACAATTAAAAAAGACTTTTTTATTTTGATTTGGGCTGTTCCTTTCATCGTATTCCTGTATTCTGTAGGTTTTGTCTCATACTGGCACATTGTCCCTCTTATTCCCTTATTCTGCATTGCCGCGGCCAGGTTGGTCCATGACTTATCTCAATTAATTCGGAAAAGAAATACCCAAAAGATTTTGCCATTTATGTTACTTTTAGCAATATCTTCCTATTCCCTGTATACGTACACTGGTGCCATAATGGCAAGCGACAATTCCACTGATTTTGAAGTAGTATCGTTTATTGTAAAGTACCTGTATGAAGACGCCCATACTGAAACAGACAACAAAGACAAGATTATTCTAATATCAAGTCCATTTTATTCATGGGTGCCAAAATATGTGTTTAACCTAAACAATTATCAGGCTGTGGACTATTTAGATAACGTGTTTGTCAAATCCAACAAGGTTCTGATGGTGCTTGACTCACAATGGGAAAACAAAGCTAAAAACAATGTGCTAGGCGCAAAAATGATTGAAAGCTATAGAACATACAGTAAAGACAAAATCGCAACCTTTGGAGGAAATGGAGCCGGCAATTATGATGTATCGATATACGAATTTGATTCAAGAAAATAGGAAAGACAATCAATATCAAAACATGTAGTAAAAGAAATTGAATTCATAAGCATTTAGGGAAAGCAAATGACCCAAGTCAGGGCAAGAAAATTTTCTAGGATTATTTTTGGGGTCGTCATTAAATGGAAATTAACAATATCGTAATCAATATGCCATTTTTCGTCTATTTTTCGTCTATCTTTTCATTTGACTTTGAATCAAACCTACAATACATAAACCAAAACTCGCCGTTTGTCATTGGCGGGTTTCTAAAGAATAGCTGATTGTATGCATTACTCCAGGACCTGACATAGTTTTGCCACATATCCAATGCTGCAGCAAATGGATTGAGAGATGCACCATCGTTTGAAATATTTGTTAACTTGATGGTTTCATCAGCATCATTCCTTCTATAAACTCGCACATTATTGGTATCCAGAGATATTATTTTTTCCCTGTTGACATCAAAGTTATTGTTGTTGTTGTGTGTGTTAGGATATCTGCTAGCATTATGATTTAATGCCTCTTGACTTTCGTGGTTGTCCATTGCTATATACTTGGTTGAGTTATAATTTATTTTATTCTATCTATCTTTGTCTCATCATTTTGGTAAGTTACAGCAATGCCTCACATATACTTGAATAAAGTAACCACATGCCATCATAACATACTATTTGATTCATTTTTAAAAGACATTTTTATATAATTGGGGAGCAGGCAAAACAAAGGGCAAAAAATGTAAATTATTACCCTCTAAAGACCAAAATGGTTGTATTAG
>JADDOQ010000020.1 GCA_016782315.1 Nitrososphaeraceae archaeon | reverse complement strand
CAGAAGTTATTATTACAACTTTAGATCAAGGATTAAGTCTTGCTGCAGAGTTTGACGGTCATGGATTCGACAAGATAGCAAGCTGGATTACCCCTTCATGGGAAGATATCAATATCGAAATAACAAATAGATATTATTCTAAAATACCAAATGAACTAATTCAAAAACTTGCAGATCTGAGAGGTGCCCATAACTTTTGGTATGTGTACTGTAGGCCAGAATTAAAAAAAAGAATAAAGAATGCTTTAAAATTGTGTCTAGCAGAAGAATTAGAAAAAAGATATGAAAAATATGAGTTTGAAACTGTATTGGACAATGCCGGTTACAAATATTTTGAAAGGCTTAAGAATCCGTTCACAAAATACAAATTATGGGATCCTGTTTTTGATTTTGACACAAAGACTTAATATAATAAATATTTTAATAAATTTTCATTGAAAGTAACAACATTAGGGGCTGCAAAAGAAGTGGGCAGGTCTGCTTTTTTAATTAATTCAAATAATACCAATATTTTGCTTGATTACGGAGTTCTGTTGAAAAGGGAGCCAGTTTTTCCCATTCATGTAAAACCAAAGGAAATTGATGCGGTTGTGATTACTCATGCGCATTTAGATCATTCAGGGTTTGTTCCCTTTCTTTTTTTAAATACAGACTCCAAAGTTAAAGCTTTAGCTACGTTACCAACTTTTGAATTATCGCAGTTATTGATTCAAGACATGATAAAGATTTCAGGGTTTTATCTTCCCTTTGAATACCCAGATTTAATGAACATGCTAAATCACTCAATAAATTTGGATTACAGATCAAAATTTGGCATAAGGGATGTAAACATCACATTATTTGAATCAGGGCATGTACTTGGAGGTTCAACAGTTATTGTAGAAGCAGAGGGAAAAAGAATCTTCTATACAGGTGATATCAATACAAGAGGATCAAAAGTTTTGCGGCCAGCTGATTTGGATGTTGGGGAAATTGATTTGCTAATAATTGAGAGCACATATTCTCAGGCGGAGCAAGTTCCAAGAGACCAATCCGAAAAAGAATTAGTAAAACATGCTGTGGAAGTTGTTGAAAGGAAAGGAATATTATTTATACCCGCGTTTTCAGTAGAAAGGGCTCAAGAGATTGCATGTGTACTTAAGGCATATGATTTTCCATACAAAATTGCGATGGATGGAATGGCTTTAAAGGCAAATCAAATTATGCTCAAACATCCCAAGTTTTTAAGAGATCCTGGAGTCTTTAAGAGATCGATTGAGGAGGTACAAAGCATTACAAGCTGGGATAGACGAAAAAGAGTAATTAAAGAACCTGGAGTAATAATCTCACCGGCAGGCATGTTAGTTGGTGGTTCCGGAGTATTTTACTTACAGGAATTATCCAAAAATGAACTCAATAGCATTGCATTGGTATCATATCAAGGCGAGGGAACACCGGGAAGGCTGTTACTAGACAAAAGGCAAGTTACATTCGGAGGAAATACGATAAAATGTTTAGCAGAAATAAATAGATTCGAGTTTTCAGGACACAATAGTAGAAAAGAATTGTTTGAGATATTAGATAAGGTAAAGGGAAATCCAAGTGTATTAACTGTACATGGAGATAACATTGCATGTACTAAATTTGCAGAAGAAATTAACGAAAAATACGGATTCAAAGCTCATGCTCCTGACGCTGCCGAAGTCATGACGGTCTAATTGATTCGTAATAACTAATAGATAAAAATAATAGTCAACAATTTTAGTATTTGATTGGATAGCATACAGGATATTAATATCGATTTAAGTTTAAACAGTGGTCAATACTTTTTATGGGAAAAGATGAAAAAATCATGGTATGGGATTTATGGAGAAACCATATTAAAAATTACTGAAAAAACAAATGAAGACAATGATGAGACAACTTATGAGTATGACTCATATCCAGAATATAATGATTGGCAGAAGCATATTTTTAGACAAGACGATAATTATGATGAGATAATTCATGAGATATCTAAAAATGAAATAATCAGAAATTTGGTTCAAAAATATCCGGGGCTACGGATACTAAGACAAAAACCAATTCAATGCATATTTTCTTTTTTATGTTCAAGCAATAACAATATTCCCAGAATTCGTTTTATTTTAAGGAACCTATCAAGGAAATTTGGAAGAAAAATAGTTTTTGATGATATGGATTTTTACACTTTTCCAAGTTTAACATCACTCTATAACGCTTCAATTCAAGATCTTTTATCTTGCGGTCTCGGATATAGGGCCAGATTTGTTTCAAATACAGCAAAATACATTTCAGATAATCAATTAAGTATAGAATTTTTAAAAAAAACTGGCTATTATTATGCGAAAGAGGAATTATTAAAATTAGATGGAGTTGGCGAAAAAATTGCAGACTGCATACTTTTATTTTCATTGGATAAATTAGAAGCATTTCCTATAGATATTTGGATTATAAAGTTTTTGTGTCAAAACTTAAAACAGATTACAAAAACCGAAGTAAAAATGAATTCCAAGATAACATCCAATCAATATAAAAAAATATCTAAAGAAATCCGAGACCATTATGGAAGATATTCAGGTTACGTTCAACAATACGTATATTATAACATTAGAGAAGAAAATGGTAGAAAATGGTAGAGAAGAAACTGATTAACCTATCTGCTTTTTTTCTTGGCATTATCAGTTTTTTTCTTGGCATTATCAGTTTTTTTCTTGGCATTATCAGTTTTTGAAATTGTGTTTTTTGGTTGGGGTTTAGGTATAGTGTTTTTTTCAATTTTCACTAATTTTTTGTTAACTTCTTTGATTTCAGATTGAATTTGCTTAGTCAACATAGATTGTTTTTCTACATTTTTAAGGCTTCTCTGCAGAGTTTGAACAGTCTGTTGAATCTTCTGAACCTCTCTAAAAGATTTATCAAGTGATTTGTTAATATTAGTTAGGTCAACATCTTTAACATTAGGATTTTTTTTTGCTGGGTTTTTTTTATTTGGTTTAGAAACTACTTCTTCTTCTTCCTCTAGTTCTTCTTCTTCTTCATCGTCTTCCTCTAGTTCTTCTTCTTCTTCATCATCTTCTTCTTCTTCCTCTAGTTCTTCTTCTTCTTCATCGTCTTCCTCTAGTTCTCCATCTTCATCATCATCTTTCTTTAGTTTATCTTCATCTGGTTTTTTATCTTCATCTGGTTTTTTATCTTCATCAGCTAGTTGTTTAGACGTTACATAATCTTGTTCTAAATACATTTTACTATTATCTGCAACATCTTTATTGCGTATAAGGATGGGAAAAGATTGGAGTTCCATTGACATGTCTTATATTTTGAAATAAAAACTCTAATTATTAAAAGTGATCTATAAAAGTTATTAAAAATTGAAAAAATACTAAGTTTCTATTTTTAACCCATTTGTAAAACTTTTATAGATATACAGGGCTTCATCTTTATCTTTTGCACCTACTATTGTTGCAGCACCACTTGTAAGAAAGCTTATGAGTAATTTGTTTTGGTTTGAGAAGGTTATGCCCAAATTGCCTCTAGATGTTATTGCATAACCTTGAGATTCAGCATTTTTTAAAATGCTTAATAGATTGACATCGTTTTTGATTTGCGCAGGGGTGACAGTATATGTTCTTTTTCCTCTGTCTCGGCCACATAGCTCCTCCACCATTAATGACGGAGATTGAATAGGCTTTTTAATTACATTTCTTCCGCATGAAGAACATTCATCGTGTCTATACATCTGAATTTTATCAAAAACCAGATCATTGAGATCTATATAGAGTAATTTATTTACTAATGATGGCTGCTGACCTACAACAATTTTTATGGCTTCAGAAACTTGAGCTCCAGCCACAAGATAGAGGATGGATGGATGTACTCCCTCGGTGCTGCATGTAGGCATCTCTTCTTCGGATAATTCAGGAAAAATACACCTAAGACAAGCACTTTCATAAGGCAAAATAGTACATACAGAACCAACCATTCCAATAGCACCCCCGTAAATAAAAGGTATTCCGAGTTTTAAACAAGCATCATTTAAAGCATATCTTGCATCAATACTATCTAAAGCATCAATAACAATATTGCAACCTCGGATTATATCCTCAGCTGTAAAAGGAGTAACCGAAATGGGGATGGCTTCTATATCTACACCAGGATTCATTTTTTGTAAACGTTCTAGCGCTGCTTCAACTTTAACTTTACCAACATCCAAATCAGTGTACAAATATTGTCTATGTAAGTTAGAAATTTCCACTACGTCTCTATCAACTAACCTAATTTTTCCTATGCCCATTCCAACTAGTTGCGTAACTACCGGATTTCCAATTCCGCCAGCGCCTACAACGCATATTTTTGCATCTTTGAGTTTCTCCATCCCAACATAACCAATTTCTTCAAGCATGATTTGTCTTGAATAGCGCATCATATCTTTGCTAGACATTTCTGCACCGCCGGCAACAGCAGGCAATATATAAACTGAATCGCCATCATTTAGGGTCGAATTCATTCCCGTGTTGTTAAATCGAATATTCTTTCCATTGATATAAATATTGATTAATGCCCTTGGTTTGCCATTAAGGTCTATAACTCTGCGTTTAAAATCATCACCTAACACATTAGAGGCAATATTAAATGCTTCATCTAAAGTTGATGCATCAATGGATAGTTTTTTTTCTCCAGAGCCTTTGTTTAAAACAGAAGGAATTACGAATTCTACTGTAGCCAATTTATAAATCACAACACCATTTTTAGATTTATATCCGTTTGTTCATTGTATCATTGCAGAAACTAATTGTATGTTAGGTTTAACCGGATTGAGAGTAGGCAGAAGATCAAGAATAGACTCGGTAGTCTTAAGTCCGTTGCCAGTAACATAACAAACGATTTTTTCATCTCTATCGATTTTATTGTCTTCAATAAGTTTTTTTAATACACCTACAGACACACCACCAGCAGGCTCGGTAAAAATGCCTTCGGTTTTTGCAAGCAAAAGAATAGCACGTTTTATTTCATCGTTCGAAACTTCCTCTCCAATCCCATTAAATTGTCTAAGACGTTTTAACACATAGGATCCATCACCAGGATCACCTATTGCAAGACTCTTTGCGATGGTATCAGGCCTTTCTACTGGAATAACTTCATTTGACTTATTTTTATAAGCATCAACAATTGGCGCACATCCATGAGGTTGGGCAGCAATTATTCTTAAATTAGAAATATCAGAAATTATTCCCAAGTCCATCATTTCTTCAAATCCTTTACAAATAGAGTTTAGCATAGCCCCACTGCCAACCGGAATAACCAACACATCAGGAACCGTCCAGTTTAGCTGTTCCAACACTTCAAAAGCTAAAGTCTTAGAACCCTCTACATAATAAGGTCTCATGTTTATATTCACTATACCATAGCCATTAGAATCGCCTATTACAGAGGCTAGTCGATTAGCATCATCATATGTGCCCTCAACTGCTATAAATTTTGCACCATATGATAAAGCTTGAGCTATTTTCACATGTTCCAAGTCAAAAGGAGCAAACACATAACAGGGTAATTGCGCCTTACTTGCATGTGCTGCAGTTGCAGAGGCAAGATTACCGGTTGATGCACAGCCAACAGCAGGTAAATTCATTTCTTTAGCTTTTGATACTGCAACTCCTGCAGGTCGGTCCTTAAAAGAAAAAGTTGGGTTTACAGAGTCATTTTTAATATATAAATTTTTTAATCCCCCTAATCTATTGCCTAAATTATCTGCCTTTTGTAATGGAGTAATAGAGCCATTTAGGCTGACGATATTTTTCTTATGCTCTACAGGAAGAATTTCAAAATACCTCCAATAAGTTAAATCAGATCTGTTCTCAAAAGTCTGTTTTGTTATATTATTGGCGAGTTTATATATTACATCCAAAGGCCCAAAACATTCTTCACATATATATACGAACGTTGGGGAATATTCTTTGTTACATTCTCTACACTTTAACGCTTTTATAATTCCCATTGTTTCCAAGTAGTTATAAATAATATAATAGATAAATTGCTCTAAACAATATTAAGTATTACTTAACTTTTAGCAAAAAGACTATTGTAACTCATTGTGAAAGCATGTTTTATTGCCAGTATGACATATAGATTTAGTAGAATCCACCAGGTATACCAAAGCATCTGAATCACAATCTACCAATATTTTTTTTACAGGCTGGATGTTGCCAGACTCTTCACCTTTCATCCACAGTTTGTTGTGAGAAGTGCTCCAAAACCATGCATTTCCGGTATCTATTGTTTTGGATAGCGCATATCTATTGATGTATCCCACCATTAAAACATCTTTTGTACTAATATCTTGGACTACCACTGGTATCAGACCATTTCGTTTTTCAAAATCTATTTCATTAATGGTTTTAAGCATCTACAAACATTATGACACGACGATATAAAATTTTTGGGTTATTTGCAATAATAATTCTTAATAATTAGTTTGAGATAAACACTATTACTATCAATAACCAGTATAAAATAGTCATCCAATATGAATAATCATGAGAGCAACATAGAGGAGGAAAATAAAATTCTTCATATAGGATTCGATGACACCGATTCAACTAACGGAAGGTGTACCACTCATTTGGCATACCTACTTACAAACACTCTAGTAAAAAAATTTAAAGTAAATTTCATTGACTTTCCTTTGTTAATTCGATTGAATCCCAACATTCCTCTTAAAACTAGAGGAAATGGGGCAGTTTGTTTAAGAATAAAAGGTAAAAGATATGATGAAATTAAAGAAGAGGCGAAATATTTTATAGAAAATTACTCGGATATAGGAAACGGTGCAAATCCGGGTTTAGCTTTTTATGAAGAAAACAGCATTGCCAACGATATAATCTCTTTAAGTAATAATGCAATGGATACTGTATTAAGCAAACAGCTGGCTGAAAAAACTGCAAAAAAAAATAGCATACAATATCACCTTTTTGGAAAAGGGCATGGATTGGTAGGAGCATTAGCAGCAATTGGTTGCTGTCTTGATGTCGATCATACTTATGAGACAATTGCATACAGAAAAAAAGAGAATATTGGGGCGATAAGAAAAATAGATAAATCCAAGGTTAAAAAAATAAGCGACGAATCATTTCCAAACACATTTAATAATTTTGATTATAGAAAAAAAAGAGTTTTAATTGCACCGCATGGCCCAGATCCAGTATTTTGTGGAATCCGCGGAGAAGATCCATTAATCACTACAAAATTCATGGAGAATCTGCAAATAGACGAGGACTTGGATGGATACATGGCATTTAGATCAAATCAGGGAACAAATTTGCATTTAACTAAAGAAAGAAGATTATCAAGGATACTGCCTTTTACATCAGGTCATATCAATTGCCAATTAATTACAAAACCTAATGTCATCAATGGTGGACATGTAATTTTTTACGTAAAGGATAATTTCAACGATATCTTACCTGTTGCAGTTTATGAACCAACACGGTTAACTAAAATCGCGGCCTCATTAGAAATAGATGATAAAATCGAAATAGGATATGGAGCGCATATAAAATCGAATAAAAGAACCCTAAATCTAGAGTATCTAATTATAAAAGAGTTAAAAGAAATAACATATTTTAAAAACCCCATATGTGAAAAATGCAACAAGAATATGAAATCGGAAGGAAGAAACAAAGGATTCCAATGCCCAATATGCAAAACCAAAAAAAACAATGAGCCCAAAACAGTAATAAAAAAAGACAGAGGATTGATTTGTGGTGGTCTATATATTCCTGATCCCATAGCCCACAGACACCTCACAAAACCGTATTTTAGATATAATAAAGAGAAAAAATACGATAGAAAACAGATTTTATACTTGTTAAATAATACGCAATGGACCTCAAAAAAATAGCGGGGAGTTGATTTGAACTTACGGCTGGCTGTTTTATCAAAGCACAGAAACCGCTCTGCGGGTTATGAGCCCGCCGGGATAACCTAGCCCCCTATTAAGGTCTGGCTTCCCCACCCCGCTAATTAATAGTTGTAATATCAGGATTATATATATGATGATGACAAATTTTCAATTTTAAAAACTAAACATAAAAAAATTGCGGCAGTTATAAGCAAATGAGAGAGATATTTTTAGATGCGGGAGATGGGATTTGAACCCATGGACCCCTAAGAGATGAGGTATCCCAATTGTCCTGGTTTCTGAGCTTCATGTATTATATCTCACGCCTTTGACCAGGCTTGGCAACTCCCGCATAAAGAATTTTCAGAAAACCACATATATATATCAATAAAACCTCATAAGTTAACCATTTTAAAAAGCCAAAATGTAACTTTATTTATATGACATTATAAGAGAAACAAATCATTCTAATAGTTAGTTACTATTGCTTATCAAAGTAATACTTTAGAGCATGAGTATCTCAAACTTGGTTCTTTCACAATACAGCAAAGATAGCTATAATATCAGACAACAATAAGGATACAGTACAATATGATAGCCAATAATCATTGTATCACCAAATAAGATTTGTAAAATAACCTATTCATATGTTAAAACTTTAGTTACTGAATGTTATAAAATAATAGGTTTCCAATAATTAAAAAATTATAAACATAAATTAATGTTTATTTTCCACCCAACAGGTTTACAAAAATATCATCCAATGTTATTGGAGATACAGCAAATGATAAATTAGTGTTCATTGCCAATTTGGATATTTCCTGTAAATTAGTTTCAAATGTAAATAACCGAATGGAGTCTGAGCTTATATTAATTATTTTTCCAAAAGAAGAAAAAAGGTCTTTGATACCAGTGTTATTGTATTTGCTTGATTCATGGATATCCACCCGTATTTGATAATTTAATGTATTTCGTAAATCAGTCATATTACCTTTTGATATAACTTTACCCTTATCTAAAATAAAAATAGAATCAGATAATAACTCTGCTTCATCCATATAGTGAGTGGTCAAAACTATGGTTCTGCCTTTATTTTTCCAATCTTTAATAATAGACCAAACCTGCCGTCTAGAAACTGGATCTAAACCAATTGTAGGTTCATCTAGAAATAATAAAGGGGACTCTGTTGCCATAGCCATACCAACTAAAATTTTCTGTTTCATGCCACCCGACAGATTCAAAACAGGGATATCTTTTGCAGAGTATAGGTCTAATCGGTTTAAGATGTCACAAGTTTTTCTCGTTGCAGAACTATTGCTTTCTCCTCTTATCTTTAACCAATTATAGATGTGATCCCAGGGTGTTAATGCACGTAATGGCCTCCCTTCCTGTGGGACAATTGAAATTATTTTACGTATTTTCTCTGGTGAGTACACAACATCATCACCAAACACCAATATTTTGCCAGATGATGGCAATAATTGAGTAGAACAAATACGAACAAAGGTAGTTTTTCCAGCGCCATTTCTTCCCAAAATTGTAGATATCTTGCCACGCTCTATTTTTAATGAGACGTCATCCAAGGCCTTTTTGTTTGAGCCTTTGTAGAGTTTACTTACATTTAAGGATTCTATAGCAAACATAATGCCTTATTTACAATATTAAAAAACTCTAATATTCATTTTTTAAATTCCTTTGCTAAATCTTTAAGTAGGTTTTTTTGTTTATCATTGATCTTATCAGGCAATTTGACCTCGACTTTAACATATTGATCCCCCCTTCCATATCTTCCATACCTTGGCAAACCCTTACCCTTAATTTTGAAAACGGAGTTGGCTTTTGTGCATGCAGGTATCTTTAATTTTTCCATTCCATCCAAAGTTGGAACTCGTGCTTCTATACCCAATATCATGTCAGTGAAAAAAACCTCATAATTGCATATTAAATCACCTTCATCTAGCACTTTAAAAAGATTGTGAGGTAAAACATGGATACGTATTAAAAGATCACCGTTTACGCCACCCTGTACGTGTTCTCCCTTTCCTGATAGCCTCAATGTTGTACCGTCTTCTATGCCAGGTGGAATATCGATATCAACAGTATTTGTTTTGTTAATTTTTCCGTTTCCTTTACAAGTATGACATGGTTTTTCTATTACTCTGCCTTCACCGTGACATGTATTACAAGTTTCTAGAGAAATAAAGGTAGAAAACTGATTTTGATTATAAACTCTTCTTGTTTGTCCTTGTCCGTTACATGTTACACATTTTTTAGCAGAGGTACCAGGAGCGGCGCCTGAACCTGAACAGGTAGTGCAGTTTTCGATTGACGGAATCTGGATTTCTTGCTTATGTCCTTTTAAAACATCCTCCAAGGTCATATCAACTTCATATAGAAGGTCCCTTCCCCTAATTCGCCTGTCATTATTTCTTGAACTGAATCCGAAAGGATCGTTGCGATTTCTGCCTCCTCCGCCGCCCATTCGGCCAAAAATCTGTTCAAAAATATCGCCTACACCACCGAAACCCATATCCTTGAAAATTTCAGCAAAGTTATCCTCAGAGCCCCTGAATACTTCCTCTGTTCCGACATGACCATAAGTATCATAGCGTTTACGTTTCTCTTGATCAGACAAAACAGCATATGCTTCAGAAATTTCTTTAAATTTTTCTTCCGCTTCTGAGGATTTATTACGATCAGGATGATATTTTAGAGCTAGTTTTCGGTAAGCGGACTTTATTTCGTCTTTAGATGCGTTTCTTGGGACACTTAATACTTCATAATAATCTCTTTTAGTTGCCATCACAAATCATAAAAATAAGTAGAGTGGGAATTGCATTAGATCAGGTATTTGTACCTGGAT
Organism: Nitrososphaeraceae archaeon; assembly: GCA_016782315.1. GTDB lineage: Archaea > Thermoproteota > Nitrososphaeria > Nitrososphaerales > Nitrososphaeraceae > Nitrosocosmicus. The sequence goes on along the minus strand of JADDOQ010000020.1, from coordinate 11,924 downwards.
TGGGTGCGCCGGGGCTGGATTGTGTTGCTTCTCTAGTACTTTGGTTAGGGTCGCTTTCGTTTGGAGGAACATTACCACTTGTATCACCTGAGCCTGTAGGAGAATTTGCAGCAGCAGCAGCAGCTTGATACGCAGCAACACTAATTTCACTAAGTGCATTCTTTAGGTCGGTTACCTTTGATTTCATAGTATCAACATTGTTAGTTGAAATAGCCTCCCTTAATTCATTAATGAGTTTAGTCACTTTATCTTTTTGATCTGGTGTGACTTTATCTTTCAGGTCTTGATTAATCAGTTTTTCTGCAGAATATATTAGATTATCAGATTCGTTTTTCACCTGTGCTTCCTCTATCTTCTTTTTATCAATTTCAGCAAACTCCTCAGATTCTTTTTTCAATTTTTCTATTTCCTCCTTGGATAATTTTGTACTTGCAGAGATAGTAATTTTAGCTTCTTTAGAGGTTGCTAAATCCTTTGCGGTTACATTTAAAATTCCATTGGTATCTATATCAAATGTAACCTCAATCTGTGGAACACCTCGAGGTGCAGGTGGTATGCCAGATAAATTAAACATACCTAGAGAAACACAGTCTGAAGCCATAGATCTTTCTCCTTGGACTACATGAATGGTTACCGCGGTTTGATAATCAGCAGCGGTTGTGAATACCTTGCTTTTTTTGGTGGGAATGGTAGTATTACGTTCAATTAAAGCCTCTTTGAGCCCTCCCATAACCTCCACTCCAAGAGTTAGGGGAGTCACATCCACCAATAAAATATCTGTTGTCACCTCACCAGAAATAATTGCCCCCTGTATCGCTGCGCCCAACGCTACTGCTTCCATTGGATCGACACCACCTTCAGGTTCTTTATTCATTACAGAGGATACAAATTGTTTAACTAATGGCATTCTGGTAGGTCCACCTACCAAAATTATTTTATCGATATCAGTGGTATTTAGTTTGGCATCTTTTAAGGATTGTAACATGGGGTTTCTGCATCTTTCAACAATAGGTCTCATCATTTCCTCCAATTTTGCACGGGTCAACGTTAATATGAAATTTTTCGGTCCAGAGGAGGCATCATAAGCCAAGAATGGCAAGTTTATTTCTGTAGTAACAATATTAGAAAGCTCGATTTTTGCTTTTTCAGCAGCTTCACGAACTCTCATCATGGCGGCTTTATCGTTTTTTATATCCAGACCAGACTGATTTTTAAATTCGTTGACAAGATAATCTATTAAAACATTATCCATATCGGTACCTCCTAATTGGGTATCCCCAGAAGTGCTTTTTACCTCAAATACACCCCCACCCATTTCCATAATGGTAACATCCAAAGTTCCACCCCCAAGATCAAATACCATTATTTTAAGGTCTTTTTGGACCTTGTCTAATCCAAAAGCAAGAGATGCAGCAGTGGGTTCATTGATTATTCTTACTACTTCTAAACCAGCGATCTGGCCTGCATCTTTTGTTGCTTGACGTTGATTGTCGTTGAAATAAGCAGGAGCAGTAATAACAGCTTTATCAACAGTATCACCAAGAAATGCCTCAGCATCCCTTTTAATTTTTTGTAGAATAAATGATGAAATCTGTTGTGGGGCATACTCTTTCCCAAATACCCTAAATTTATAATCAGTACCCATCTTTCTTTTGGCAGCCATGATTGTACCTTCAGGATTAGAGAGCATTTGGCGTCTTGCGGGTTCACCAACCATTAATTGGCCGTCTTTTGAAAAAGCAACCACTGATGGAAATGATTTTCCTCCAATTGAAGTGCCTTCAGCAGCTTGGATTATTACAGGTTTTCCACCAACTAAGGTTGCTGCGGCAGAGTTGCTGGTTCCAAGATCAATTCCTATTATTTTTCCCATTTAAATTTCATCTCCTTGTCTATTATTATTATTATCGATATTTTTAACTATCTTTTTTGAAACCTCAACTAAACTTGGACGTAGAACTCGATCATTTAACAAATACCCCTTTCGAATCTCTTTTGTGACAATGTTTTCCTGTACACCATCACTATCGTCACTATATGAAAATCCTACAATTTCATGAAGATTAGGATCGAATGAGTTATTCAATGAATCTATTTCCTTAATGCCCTCTTTTTCCAGAAAGATATTGATATTTTTCAAAATACTTTCCAATCCCTCAAGGATTGCATTATCAATTTTCTTTTGTTTTATTGTATCTATAGCGCGCATAAAGTCTTCCCGCATATTGACAACAACAGATAATACATCGGCTTTAATGGACAGTATTTTTAAAGAGTTTTGTTTTTCTACATTCTTTCGATAATTATCAAAATCGGCCAAACCATATTTTAATTTGTTAAACGTATCGTTATACAGGCTACGATAATGTTCTAATTCATTTTTAGTATTCTTTAATTCATTTTTAGTATTCTTCAGATCATCCAAGATATTTTCATCATAAATATCATTGTTTATTGATGGTGATGGCGATTCAGAGTCCTCATAGTTATTTTCCGACAGAGAACAATCACTATCTTTTTCTTTGTCCATAATGTAAAACCACTAAAATCTAATAATTACATATCGATCCCAGGAAATAGTGTTGTTATAATATAATGTATGATTGCGTATAAATACAACAACACAATTAAAACTAATGATAATAAAAATTCGTAAAATGCTTTATTTATGAATTTTCATTTGAACTATGCGTAATTACTTTTAATTGACGATCTTGCACCACAAGCTTCACAAATCATAAATCCCAATTTTTTAATTTTTTCTGTCCTGGTGTCAGGGCTTCCGCAAACAGGGCATATAACATAATCCTTTACATATCTATCAATTAATCCACCAAAAGAAGATATAGGTTTTCTACCTAAAAAGATGATTCTCTCACCAGCTATATAACCTGCAGAGGCCAACTCCTTATTTAGATACAATAATAGTTTTTCAGGATCTCTCCTTAACGCTTTTGGAAAATCCATAAAATTTCTAAAAATAGTTCTCTGACCGACCCACATGATTTTTGGAGTTGGAACCTCAAGTCTAGCTACCTCTTTTTTTACCACATTACCCAATTTATTTTGTAATCGATCTAACAAAGACTCATAATCAGATTTAGCCTGATTGGACACATTAATTACTACACTTCACCAATTAATTTATGTTGTGGATACACTATATAGATTATAAATGACGAATGAAAAAGATCCCAGGCGGCTAATTACTGCTGCTAATCCACTCCAAAAATGGAGATAAAGTATTGAACGGCAACATTTCAGGCTTTTCACAATTATAACTTAACATAACCATCCTATCTAACAACAAATTATGCAGTTTTTTATCTATTTGATTGTTTTTTAAAGGATCAAAAATTTCAAAAAAACATTTTTGATCATAATATGCCATGTGCTGAGAATAGCATGATATAAGAATTGAGGGATCACGAGCAATTCTTTTATTGATTTCATACTCATCAAACGAGGCATTATCTTGAAATTCCACATAAATTTGTAAAACTCTTCTTTGATAATTTTCTTTAATTAATTCAATATTTGATTTTGTAATTTTTTTAGAAAGAAGAATTTCTCGCTTTATTTGATCAATTGATCTTCTCGCAAGATCTTTGACTGAAATAATATCCAAGTTTGATTTAATACCGAGTTTTTTTCCAAATAAAAAAAATATTCCCACAATCTCATCCCTATTAACAAATGGAAAATCTATATCGCCTTCAAGAAATTTAGAAACTCTTCTGTAAACATCAGAAGGTAAAAACATTCCCATGTACGAGTCAGATATAATATTCATATGGATAGGATAATAAAATAATATTTCAAGGTTTAATCACGATATTGATTTGTTTGATTCAGCTTATTGAATTAAATATGGATAAACTCGCCTGTTTCTCCACCTATGCTTTTGAGTAAAATCCAGGTTTTCTTTCATAGATTTGACCATCATTCATTGCCTTTTTTATAAAGGATCTCGCATCGGATTCTGTAAATTTGCCCGTTTTTCCAAGCTCTACAATAAATATGTTCTCTTCAACATCATTTTTGTCCTCTCCAGACAAGCTTGAAAATATCTCCATGAAAAGTTTTAATCTGGATATCTCACTGAAAGGTTTCCCATGTAAAACGCCTAAATCAACTTTCCCTGTATTAACGTCAACACCTGCAGTCTCCAACATTCTTTGGACAAGAAAGATAGATCTTTCTGCATCCTCTTTTTCGACTTTATCCTTTAATAATAATCGCGCTCGGGCAGTTGAAAGTCTAACCAATCCCTCTAGTTGTCTAGGTGTCACAGTGATCATACTATCAGAATCAACATTTCTCATGGTCATATAATAATCGCGGATAAGTGTAATTGCTTCACGAGTCAATTCAGGTTCAGCCAGCTGTTTAGCAAAGGCCAAATACTTGCTGAAAAAATCTATATTAATTGCAGCTTTGGATGTCCTTTGAGCATCTTTATGGATTTCCAGAATATGACTAGCTATTCTGCTGTCCTTGTCTTTTTCCGGAAGATCTCGTATTACATATACAATATCAAACCTAGTTAAAAGTGGAATGGGAAGATTTACGTTTTCAGTGATATTTTTATAAGGGTCATATTTTCCATACATAGGATTTGCTGCAGACAGTATTGATGTCCTTGCATTTAATGTAGCTACAATACCACCTTTGGCAACGGAACAAGTTTGCTGTTCCATGACCTCATGTAACGCAGAACGATCTTCGGCTTTTATTTTATCAAATTCATCTATACAAACTAATCCCTGATCTCCCAAAACCACTGCGCCTGCTTCTAACATCATCATTCCAGATTTATCTTTTATAACTGCAGCAGTAAGCCCAGCGGCCGTGGAACCCCTACCGGATGTGTATAAGCCTCTAGGCGCGATTTTTGCAGCAAATTTAAGCATTTCAGATTTTGCCGTTCCAGGGTCCCCAACCAAAAGTATGTTAATATCACCTCGCCTTGTTGATCCATCGTCGAGTTTTTTGTTCACCGAACCTACAATTAAAAGCAATATAGATTCCTTAATGACCTCATGCCCATATACATGAGAAGCAAATGATGAAATTAATTTTTCGTAAATATCGGGTTTTTTAGAAATTGCGAGTATTTGCCTTTCATCTTCGGCACTAATTGATATTCGCTCAATGGATCTTGTTTTCTTATCCCCAGCACGGCCACCAAGATATTCTATATTATTACCTTCCATCCTAAGTTTAAACAAAGAAGTTCTTATTTGAGAATTAGAGTTTCCAGAATTAAATGAAGACTCCTGATCAATTCGTATAATACCAGTCAACATGATTCTGTCACCAGGCCTACACTGATCGACTAAATCACCCAAAATTGTGACCTCAATATAATGAGGGAGCTGTCCGGCGGGAAGGTCCTCAGGTAACTCTTGCAATCTAACCAACTGGAAATCAATAAACAAACTGTTTTCTATATCCATCTCCAGTTCTTTTTCAGAACAATTGATACACCTCTGTGGTTTTTTCAATGACAATCCCTTTAGTTGGGACAGATTAACCTGATTGCAATTTAGACAACGATAGGCAATTTTTTTTCCGAATGGTTTAACTTCAGAAGAACGTACTACCATACCAGAAACGCCTAATAACTTGTTTATTACATCTGCATTTATATCTCTCAATCCTTTTTGAACTGCATAATTGCCTATTCTAACTCGTATGTGATCTTTGATATCGTAAGCGTAATCAGGATGGATTTCACCAAGTATAGAAACAACTGCCTCACTAAAAGCAGCAAGCATCTCATCAGGTTCATGTGTAATATTTTTTGCAAGTAAAGGGTTAAAGCTGTCAAAATCGATATAATCTATAGTTACGGATGTAGACGAAGTTGCAATCATATTGTTAATTTTATCAAAATATTTATAATTACCCCCACGATCCTTGAATGATCTCAAAAAAGATTCTAATTCATTCGATAAAGCAGACAGGGTTTGCTGTTGTTGCTCTTGAACGTTAGAGGAATTGTGAGAATTATTATTACTCAAGTTCTAACACCAATTTTTTAAAATCAAAAGCCTTTTCATAAAAAATTTCATACAATGACTTTTCTTCTAAAGACAATTTTTCTTCTATTTCTGGAACCAAAGGAGAGGAAGCTGAAAGTTTTACTATTTTTTGTATTCTAGATACAATAAATGGATTTAAAGATACAACTAATGATTCTCGCTCTTTTTCATCAATATTGCGAAGGTAGTCATTTACACGAACATAAAAATCAGGATCAATTGCCGAAAGTACATGATTAGAAGAAATCCTTTCTCTGTTTAAAGCTCTTTTAATGTATGACAAATGATCCTCATCATGTATTTCTACTAATCCTTGTTCACTTAAAATTCTAGAAATCCATCTTGGAACGGACGTCATGTCACCCTCTTTTGCATTAATAGATACAAAAGGGGGTATTGGAATTTCAACGTCCTTTAAGTAAATTACTCTTACTTCTCTAAGCAAATAGTCTAAAGTAGAAAAGATATAGAGAATTGAAATATCATCAAGATCATGGATTATGTTATTTGTATCAAAATTCAATAACGGCTTCATTATATAATAGTAGGATTAGTTAATAAAATTATTAAATACAGTGTTAATATTTTTTTAATGCGTATTGAATAATTTTAAATTGGAAAAAATAAACAAACTCTTACGATGAATGATACTCAACAAAAAGGAGATAACATTTCGGATATAATGTGGGTAGAAAAATACAGGCCGACAAATCTTGATCAGATAATTAACCAAAAAGAAATCATCACAGGTTTAAAAAATTTATTGAATAAACCAAATGAATTACCACATCTCCTGTTTACAGGTGCAGCAGGAATAGGAAAAACCACGACTGCATTATGTCTTGCACGAGAAATATTAGGAGATAGTTGGAAAAGAGATACACTTGAACTTAATGCATCTGATGAAAGAGGCATCAAAATGGTGCGCGAAAGGGTGAAAGAATTTGCATCCATCATGAAGCTTTCGTTAAATCAGATAGAAAACGAGAGACCTTTTAAGATTATTATTCTAGACGAAGCCGATGAAATGACATCAGAGGCGCAAACAGCTTTGAGGAGAATTATAGAAGATAGCTCAAAAACAACAAGATTTATTTTTATTTGCAACTACCTTTCTCACATTATAGAACCCATACAAAGTAGATGTGTAGTCTTTCGTTTTTCAAAGGTACCTGTGGATGAGGTAGTAGGATACTTAAAAATTATTTGCAAAAATGAAGAAATAAAATTTGATGAAAAAGCTCTTTATAAAATATACGAACACACAAATGGCGATTTGAGAAACTCTATAAATATTTTGCAATCAGCATCAGCGAGTGGTAATGTAAATACATCACAAGTTCAAAGTGCAATAGGCAATTCTGGAAAAAACAAAATATCTGAAATAATAAAGTTGGCGCTGGATTCAAAATTTAACGAATCAAGAATAAAATTATTAGAATTGCTGTATGTTTACGGAGTATCCGAAACTGACTTTTTAAAATATGCAAATGAGGAAATCTATAACCTAGACCTTGAAGATTTATCTGAAGTTTCCTCGATGATAGCAGAATATGATTACAGGCTATCAAATGGCGCCCATCCAGAAATTCAGTTGGCCGCGTTCTTAGCACAATTAGGAAAGATGGGGATAAAAAAGAATAAATCTAATTAGAAATCTTCTTCAAATTCGTCACCACCCTCTTCTTCCGTTATCTCATCTAAATCTTCTTCAAATTCCTCGCGTTCTTCGGCAGTTTTATACGGGATATCAGCTTCGCCTAAATTTCCACATACAGGACATTTAAATTCAATTGTTTGACCTTCGAGATCCAATAGAAATTCTTTGGTGAAAACCTCATCACAACTTGAACAAACTAGAGTAGTTTGAATATTTTCTTGAGTGAATTTATGCGACTGTACCCGAAAGATTGTGTTCACCATACTTATTTTACCTATAGGAATAGGTCTTTATTATAAGCCTTATCTTTTTTTTCTATCTAATAAATAATATCAATTATCTATAAAAACAGATTGAAGAATTACAATAAATCAAAAATTTATTTAATTGAGCATCATAGTATTTCACTGTTTTCATATATCAAATTATAGTCATAGATTCGGTTTTAAATTGCGGCATAACTAGTTTTATCCGCTAGGCCAGATTTCGTTATAGCTTTTTTTCTATTTATACAAGACTCGCATCTGCCACATTGAACTATAACTTTGCTCCTCTTGCTGTTATTTCCACGATAACAGCTCCAAGATTGAAAAAGTTTATCCCCCAGAACTTCATATCCAATTAAAAGCAACTTAGTTTTATCTAGATTATCCATAGCAGGGGACCAAATACTTATTTTTTTTCGTAATCCCAATTTTATTCCATCTATTTCAGAAAGAGTTAAGGTTTTTTCCATCGATTTGACAAAAGAAGGTCGACAATCAGGGTATTTCTGATCACCTGAATGAGCTCCATAGACTATTAGCGGTATTTTCAATGATATTGCCCATACCGAAGCAAGGGTTATAAAAATAGCATTACGTAATGGGACTACAATACTATAATCAAATGTATCAGGTATTTTAGATCTGGAATTGGTTAAAACATTGGTATCCCCATATAACGTTTTTAAAAACGACACATCTATTATTTTATGTCCTTTGCTTTTTAATACTGTAGAAAACTTTTTTGCGACATTTAATTCATTAGACCCATTTTGACCATAGTTAAAAGAAATAAGGTAGATATCCAGCCCCAATTTTTTCAGGTATGAAGCAGTACTTACAGAATCTAATCCTCCACTAAAAATACAAACAGCCTCTGTATATTTATCTAATGGGCTGGGCTTGTTTATCAAAGATAATAACAATAATAAGAAAATTCACTTATGTAAATGTGACGGATATCTAAAACTCCTTAAAATATCCGACAATTCCACCTAAACCATAGGATAAAGAAATAAGAAGTCGAGAAGCAAGCAAGATTGATTCATAATCAACTGAATAACCATAATATAAAATGAGAATACAGAACAAAGACGACAGCAAAACAGAACCAGTAATTATCTGCTCAATGCTATGAATTTGGGAATACCGCCGAAGAAAAATAAAGGTAGATATGTTGCCGGAAGATAGTCCAGCAAGCAATAAAAATGGATAATCTTTCTGAAAAAAAGGAATTAGAGTAAATGGTAATGCCCATGTAAGACCGTTTATAAACTTAACAAAATGTGGCCAAGAAACACTTTTGGAAAATCGCTCTCGTAGTGACTTTCGCGTGGATAAAATAGGTTTCAAAAAAATGGATAAGGAAAAAATAAAGGTAGATATCCAAACTATAAAATAAAATGAATAATCGAAATCAAAGATGAAAACCATATGGGAAAAGACAGCAGATAGGCCTATCCATAACGAAACAAAGAAAAATAAAAAGGAAAAAACCCGAGTCATTATTTGAATATATGAGCTTAAAGGCATCATACAATATAATCCAATTCAAACCAATAATTAGTTAATCAAGAAACAACAATGAAAAATCAAAAGGTATAGAGATAAAATTTATTTTAAAATTTTAACTTATTCTTGAATAACGCCACATTTATTACAAAATTTAGAGGATTGTTTCATTGCGGCACCACAATTAATGCAGTATCTTTTTTCCAATATTGAAGTAAAAGAAGATTTATCGCCACTATTTTCCCCCCCATATAGGCCAGATATTGCTCCCGTAGGTTTAAAAGTCTCATCTACATCGGGGAGAAAATCAAGCTTTTTATTAGAACCAGGTGGGGATTGTTGGTTAGGATCAGCTCTATCTTCCAAATATGAAAGCAGGCGAGGAACAGAAACATTTGTCTTGGGATCGTTTACTTGCTCACCTAGCCATAGTGCAAATTTTTTCAGAGTCATTTCAGGTGTAGAAAAAGTTAGAGAATGACTTGACATATAGTCTTCGGTGGCCAAGCGCCCGTTAAAGATCTTCATATGCCTAAAATACAAAAATGCGTATATTAATTATTGGGAATTGCCACACTTATTACAAAATTTTGCATGTTTTGGAATTGATGCAGCACATACAATACAATTTTTTTGTTCTTTAACCGTATTTGAGTTCGAGTTCTGTTTTGGGATTACAATATCAACTGGTTTAAAGGAAGGGACAAATTGGGGTTTAGGCAAATCATAATCTTTATTTAATGAATCAGAATTACCGCCAGAACTAACAAAACTATCAATTCCAAAACCACCGCCACTATTACCACCTAAACCAGATGATGGTGATGAGGGAGTTGAGGATTGAGAATCACCGATAGAACTCTTTCTTGATGTGCCTTTATCAAGAGCCGTTTTTATCTCCAGGATAATACGGCAAGCTAGAAAATTCAATGCGGATGCGGACACAAGGTATTCGCCCATCTTTGAAAAATATTCTTTGTTATCCATTTTACCTTGTTTGAACAATTGGGTATTATCAAAAAAAGACTCATATTGATCTTGAGTTTCAGTAACCAGTTGTTTTAGTTTCTCGATTAGGCCGCCAAGTGTATCTACTCCAAAGGACATGATATATAAAAGCGTGGATAAAAACAAATTTAAATTTATGGGATTAATAATATGAAATACACAACAAATGATGTTTTGGGTTTAAAAGGAAGAGTAACCTTCAAACAAAAGTAAATTCGGGCTTAAACATTATTAAGTTTCCAAAGTACAACTCAGATATAGGAATAAATCCCATAAAAGAAAAAGATAAAATACTAACTGGAAAAGATTTTTTTGTTCTTTGGTCCAGTTTAGGAGTAGGATTATTAGTAATATCAGCGGGCTCTTTCATCTATACTTCAAACATTCTGGATGCATTATTTGTAATAATACTAGGATCTATTGTAGGCTCCATTCTTTTAGGATTGGCAGGAAAAATCGGCAGTTATCATTCCGTCCCCGCTGTAGTGAGTATGAGGCCCTCCTTTGGAATTTACGGATCATATTTACTTACCACTCTCAACATAATTCAATTAATCGGATGGTCCACATTTGAGATAACAATACTATCAAGGGCAGCCAGTACTTTTACTCAAGGATTTATGGATATTGATTTTTACCTATGGTCAATTATATTTGGAATAATAATAATTATTTTTGGAGTTGCAGGCCCCCTTAAAGTAATAAAGCAATGGCTCAACAAGTTTGCTGTTTGGATTGTCTATGGTTCGGCAATAATAATGCTGATAAATCTAATACTATTTACTGGGCATTATAATCCCAATCTAACAAACACCAATAGTAACAACTTTGATTTTTTTGGCTCATTGGATTTGGTCATCGCAATGCCATTATCATGGTTACCTCTAGTGGCCGATTATAACAGATTTGCTCAAAAAAGTAAAAACGCCTTTTTAGGTACATTCATTGGGTTTTCAATAACAAATACTCTTTTCTATGTAATTGGAGTGTTATTAGGAATAAACGATGTTTTTGAAATACTGTTTGCCATACAAACCTTCTTTTACGGATTTATTCTATTGATATTGATTGTTGACGAAATAGACAATGTTTTTGCAAATATTTTTTCGTCTGCAATGTCATTTAAGAACATTTTCAACAAAATAAATTACAAGTACCTTGTAATAATATTTACAGTATTAAGCGGTATACTTTCAAATGTAATTCCCATAAGTCAATATGAGTCGTTTTTACTTTTAATAGGCGCATTGTTTGCACCATTGTTTGCCATAGTCTTAATCGATTACTATGTAATAAAAAAAGGAAAGGTAACGATAGACGCATTTTATGATAAATGTGTAAAGTTTAGGATCTCTGCCTTTTCCTCATTTTTTATAGGGAGCTTAACCTACTTTATTATTTCACCAATTTCACCAATCCACCTTGAAAATATAA
>JADDOQ010000257.1 GCA_016782315.1 Nitrososphaeraceae archaeon | reverse complement strand
TATACTGAATTTAATTTGCATGGGAAAAATCCAACACATGAAAAGGCAAAAACGTTAATAACCTCAGCCACATGTCCATTATGCGATAAAGTTCACACAATGTATTGGGATATACCAAGAAACCCTGGTTAAAGGGCTCATATGATTTTGGGTTTGTTTCTAACATTCCAATAATGTACCATCATATTCTCTTTCCATAACCTTCTCTTTATTCAACTAGTTGTTAATGGATATGATGTATTGTAAGCGACATTAAACCTGTTATTGTTTTGGTGTTATTATGCTTATGTTGGAGGATCGCAAAAACTCCATATCCAACTTGAAACAAACACAAATATAGCCAATTGCAAAAGGGAATCAAAAATTTTATTAGTTTGGTTCTATAATTTTCAATAACCCATTTTACAGAATCCTCTCAACATGTCTCCTGCAAAAAGATCTCTTATTGTGTGGTAAATCTCTTCTCGAAATTTCAATACCAACATATATAATTTAAACCCAACCTTGTAATTGTGTTTAAAGTAGTCTACAATGTGTCTCGGATAGTTTGTGATATCATTAAAATCAAAGTTTTCAATTGGCTTGTCGTCTATATTGATTTTGTCTAAAACAATTTTAATTTCATTGAATATCTTGAATTTGTTATGGTACTCCTCACATTTCAGATGAGATATTGCTAAATCTAGGTGATATATTTTATTCAGATCTGAAATTTTGCCAAAACTTGGGCGTTCTTCAATTATCAGTATGTCTTTTTCAAACATGGGATTTAGACTAAACGAATCACCCAATGCCACCAGAGAATAATTCTGATTGTTCTTAACTATGGATAAGTTTGTGAGTTGTTTAAAGATGCCGACAATATATTCAGTATGTTTTTTCCTATCCTCATGTGCAATCAAGTTGTAGTTTACCATCGATAAAACAACGTTTCTATTTGCTGGCAAAGTTGAACTACCGATCCTGATATAGGAGTTATTTTTTGCAAAAAAAGGTCTCTTGTATGTTTCTAATTTAATATGCAAAATGATCTGATACTTTCCTTGTGATTCTATGGTCATCATTTCATAAAGTGGTATCGGTTCAATTAGCCATATTTTCTGTTCGATTTTTCTCAACATCTCGTGCTGACTGCCATTGTCAAATCCATCCAATGTGAATTTCTTACTGTTTTCGTTTATTTTTTCTTCTCCAACACCTATTACTATGTATCCGCCATAGGTATTGGCAAAAGCGCAAATATGATCCTCAAGGCGATAGTTCTTCTCCAGAACCTTGTTGTTTTTGAAATCAAAACTTTCTTTCTCCACATCCGGAATTTCTAATATGTTCTTTAATACATCAATATTCCATCCGTCCATTGTTTGGGGAATGATAAAAGCCATTATGGTTTTAGTGGACAATGCGTCGTTAAATATTATTCCAATGTTGGCAAGTCCCTGCAAAATGAGTTGGAACCATTTGGATTGTGATATGGGGATTGAAAACAAATCATGTCAAATATTGTTTTGTATTATCCATTGGGCATACACCATGTCATGTCACCTGTCATCCCTTTTTTATGGCTGTTGGTGACATCAAAATTGATTTGGGCTTGAGGCACTGTTAAATCCAATCCGGACTTTTGAAATGAGTCAAACACGCTTTCCCTGATGTCTGACTGTATTCTCAGGAACTCATTTGACCTTTTTGTGTAGGCCCTCAACTCAAATACCGCTGCAAAGTTATCAAACCTTTTCAATATGACATATGGTTTGGGGTTGTCAGAAATTATGCCAACTGTGTTGGAAGCGGCTTCCACAAGCAACGACTTTACCTTGTCTTTGTCGCTTCCATAAAGTATGCCGACCTCAATGGATACTGCCAAATGCTCAAACCCGCTGTAATTCACCAGTCGATTTTGCAGCAGTGACTGGTTTGGGACAGTGACAAGCTCGTTTTTGACTGTCTTTATCTTT
>JADDOQ010000256.1 GCA_016782315.1 Nitrososphaeraceae archaeon | reverse complement strand
TCTGTTTCCGAATCCATCTCCGGCAAAGCGTTTGGGATTCATAGAACAATTGACCAGACCGGTGCAATAGTCGGACCCATTGTTGCCTTTGGGATTTTACAGACTATGGACATACAAGCCGTGTTTCTTTTCTCACTGATTCCTGGAACTATCGCAGTAATAATTCTGGCATTCTTTGTAAAAGAGGTTGCAATAAAAAAACTAACCTCGACAACAACAATTTTTGGAAATATTGGCACGGCGGTAAAAGGAAACAAGCCATTTGTGATTCTTCTTATAGTTACTGGCATATTCAGCCTCGGCGCGTTTAATTTTTCATTTGTTCTCCTGAAGGCATAGGATTTGGGAGTAGACCCAAGTGTCATACCTATAGTATACACGGTAATCAATGTAGCCCATACAATAATTGGGATTCCTGCAGGCGTATTGGCAGACAAAATCGGTAAAGAAAAGGTCCTTATAATTGGATACGCCGTTTTTGCAGTAACATCGTTATTAATGGCGTTACTTGCTGGCAGCTCTATGTATTCTTATGTTTTGGCATTGGCGTTTGGGCTATACCTTGGGATTTTGGAAACGGTGCAAAGGGCCGTCATATCAAAATACGTGTCTGCGGAATTGTGTGGAATATCTTATGGCCTTTACAACCTTGTGTCGGGAGTGTGCTTTTTTGTCAGTAACATGACTTTTGGATACATTTGGGATATCTATGGCGTTAATCTGGCAGTGCTCTTTAGCCTGTGCTTTTCCTTTAGCTCAATTGCGGGCATGAGCGTATTCATTATTTCTTACTCAAACATAAAACCGATTTAAGGACCATTTTTTTTAAATTTGGTAACAACAATATGTTACAGTCCAGAAATGACCTGATGACGTTATAGAACCTTAATATTCTTGTGTTTTTGAATCCTTTGCCGGATGATAACCCTCTATTTGGATGGTTGTGTGAGATATTTTGAATCTTTTTTCGAGAACTGCATTAATGTCCTGCAAAATCCTATTTGAGCATTCCGTATCCATTACCACAACATGGGCGGATAATGCATTCATTCCGGATGTAATGCACCATATGTGCAGTTCAAATATTCCGGTAACTCCCCTTATTTGCAATATTGCTTTTTGAATATCTTCATAAGATAAGTTTGATGGTGTCCCTTCCATCAATATGTTCATTGATTTTTTTATTATGGACCATGTGCGCGGAATCATAAATATGGCCAGACCTACACTTATTATAGGATCAACTAGCCTATAATCAGTCAAATATATTATCAATGCCGCAACAATTACCCCGACTGAGCCAACACTATCACCTAATAACTCTAACCTAGCCCCATGTATGTTTAAATCCTCGACTTGGCCGTCTTGTTTTCTTTTGTCCGTTTTTCTGAATAGGGTATTTTTAATTCTGTTTTGCATGTTTGAGCCGTCTGTTTCCTTTCCAAGCTCATGCTCATCGTGATTGTCTAATTCGTCCCCATTGAGGTGGGGAGATCCGTGGCTATGTGCGTGAACGTTTTTAGATACAGCATTCCCGCCATATTAACAACCAATCCTATGACAGCCACAACGAGCATGGGAACACTTTGAATTTGGGTGGGTTCAAAAACACGCCGATATGCCTCATAAACGATGAAAACGGATATTGACATTAAAATTATACCGTTGCCAAGTGAAGCTAATATTTCAGTTCTGTAAAAGCCAAAGGTATGTCCTGGTGTTGCCGCTCTTTGACTGTACGTCGTTGCAAACAAGGCAAGGCCTATCCCAAAGGCGTCAGTAAACATGTGGCCCGCATCGGCAAGTAGTGCAAGACTTCCTGAATAGAGCCCAGTTATGACCTCTATTATCAGGTAGGAAGAGACCAAAACAAGTACAACTTTTAATTTCTTAATCTTTATGG
>JADDOQ010000019.1:17221-23466 GCA_016782315.1 Nitrososphaeraceae archaeon | reverse complement strand
ACCAGACTTTATGGAATCCATGGATTCCTGGACAAACTGAACACCCTTTGTTTCATCTGATAGCATATTGCCACTTCTATCTACTGTTACTACACTTCTTGCATCATCAGTACTCCAGCCTTTTTCCCGTAATAATCTCGATAATTCTTTCTTATCCATGTCTTCTCTTATTTTGCCAGATTTTATCATCTCAATAACTTCCTCACTTAACGGTTCTGCTCTCATGAAAATTTTATTGTGTTTGTTTGGGGATTTGCTCATAAGGGGTCCTGTCCTTCCTTTTATTGTTTCTCTGTAGTTGATCAAGGGCTGGGTAGTTTTGACATCCAATCCGGCTTCCTGCAATAGGGAAGACGCAATTTCAAGGTGCAGTACACCCATTCCTGCCATCAACGTTTCTCCAGATTCTTCATTTATCTTTACGATGAGATTGGGATCTTCTACTGTAATCCTTCGCAATGCTTCTACAAGCTTTGGAAGATCTTTGGGATGTTTTGGTTCAACTGCAATTGTAACCACAGGCTCAGAAACATATTTGATGGATTCAAATGGGTTAACCTTTTTGACCGTTGATATTGTTTCTCCTGCCACGGCATAATCAAGCCCAAGTAATGCAGGAATATTACCACATGGCAAGACACTTACTACTTCACGAGTATTGCCCATATAGATATTTACAGATTGAACCTTTCCTACCCTCTTGGAATCTATCAGGTACACTTCATCACCATCCTTAATTGTACCCGAAAATAGCCTACCAGTTGCAACTCTTCCTGCCTGGGGATCAACATTTATCGTAGTTACCATCATCAATGCAGGACCTTTCTCGTCGCAATTTATCAGAGCCTTTCCAATATCTGAATCCAAATCGCCGGGCCATATCTTTGGTATCCTATACTTTTGAGCAACATGAGGTGGAGGGTGGTGTTGAACAACCATACCTAAAACAGCATCATGCAAAGGTGCTCTTTCAGCCAATTTCTTTATCGCATTGGTGTCAGTTGATGTATATGCATCGTAAACATCTTTGAAGCTTATACCTTTTGTTTGGGCAACATGAAAATTAAATCCCCATCTATCTTTGGCTGAACCAAAGGCAACAGTATTACCTTGAATACTTACTTTCCATTTTTCCTTTATCTCAGGTTCTGCGTATAAATCAACTAATCTGTTGAATTCGGCAATAATATTGGATAGCCATTTTTGCATCGCTACTGGATCTAATCGCAGTTCTTTTACCAATCTGTCAATTTTGTTAATGTATAAAACAGGTCTAACTCTTTCTTCTAAAGCTTGGCGTGTAACTGTTTCTGTCTGGGTCATGATTCCCTCAACTGAATCAGAAACAACAACTACTCCATCAATGGCTCTTAAAGCTCTGGTCACTCTTCCTGTGAAATCAATGTGACCAGGAGTATCTATCATATTTATAACATATTCCTTACCTTCATCGCTTTCATAAAATAAAGTGACGTTTGCCCCTCTAATTGTCATCTGCCTGTTTTGTTCAAGTTTCATAGAATCAAGGGCAAGGGCTTGTCCTGCTACACTGGGGGAAATAATTCCAGATGCGGCCAATAGGCTGTCACTCATGGTGGTTTTCCCATGATCAACGTGAGCAATTACACCAAAATTCCTAATTTGGTCTCTGTTTCCAATAATCCTAATAATATCCTGTGTCGATTTAAATTTCGGCATGGTATAAATCAAAAAAGTTTTTTTAGGATTATTAAACGTTCCTTGTTAATTATCTAAATATGTATCCATGAATAGAATGCGAATATTCATCTATTTGATTTTTTTTATTTGAGTGATATAGTAATTATGAATTTTTAACTTTTATAATTAACATATATATACTAAAAAAATGTTATATGATGCCTATAAAAATAAGGGTAGGACACACACCTGATGCTGATGATGCTTTTATGTTCTACGGTATAGAATCGGGTTTAATTTCTACAGGAGAGTTTCAAATCGAGCATGTTGTAGAGGATATAGAAAAATTAAATGAAAAAGCATTAAATCATGAGCTGGAAATAACTGCTATTTCAGCCCATGCCTATGCATACCTATCTGATTATGCGATATTAAATAGTGGAGGAAGTTTCGGAATTAACTATGGGCCGATAATAGTGTCTAAAAACCGTTCTATTGATAAATTAAAGGAGGGATTAATTGGAATACCAGGGTCAATGACATCTGCCTATCTATTAATGTCAATAGCTTTTGGTAAACTAAACTGTCAGCAGATGCTTTTTAGTGAAATTCCAAATGCGGTATTGCTTGATAAGGTTGACTATGGGTTAATTATTCATGAATCTCAAATCACATTTTCTGAATTGAAATTAAACAAAATATTTGATTTGGGTATTTGGTGGAATAAAAAAACTAATGGTTTGCCTGTTCCATTGGGAATAAATGTTGCCAGTACCAAGCGTCTTAGTTATCATCAAATAGTTGAATTTGACAACATATTAAAAAATTCCATTATATACAGTTTGGAAAATTTAGATAAAGCAGTTGAATTTTCAACCAAATATGGAAGAAATACATCCAAAAACACGCTTTCAAAATTTATTAAAATGTATGTCAATGACTTTACAGTTGATATGGGAGAAGAGGGAAAAAACTCGATTTCTACACTGTTCCGATTGGCAAAAACAAGCGGCATTACTGCTAAAATCCCCGAAATAAGGTACAGCAGCTACTACTAACTGCTGCAAATTCCCAACCATTGATCTTGGCTTTTCTGTAAAAAAAATTGGATAGCCTTAATTTTAGTATGTTTACCTCAAATTCATCGATAAACTAAATAATCCGCATAATTATTTGATTAAAGTTAATGTTATCTGGATTTGGTGCTGGTGATACCTCAAAGAACAATGACTACGATAACAATAGTGAAAATTTTTGGCATATGGTTGAAAAGAAATGGTTGAGTTTTTGGGACGAAAACAAAACAAATAATTCGGATGTTGATAACTCTAAAAAGAAATTCTTTATCACAGTGGCCTATCCGTATCCTAATTCTCCACAGCATATTGGGCATGGCAGAACATACACTTTGGCTGATGTCCATGCCCGTTATCATAAACTAAAGGGCTTTAACGTACTGTTTCCTATGGGATTCCACTATACCGGAACTCCAATACTTGGTATGTCAAAAAGAGTACAATCAGGGGACATTGAAATTATTGACAATTTTAAAAATATCTACTGTATTGATGAGAATACAATCAACTCCTTTGCAAATCCATTAAATATTGCAAAATACTTTCACAATGAAATCA
This sequence comes from Nitrososphaeraceae archaeon, assembly GCA_016782315.1. Taxonomy (GTDB): domain Archaea; phylum Thermoproteota; class Nitrososphaeria; order Nitrososphaerales; family Nitrososphaeraceae; genus Nitrosocosmicus. The sequence goes on along the minus strand of JADDOQ010000019.1, from coordinate 20,173 downwards.
AGTTAGGCATGATTGAAATGGGATATTCAATCGATTGGAGAAGGGAGTTCACTACAATTGACGCAATATATAAAAAATTCATTTCATGGCAATTCAAAACCTTAAGGGAGATTGGGGTAATAGAACAAGGCTCTCATCCTGTTGGCTGGTGCCCAAACGATGAAAACCCCGTAAGTCAACATGATACTTTAGGGGATATCGAACCATCATTTACAGAATACGTCTTAATAAAATTCCAACTGTCCGATGAGGATATGTCTATACCCGTAGCAACATTACGGCCTGAAACTATATTTGGTGCTACCAATTTATGGATAAACCCTGATGAAACATACTTTAAAGTTCTGGTGAACAACATTGAAACTTGGCTACTAAGTGAACCCGCATCAAAAAAATTAGGATTTCAGAACTTTAACATAACAATTCTTTCTGAAATAAGGGGGTCTAGCATGATAGGGCGACATATCCGTAACCCTCTAACTAACTCCATGATACCGATACTACCTGCATCCTTTGTCACTGTGGATGAGGGTAGTGGAATAGTGATGTCAGTCCCTGCCCATGCTCCATTTGATTTACAGGCCCTGATTGATATTAAAAAAACAGGTAATGCCCTGCCAAATAAAATAGATGTTAGTGAAATAAGACCAATAACAATAATTGACTCTCCCTACGATAAAATAAAACCCCATATCAAACAATCTTCTGATTCCAAACAAGAAAATCAATCATCAATAATACCCTCACAAGTTTTTGTCAACAAATACTCTATTAAAGATCAAAATGACCCTAATCTGGAAAAGGCAACTTCTGATTTGTATAACTTGGAGTTTTATGGGGGTAAAATGAATGACAAAACCCCAATATCTGGCACTTCCGTCTCAACCGCTAAAGAAAAAATCAAACAAATGCTCTTAGGAGCAAACAAATCAATAATTTTTTACGAATTGACAAACCAAACTGTGTTTTGTAGATGCGGATCCATGTGCTACGTAAAAATTCTCAATAACCAATGGTTTCTAAACTATGGTAATAAAGAATGGAAAGCATTAGCTAGTAAATGCTTACACCAAATGGATATAATACCGAATGAGATAATCGGGGAATTTGAGAATGTTTTTGAGTGGTTACGGGAGAGGGCTTGCGCAAGAAAGTCTGGGCTTGGCACAATCCTCCCGTGGGATAAAGATTGGATTGTTGAAAGCCTGTCTGACTCAGTTGTTTACATGATCTATTACATTATTGCAAAATATGTAAATACAAAAGATTTGGAAAACTATGAGAATTTTATAGATGAATCTTTTTTTGATTATGTATTATACAATAAAAAAGACAAGTATTTTGGTAAAATAAAAGATGACGGAAGCATTGTTACCTCATCTGATGATGGCTTTAAAAAAAGCAACAACAATGGAAAGGCGTTTTTGGAGAGTTTTTTAAAAATATCCCATGAAATCAAAAAAGAGTTTGAGTATTACTATCCCTTAGATTCAAGGCACTCTGGCAGAGACCTTATACCTAATCATCTTTCGTTTTTTATATTTAATCATGCCATACTGTTTGGGCCAAACCTTTGGCCCAAACAAATTGTTGTCAATGGTTCGGTCTTGATGGATGGAAAGAAAATGTCAAAATCCATGGGAAACATCATACCACTGAGAAGCGCAATCAAACAGTTTAGTGCAGATTCAATAAGGGTGGCAATGCTGGTTTTAGGTGAATTGTTGCAGGATGTTGATTTCTCTTTCTCTGTGCTCAAAGGCATATATTCAAAATTAAATGATGTGTATACGTTTTATTGTACCTTCTATGATGATAACAAATCATTCATAGAGAATATGGTGGATAATGATGACAAAAAAAATTCTCTTGATTCGGTTAACCTGGGGTTAGAAGACCAGTGGCTACTTAGGCGAATCAAATATTACATAAAAGAGATTTCAAATTCTTTTGACAGATTAAAAATAAGGGAGGCCCTTAACACTGCTCTCTATCTAATGGATAAAGACTTTGACTGGTATGAAAAAAGAAAATATGCCAAAATAGGGAGGTTATACCAAAACGAAAAAGATGTATTTATTATCCATCAGTTTTTAACAAAAAGGATTAAACTTCTATCGCCTTTTTGCCCTTTCCTTTCGGAGGAATTATGGCATAAGTATGGTAACGATAATTCTATTTTCGACAGTTCATGGCCATCAATTGAAGGTGAGTTGGCAAATGATAGTGTATATGAGGAAAATGAAATGTTTATATCAAATATAATTAATGATTTAAACAAAATTATAAAGGTAACAAAAAATATTTCTATAAATAAAGTTTTCATTTATCTGTCTTCGGAAGACAAAAACCATTTGTACTATGAAATCTTAAATATACTGGTTACCCGTAACATCAACAAAAACTTTGGTGAAGTAATGAGGGTGTTATTGTCAAACTCAAATAAGGATATTAAAAAACAGAACATTATTAAGAACAATACTGATTTTATAAAAAAAACACTTGATGACATCCTTTCCTTGGCTCCTGTTGACAGGGAAAGGAGATTTAATATCGGTAGATTTGATGAGCTTGAACCGCTTTATGATGCTGTTTCTCTATTATCAAAGGAATATAATGTTTCTCCAGAAAATATTCTAATCTATAGGGAAAGGCAAAAAGAAATCATAGACCCTGCTAATAAAGCTAAATTCTCAAGGCCATTCAAACCCGCTATTTTCATCCAATAAATATGCTTGTTTCTTTAACCCTTTTGAATTTTTTTGTAATCCTGAAATAATCTTTTCCTTAATACGTTTAATAATTAAGGAAACTATGACCCGAATATTAACACATGTTGCAAATATTGAGCAATATACCACTTTTAATTTGAAATTGGGTTACAGTTTGATGTTGATAAAGATCTTATTGTTCAATTTAAGAATTGCCATTTAACAAACCCATTTGTTATTA
>JADDOQ010000019.1:9946-17210 GCA_016782315.1 Nitrososphaeraceae archaeon | reverse complement strand
GTAATTGTCACTTTTGCTTTTTTTGCTTTTCCCGCTGTTTTTTAACATACGATACAGACACAAAGTATAAGAAAAATCCACATACAACGAACACTAACCCATACAAAGATAGTGCTTGCCTGTTTTGAAACGTACCAAGACCAACAATTATTGCCCCCATAATCAATAGCGCAATACCTACTCGAGCGGAACCTGGCATTTTGGTGTTTTTTCTTATTCTTTTCTTCATTTTATATTACTTTATTTTGGTGCTTATATTCTTAAACTTTGGATTGATGATATCAATTTATTTGTTGGATTGTGTTGATGTACAACAACTATGAAGGTTGCCATTATAGGAATAGGCGTGGCAGGAGCCTATTTGATGAATCAGTTAAGCAGTTTCCATGATGTTAAGGTCACTGGATTTGAGCGAATGGAAGAGAAAAATCATGATGCTGTTTGTGCTTGGGCAACATGCGATAATGTTATGAGTAAATACGCTAAAAAATGTGGGCTTGATTTTAAGAATTATGTATTGCATGACGGAAAAAGAATGACTGTTGATGTTGGAAAAGGCAATGATGAGGGTGATTGTGGTGGTGGTGATGGGAATAACTGTATGAATATCAACTTAAAGGGTATGGTAAGCTATGACAAATTAAAACTTATTCAGGATATGATAAAAGGAACAGATATAGTTTTCAATAAAGTCCCAGAGAAGAACCAATTAGAGCAAGATTTTGACTTGATTGTTGATTCGACAGGATTCCATAGACACTATTTGCCGAAATTAAAAGACGAGTTGTGGATTCCCTGCATCCAATACAAAGTAAAATATGACAAAAACATTCCTTTTGATGACTTTTACCTTAAAGCATTTCCTTCGCTATCTGGTTATTTTTGGTATTTTCCTTTGGGTAACGGTTATGCCCATATAGGATCTGGGGATTTTAGGCGAAAGCACACCAATGAATTTCTTGAATTCTTTTTAAAGAAATATGCATGCACAATAATAAAAAAGGTGGGCAGACCGGTTAGAATAACACCCCCTTCAAAATGCATTCCATTTAGCGATGGAAAAAAAACTGTTGGTGTTGGTGAGTCGATAGGAACAGTTTATCCATTACTTGGAGAAGGTATTATACCATCAACTATCTGCGCGGATATTTTTATTAATAATTTGGATAATTTAGATAGTTATTACAAGGAGATATTGACAAAATTTAAGATTTATACGATTGTCTATAACTTTATAAAAATGAAAATATCAAATAACTTTAGCGTTTTCAAAAACTTTTTTGATTTGATAAAGATTTATGGCCATATGAAAATGCAGGAAAATCGGTATGGAATGGAAATTGACATTTTGAATATGTTAAAATTAACAAAAATATGATACGATATGATCTAATTTTTAACATTGTTGCTTTGCAGTTCATTATAAACCGACAATAAGGTAACAAGAAGAATCCCAAACAGTGCTACCGCTGTAGAAAGATGAGAGGCAACAACTATTGGGTTCAATCTAGTTAAGATCATCACCCAACCCAATATTATTTGAGTAGTTAAAAGTAGTGATGCAATGATTAATTTAACCTTAAAATTTTTATTGCCAACTTTCAAGGAAGAAAATACAGTAAATGAATACAAAATTATGGCAACAACTAAAACCAGAGATCTGTGGAAATGCTCCAAAAAATACTCTGGAGGCGGAAAGTTAAACCCGTTAGGACATGTAGGCCAAGTCAAACACGATAGGCCTTGACCTACAGATGAAAGATATACACCTAACATCATTAATGAAAAAATTAAACCCAAAAGCACCAATATGACTACAAGAATAAACCTGTTTGGGAATTGAATCTGTTTGCTGATATTCAACTTAGCTTATTGAATTGTGTCTGTTTATCTTGTTTTAAATGTTTATTTTTGCCAACAAAGAACTCATTTATTACCCGAATTAAATAATACTAAAGTATCTCATTTATGAAATCAGACAAAATTGGGCCTATAAATAAATTTATTGTCTATATAAAAGAATTTGACAAATATGATGAGAATAGTGAACCCTTGTGTAGAAACCTTAATTGTAATAATAAGGTATGTAAACCCTACAGAAAATATTGCTCAAAAAAATGCAATAAAGAGTTTACTAAATGGTATAACTCTAACTTTTATTGGAGAAAAGTACGAAATAGCATTTTAAAGCGAGATAATTTTACCTGCCAGGTATGCGGGATAAAACTGCACAAGAAAAAACGTTTCAATAAACTAAAACAAAATTGGCTTGAATGCGACCACCTTGTGCCCAAATCACATTATTATAATTTTGGATATAGATTTGACTCGCTGGAAAACAAAGTCAAAACAGTATTAGAGTTTTTCCACAATAAAGATAATCTAAGAACATTATGCTACAGATGCCATAAGGAAATAACTATAGCGCACAGAAAGCAAAAAGGATTGGTTAGTTCCACCGATTAGAGATTACATTTTTTTGTTAAAAAATTGCTGTAATTCTCGATGTTTATATGTTGAAATGTGGGATTAAATGTTGATTATATAAGTATATCGAATAATACATAAAGAAAATCCTATAAACATATTAATAAACAATTTTGCTGTATATAATCTTTAGAGGAAAATCCCAGTTAAATTGAGTAACTATGTGGCGGATCAATACCTTGAATTAAAAAAAAGGATTCAAGATGATCATCAAAGAATTGATGAGAGTTACAGGATGGGTGTAGAGGTCGAAGCCTGCTTACTGGATGATAAAGCACAGCCAGTAAATGCTCATCCATTAATTAAAGAGCTATGCTCTAAATACGATGTCGATTCTGAATACGGAAAATGTCAATTTGAAATAAGGACCGATCCGATATCGATGCATAATCTCTCTAGCATTAATTCATTTTTTGAAGGATTTTTGGATTTTCTTTCCATATCCGTTAAGAAGGTTTATAAAAATAGAAATGTAATACCAGTTTTTTTAGGCGGAAATCCATCTCCATATATATTTAAAAGAAAATACATAACAAACAAAGAGCGATATCATGCTTTATACAATGAACAAAGAAAAATACCCGACATAGAGCTTGAGGGGCAAAAATTCAAAGCCCGTGATATAGCAACGGCCATACAGGGATTTCATCTGCATTTGCAGGGAAAGAATCCAATTTATACCACAAGTATGTTCAATTACATCCTCAATTTAATTCCTTCAGCTCTATTAATAGGATCAAACAGCAGACTGTTTGCAGGCAGGTTATTCTCTTTGTACGCACCAAGAATTTATTTATACAATCACTCTGAACAGCAAACATCTGGCTTTCCCGCTTTACCTAGGTATTTGGATAAGTTGGAAGACTATATTGATTACATTACTTCTGGGACTAGACCAAATGCAAAAGACTATTTTGGTTTGGAAAAAGACAGGCATGACGATCTTAGAATTAGGTTAAATTCTGAGTATTACCGAGTTGAGACGAGAATAATGTCTGTTCAGCCAACTCCAAAGGAAATGGTTGCAATGATTGAGTTTTTCATTGGGTTCCTTTATAGGTCTATTATGGAGAACAAGCCCCTAAGGCCTCTATCATCCATACGCGAAGAGCGGATGGCTGTAATCAGGTCTGGCTATGAAGCTAGAACCCATTTTGACATTTCAGAAACAGTGAGGTCTCAACTAGATGTTGCAAAAAAGGGTTTGACAGACTTGGGTTTGGGATCTGAGTTTATAGGTATTTTAGATAAAAGGTTAAATAACAAAACTTCACCAGCAATTTATGTTTCTAGATTATGGGAAAAAACATACAATGGGAATGTTACCCAAACTGTTTCGGAAATCATTCAACATGTCTGGGAGAAAACAAAAAGTAATTCGCCCCTATTATAATTTACAATAAAAAAATATAACGTAATATGTTAATTTCACATAATAAACATACCATAGATTCCATACAAAAGGTTAAAAGTGATTAGCGGCTAAAACAATCAGTTTAGTATAAAGATGGGAGGGGTTCATTTTATATGTTTTTTGTAAATGGAGGTTCGGGTGATTTAGCAACATATGACGACCACTCAGCCTGATAGTATTGTATTATCATCATCACTGGTTGATGAAAATATGGATGAAATGATATCTGACTTGCAAATCCTGATCAGGCAGCCCAGTGTCTCTGCGATAAACGAGGGGTTGGAAGAATGCGCTCTGGTTTTATCAAACATGATGAATAAAGCCGGAATCAAAACAGAGTTATTATATTTAGAAAAACCATCTAGCATCAAAAATTACCAAGTTAGTGCTTTAACCGTTGCACCTTTGGTATATGGAGAGGTAAAATCAAAATCAAATCCAAATGGAAAAACAATCTTGTTCTATAACCATTATGATGTTCAGCCAGTCGATCCTATTGATAAATGGGACGAAAACCCTTTTAGCGGAAAGGTTGAAGGAAATATGGTTTTTGGTCGCGGCTCATCTGATGACAAAGGCGAGATAATAACCAGGCTGAAAGCGGTTGAATTCCTTTTAAAAAAAACAGGCGATGTTCCTTGCAACATAAAATTTTTAATCGAAGGCGAAGAGGAGATTGGAAGCCCTAATTTAGACAAGTTTTTGTTAAAGTATGCTGAAAAATTCAAATGTGATCTTGTATTTTGGGAAAGTGGTTATATCGATGACAAAGGGCGAGTCATAATATCTCTAGGTCAAAAGGGTATTCTCAATGTTGAGCTAAAGGTAAATGGACCTTTGAGAGATGTTCATTCCAGCCTTGCCGTGGCCATTGAGAATCCAGCATGGGTACTTGTACAAGCTCTATCCCTATTATATGACAACAATGATGGTAAAATTTTAATTGACGGGTGGTTTGATGATGTGCAACAACCAAGTGAAAGAGAATTGAAACAAATAGCAAAAGAGTTCTTTGATGGTGATTCTTTTAAAAAAGAATATGGGATAAACACATTTGTTAATGATCCCTCTGGTTTTGAGCAAAAAAAATCCCTGGCAACAGCGCCAACATGCAATATATCGGGCTTATTTTCTGGATATGCAAATGAAGGTGTAAAGACAATTATTCCATCAACTGCTACTGCAAAGATTGATTTTAGACTTATCCCAAATATGAACCCAAAAACACAATTCAACAAATTGGTTTCTTACATTAGGTCAAAGGGTTACTCTGAAGAGCAACTGGAAATATCATTTATAAGTGGTGAACCCGGATATAGAACGCCGCTTAATAATGAGTATGTTGATTTGGTTGTAGACGCTGCCAAAAAAGTGTTTAGCGACGTTATTTTAAACATCTCTTCACCTGGCACTGGGCCTATGTATAGCTTTAAGAATCTATTGAATGTTGATTCAATTTGCATAGGAAGTACTGTTTTGCTTAATAAAATGCATTCACCGAATGAGTTTACGAATATTGACTTGTTAAACAAAGCAACAAAATGTTTTATTGAAATAATTAGAAAGATGGCTCAATATAAATAGTGTTACTAAAGATAACACAAACATAAATTCATTTGATTTCTTATTTTCATTTTTGTTGTTTGTGTTTCATTACAGCAGTAATACCTGTAATATTTTCATTTAAAGTTGCAAAAGACAATTCCAAAAAAAGTATCGCGTTGTCTCTAAATCTAATACCGCTGCCTTAGATGTGGCTTTTGGCAAATTGTTTTTTTGGCAATTTAAGAAACTTTTTTGCATATTTTGAGCTATACTATTCCATAAAGATTTTGCCAAATACTTTACATTTTGATTTGTTGAAAATTATAAGCGCCATTCTTTAAAGAGGGGACATATTGTTGCATGTGCATAGTTTTAGACCGCTTTTAGGGAAAATTAATGATAATGATCTATGGGTTATAAAAAAATAAACTAACAGTGAATTATAATGTTTTCATAAATAGTTTATTAAAGATTCGCGATGTCATATTTGTATTATTATTATGTTTTCATTATTGGTAACTAAAGTTATAATAACAACAAAATCATCAAAATGAACATTAAAAGTAATGCGTATCAAGCATTAGAACTACTTAATACCGAACAATCATTGGGTTTGGTTTACACTTTTGTTGCTATTGCTGTTGATATTGTCAATGAAGAAAATTATGGGTATGGTAACAGATAGTGTGTTTTCTTGAGGGATTATTTGTGTAGGTGGGACATCTGATTTTTCAGTAGTGGATGACATTCTTTCTTGATCAAGTGTGTAATAGGGTATGGGCGGATTGTAGCCATTGTTTTGAGCAAGATCAATATTTTTCACCCCATTTATTAAAAAATTACCCTCATTAGATAAGATCTCTACTTTTTGAATTGCGTCAGTGAATGCATCTTTTAACAATTCCTTGAAATTTTCGTTAAGAACCTTTTTGGATGAAGTAAACTCTATACTGTCAACACGATTAGCCCCACCATTTACTGCAAAATCGATAAATGAGGAAATATTTGCATTTGAAGAAGTTGTTAACATTATCTTGTTTAATGCGGTATATGAAACAATTTTCTCAAAGTTATTGTTTGCGGTATCATAGTTTGGTCTTATTTCAAATTTTGATGTTGAAATGTTTTCATTGGCCAGTCCATTATTTTTTAAGGCTGTAATAATTTTATCAATTTTTTCTGCATTGTTTTTTCTAGCTAGGTTCGCATTATCTTCAGTATTTTCTACTGCGAGGGATACCTTGGTTTCATCTGGTAATATTTTTCTTTCAGCTTCTCCAATCACAGATATAGTGGGTTTCTCGCCAGGAAATACAAAACCTTGAGCGTATGCTGAGGGCAGTCTACCAGTAGTTGTTGTTTTTCCGATGAAAAAGAAATTAATAAAAGGGTAATAATCATGAAGAAAGATCCATAAAAAATTACAATGTTTTGATTGCTGTCCATTATTTTAATTCGACGATCCATAAAAAAAAATAAAGAAATTGATTATTTAAGATTTGTAAAGGTTTCCCTTTTGTATTTTTTCTTCATTTCAATTTTATAATGAATTTTTTTGATATTTCTTGCAGATAGTTTTTTTACAGTTATTGTCTTTTTTTTTCATTTTGTCTGAAAATATTACTTAACTAATAACGCAAATACAATAAACAATATGCATTTTTCCTTGACATATATTTTAATTGCTGTTAAGTATTTGCCAATCAGAAAGTCGGTGATAGGTTCTTAATGTCATCTTTACTTTTGTAATAAAAACTATTGTATGATAAAAATGCCATACTATAATACTTCAATAATGGCAATACATTAATCTATTAC
>JADDOQ010000019.1:8313-9803 GCA_016782315.1 Nitrososphaeraceae archaeon | reverse complement strand
TTAATCTATTACGCTGAAAATTGTTATAAAGAGTTAGCAACAATGATTGTGTAAATACAATTAACTTGATAGAAGAAATCGGCGGTATTGATTTTATGATAATCTATTATTGGAATTAAAAACACCATACTAAAGGTAAATAAAATTTTTTTATAGAGTTATAATATCCTCACAACATTACCTATCTTGGCATATGAAAGAAACTGGTAGAAAAATCCCTAAGGGTATTGTAATTATTATCATATTGACTATTATTAGTGGATTAATTTTATTAACAATGTCGATTTTTTCTTTTATTGTTTTGATTTCCCATGGACCACTTGCACTAATGGGTCCTGCATTTTTGTTAATTCTTGGTACTACTTCAATTCTTGTTTCATTTGGATTGTATAAGAGGAAAGGTTGGTCATGGTCATTGCTTTTGATATTGTCAGGATTTGGTGCTGCAGGTTATTTACTTAACATGGTAAATGGAAATGTTTTTTCTATTGTTGGGCTTGTTGTAAATGCAATAATAATTTATTATCTGTATAGGCCATATGTACGAAAATATTTTGCGAGGCCATATAAATAATCATTGATCTGGGTCTGGTAAATGCATATAGATACACAAAGTTTTTTCCTTTCACAATTATTTTGCATTGGAAAAATAAATTTCATTGGTAATCTGAGAAACAATCTTTTATCAATAAATGCAATAATAATAATAATAATAATAATAATAATTATCTTTGGTTATATTTGTATTAGCTAAAATTGTTAATTATGGATTTGAATCCTTTAAAGGATTCTGCCGTGATAAGGGCTTCTTTTAATTTGGTTAGTGAAAAGGTGTGGGTCACCAAATACTTCATATCAATTTCTTTGGAATTAACCAGATTCATAGCTTCAATCATGTTATTTGGTGTTGAACTAAAACTACCGAAAATAGAGATTTGATTATAGTGGATAAAGTTGGGATCTATGGTAAATGTATTTTCATTTTTTGTATTCTCGTTTTTTATTCCTGAAAATAAAACTATTTTCCCATTTTTGTTAGCCAGTTTTAGTGCCAGATTCAAGGAATTGGGATTATTGTTTGATACAAATATAATATTCGGAGAAAATCCGTTATTGGCATTTTTTATTGACTCCTTGTATTTTTCCAAATTGTTTTCATCATCAATTAAAATGGTCATATCTGCTCCTAGTTTTTTAGCTAAATCTAGTCTGTGTTTTATTTTTCCTATCATGGTTATGTTTACCTTAAAAAATCTCTTTAACAACATTAGTTGCATTATTCCAATGGGGCCATCCCCAAGTATTATCACAGAATCAAAGTCAAGGTTTTTTATCTGATTTATGCTGTTTAAACAGCAAGCCAATGGTTCGATTAGGGCGGCCTCTTCATTTGAAATGTTATCTAATACTGGAACAGCGCCACCAATATCAAAAATCATTTTGGGAATCAGTAGATACTCTGCAAACCCTCCATCAATAGTGGACCCTAA